>NZ_JAWUEI010000010.1:0-170350 GCF_036663495.1 Enterobacter sp. 342
TGCCGAACTCAGAAGTGAAACGCCGTAGCGCCGATGGTAGTGTGGGGTCTCCCCATGTGAGAGTAGGGAACTGCCAGACATCAAATAAGTGAAAAGGCCATCCGAAAGGATGGCCTTTTTGCGTTTTACGCCGAAAAAACTGTAGGCCGGGCAAGGCGAAACCCCCACCCGGCAGAGAAAACGACTAATGAATCACCTGCGACAAGAAGGTCCGTGTGCGTTCTGACTTCGGATGAGCAAAGAACTCATCTGGCGGTGCCTGCTCGACAATCTCGCCACGATCCATGAAGATCACCCGGTCTGCTACGGTTCTGGCAAATCCCATTTCATGTGTCACGCACAACATGGTCATCCCGGATTGTGCCAACCCAATCATAGTATCCAGTACTTCCTTCACCATTTCAGGATCCAGCGCTGAGGTAGGCTCATCAAACAGCATGATTTT
Source organism: Enterobacter sp. 342 (assembly GCF_036663495.1). Taxonomy (NCBI): domain Bacteria; kingdom Pseudomonadati; phylum Pseudomonadota; class Gammaproteobacteria; order Enterobacterales; family Enterobacteriaceae; genus Enterobacter; species Enterobacter sp. 342. The sequence goes on from NZ_JAWUEI010000010.1 coordinate 446, forward strand.
AGGTTTCATACACAGCGAGCGGGCGATAGCCACACGCTGCTGTTGGCCACCCGATATCTGGCCTGGAAATTTATTGGCATGTTCTGCAATGCGGACGCGTTCCAGATAGTGCATTGCCAGCGCCTCTGCTTCCTTTTTCGGCATCTTTCGTACCCAAATTGGCGCAAGCGTACAGTTTTGCAGAACGGTCAGATGTGGGAACAAATTAAAGTGCTGAAACACCATTCCTACTTCCTGACGAACACGTTCGATATTGCGGATATCTTCATTCAGCTCAATACCATCAACAACAATACGCCCCTGTTGATGTTCTTCCAGATGGTTAATACAGCGAATTGTCGTGGATTTACCTGAACCTGAAGGCCCACAAAGTACAATTCGTTCGCCCTGTTTAACCTTCAGGTTGATGTCTTTCAGGACATGAAACTGTCCATACCATTTATTAACGTCTTCCAGCGTAATCATCGCGTCAGCGGGTGTCATAGTAATTTGGCTCATAATTTCCTCAGTGCGGTGTACGCCCGGTGTTAAAGCGCTTTTCCAGATGCTGGCTATAGCGCGACATGCTAAAACAAAAGATCCAGTAGATTAGGGCAGCAAAGACATATCCTTCGGTGGACATACCCAGCCAGACGGGGTCAACGGTCGCCTGTTGCACACTGCTAAAGAGATCGAACAATCCGATGATGATCACAAGGCTGGTATCCTTGAAGAGGGCAATGATCGTGTTGACCAGACCCGGGATAACCAGCTTGAGTGCCTGGGGAAGAATGACCAGCCCCTGCGTTTTCCAGTAGCCGAGTGCCAGTGATTCTGCTGCTTCATACTGACCTTTAGGCAATGCTTGAAGACCACCACGTACAACTTCAGCGACATAGGCGGACTGGAAGAGAATCACCCCGACCAGGGCGCGGATTAGTTTGTCGATCGTTGTACCTTCTGCCATAAACAGCGGCAGCATGACCGACGACATAAACAGAACGGTGATAAGCGGTACACCGCGCCAGAACTCAATGAAAATAACGGAAAGGACACGCACGACTGGCATTTTTGAACGCCGTCCCAGGGCAAGTAAAATCCCCCACGGCAGAGCACCGGCTATCCCCACTGAAGCGATAATCAGCGTTAACGTTAGACCGCCCCACTGGCGGGTTTCAACGCGTTCCAGCCCCAGGAAACCGCCATACAACAGCACCCAGACAATAATCGGATAGACCACTGCCCAGACGGCAATATAGCGTCCACGATGAGGCAGCTTTTTCCAGAACATGATAGCGATTGAGATCAGGCCAATAACCAGCGCCAGATTAATCCGCCAGCGTTGTTCGTGCGGATACAATCCATACATGAATTGCCCGAAACGCTCATGAATGAACACCCAGCAGGCACCGGATTTTGTGCAGTCTGCACGGGTTGAACCGACCCAGTTGGCCTGTAAAAACGCCCAGTTCAGCAGGGGAGGAATCAATTCCCACATGAGCCACAGGCAGACAATCGTCAGCAGGCTGTTGCTCCAACTGGAGAACAGATTCTTACGCGCCCAGAGAATGAAACGTCCACCTGTCGAGTGGGCTGGGCGCGAGGAGTGCGACAGTATCGCTTTTGTCATCATAGTTCCTTAGCGCTCGACCAGTGCTATACGACGGTTATAGAGGTTCATCAGCAATGAAATCACCAGGCTGATGATCAGATAGACAGACATGGTGATGGCGATGGTTTCAATGGCTTGCCCGGTCTGGTTAAGCACGGTTCCGGCGAACAGTGACACCATATCGGGGTAACCAATGGCAGCGGCCAGCGATGAGTTTTTGACAATATTGAGATACTGGCTGGTCAGGGGCGGAATGATGACCCTTAATGCCTGAGGAATGATGACCTGGCGAAGCGTCACGGTATGGGGCAACCCCAGAGATCGTGCTGCCTCGTGTTGTCCATGTGGTACGGCCTGGATCCCTGAACGGATAATCTCAGCAATAAAGGCGGACGTATAAATCGAAAGTGCCAGCGTCAGGGATGCCAGTTCAGGGATCAATACCATCCCGCCCTGGAAGTTAAAGCCACGCAGATGCGGAATATCCCAGTGTAGTGCGGCACCAAAGAGCCAGTGTGTCAAAAGCGGCAGGCCGATGATCAAGACTGCAGCCGTTGGCCAGGTTTTACGAAGCTGACCAGTTTTTATCTGATGCTTGCGGTTAAAGCGGAATACTCCAACAGAGAGAGCAAGCGCTAACACTATCGCGAAAATGAAAGCATACAGCCCTTCACCTGGTAGAGGAGAAGGAATGGACAACCCTCGGTTACTCAGGAAAAACAGATCAAACGCGTCGACGGCCTGGCGTGGACCGGGAAGGTTACGCAGTACGGCGAAATACCAGAAGAAGATCTGCAGGAGTGGGGGGATATTGCGGAACGTCTCGATATAAACAGTCGAAAGTTTTCGCAGAAGCCAGTTTTCAGAAAGACGCGCCAGGCCAATAAAGAAACCCAGTATTGAAGCAAAGACGATACAAAGCGCCGATACCAGCAGCGTATTCAGTAAACCGACCACGAACACGCGTCCGTACGTGTCACCTTCCTGGTAATCAATAAGATGCTGAACAATACCAAACCCTGCGCTGCGATCTAAAAACGCAAAACCGGAGGTAATACCGCGATTATTCAGGTTGGTGATGGTGTTATGGATGAGATATACGGCGATGAGAACAACCGCAACAATAGCAATAATCTGGAATAACCAGGCGCGGACCGCGGGATGAGAAAAGGATAGCGATCCTTTTACGGCTGAGCGGCGATGGGACATAAAGAAACCTCAGTAACCATGACTCTGGAGTGGGCACCACTTTCGCAGTGCCCGTTACAGCAATGACTTAACGTACTGGTGGAGCGTACTGAATACCGCCGTTGTTCCAGAGGTTGTTCTGGCCGCGTTTGATCTTCAGAGGGCTTTCCGATCCCACGTTGCGCTCAAAGATCTCAGAGTAGTTGCCCACCTTTTTGATGATGTTGTAAGCCCACTTGTTATCCAGCTTCAGATCCTTGCCGAAATCGCCCTCTTTACCCAGCAGGTGAGCCATATCCGGGGTGGACGGGTTAGCGGCTTTCTCATCGACGTTTTTCGAGTTGATGCCCATTTCTTCCGCGTTCAGCATGGCAAACAGCGTCCAGCGAACGATGGAGAACCAGTCTTCATCGCCACGTCGGACAACCGGTCCAAGAGGTTCTTTCGAGATCACTTCCGGCAGGACAATCCACTCCGCTGGGTTGCTCAGCTTAATACGTAACGCATACAGCTGTGACTGGTCAGAGGCCAGTGTGTCACAACGACCAGATTCCAGCGCTTTGGCCGATTCATCCGAGCGGTCGAATGTGACAGGGGTGTATTTCATGTTATTGGCTTTGAAATAATCCGCGACGTTCAGCTCGGTATCGGTACCCGCCTGAATACAAACAGTCGCCCCATCCAGTTCTTTGGCACTCTTCAGGCCGGCTTTATTGTGAGTGAGGAAGCCGATACCGTCATAATAGGTGACGCCAGTAAATGACATCCCCATACCTGCATCACGGGAAGAGGTCCAGGTCGTATTACGGGAGAGCATGTCAACTTCGCCGGACTGCAGTGCCGTAAAGCGTTCTTTCGCTGTCAGCGGGGTATATTTTACTTTGCTGTCATCGCCAAAAACGGCAGCGGCGACGCCACGGCAGACATCCACATCAATCCCGGTAAATTTGCCATTAGCATCGGCATAAGAGAAGCCAGGCAAACCGTCACTGATACCACATTGAACAAAACCTTTCTTTTTAACGGCATCCAGTGTCGTTCCCGCATGGGCTTGACCGGCTACAGCAAACAACATGCCTGCAGCGGCCAGGCTGGCTATCATCGTCTTTTTCATAATGCATCCTGTGTGGCGAAATTTATCGTTATAGAGGCGTTTTAAACGCTTTACCTGTCTGTGGCTTTGGCCAACGTTTATAAAGCAAACGTAATGCCAGGTTTTGCGTCCAACAAAATAAGTGATAAGTGAACGCATAATGCAGAGTGTAGACAGGCTTAAATAAAACGAGCGCCCCGAAACAGTGCGAAATTACAACCTGTGCCACAAATCGGAGCAAAAGTTTCAATGCCATTTGGATGGGAAGAACGGATAGTTTCAGGTGTGAATATTGGCAGGGTATTAAATGCTATTACTATGTGAAAATCATCACGATAGAGTGTGCAATTTAAATGGATTCACTAAAAAGATGTGATTGCCTTCAGGCTTGAATTAATCATGCGGATAAAGACGGGGCTATTTTTTTACTTATTTGAAAATATTGCACTAATTAAAAGCAAAAGCGCGGCCAAAGCCGCGCTTTCTGAACAGATGTTACTTAGTCAGGGCAACGATACCCAGCGTCAAGCCCGCGACTGCGGCAGCACCACCGGCAATAGCGCCTGCAGTCTCCCAGTTATCCTGGGTGGTGCCTTTCATACAGGTATTGGTATGAACCAGTCGGCCCTGGTCGTCGTAAACCGGCACACATGGAGAATCGTGCGCGCAACCAGCAAGCAGCGCAGCGAGTAGTGCAACGGAAATGAATCTTTTCATGATGTTACCTCAGTATTATTTCTCATTCGCTATAAAGCCAGGAGGGCTATTAACGAACTGGAGATTATTTTACCACCAGGGTAAGTCCTCGTTACACGAGGAATAATCTCAAATTATGTAGTTTGTAAAAATCGTGGAGAAAAGTCGTTTGAAGGAGGAATTAATGGAGGAATTGTGAAGTCGCAAGAAGCTGTTCTTACTTAATGCAAATAAGCGTTTTTTAAGGTTATTATTTTGTAATGTCTAATTCCTTGTTTACATTAAAAAATAAAAAAGGCACCAGAGGTGCCTTTCAGGGAGAAATTAATCCTTATGGCGAGTAAACCGTCGCCGGACAACCACAAAGAAGACCGGCACGAAGAAAATCGCCAGAAGAGTGGCGGAAAGCATCCCACCCATGACGCCTGTGCCGACGGCGTTTTGCGCGCCGCTCCCGGCCCCGGTGCTGATCACCAGTGGCATGACACCCAGAATAAAGGCAAGGGACGTCATCAGGATCGGTCGAAGGCGCATTCTTGAGGCTTCCAGTGTGGCTTCAATGAGGCCTTTACCTTCTTTATCCATCAGGTCTTTAGCAAATTCGACGATCAGGATGGCGTTTTTCGCCGATAAACCAATCGTTGTCAGCAGACCGACCTGGAAATAGACGTCATTGTTTAGCCCACGCAATGACGCTGCGAGCAGAGCCCCAATGACACCCAGTGGCACTACCAGCATGACGGAGAAGGGAATGGACCAGCTTTCGTACAGGGCAGCCAGACACAGGAACACCACTATCAATGAAATAGCATACAGTGCAGGCGCCTGGTTACCGGAAAGCCGCTCCTGGTATGACATGCCAGTCCAGTCATAGCCGATGCCGGAGGGCAGTTTTGCGGCAAGACTCTCCAACATAGCCATCGCTTCACCGGTACTTTTACCCGGTGCAGACTCACCGAGGATCTCCATGGAGGGCATCCCGTTATAGCGCTCCAGACGGGGCGAACCATAAACCCAGTGAGCGTTGCTAAAAGCTGAGAATGGGACCATTTCTCCATTCGCGCTGCGCACGTAGAGGCTGTTAATGTCCCCTGGCAGCATACGGAATCGGGCATCGGCCTGCACGTAAACCTTTTTCACGCGACCATGATCGATAAAGTCGTTCACATAGGTGCCACCCAGCGCAGTCGAGATCGTCTGGTTAACGTCAGAAAGGCTGACACCTAACGCCTGTGCTTTCTCCTGGTCAACATCCAGTTTGAACTGGGGGGTATCTTCCAGACCGTTAGGGCGCACACGAACCAGCAGGTCAGGATGCTCTTTCACCATGCCGAGTAGTTGATTGCGTGCCTGGGTTAGTTGGGTGTGTCCCAGGTTAGCCTGATCAATCAACTCAAAGTCGAAGCCCGTAGCGGTACCCAGCTCAATGATCGCAGGCAGGTTAAACGGGAACACAAGGCCATCTTTAATCTGACTGAAGGCTTTGGTCGCGCGACCGACAATAGCCTCGACGCCATTTTTCTCCCCCGGACGCTCCTCCCAGGGCTTCAGGCTGACGAACGCGATACCGGAGTTCTGGCCCTGGCCGCTGAAGCTAAAGCCGTTAACGGTAAAGACGGACTCAACATTTGCCTTCTCGTCATTCAGATAGTAGTCCTGAACCTGATCGAGGACCTGCTGAGTCCGCGTCTGGGTCGCACCTGCCGGGAGTTGAACCATCGTCATAAACACCCCCTGATCCTCCTCTGGCAGGAAGGAGGTGGGTAAACGCAGGAAGAGCACCGCCATCCCACCGACAATAATGACGTACACCACCAGATAGCGACCGGTCTTACGCAAAATACCGCTCACGCTGTTGCTGTAGTGCTCCACGCTCTTATCAAAGCGCGCATTAAACCAGCCAAAGAAGCCACCTTTTTTCTCATGGTGGTCGCTGGAAACTGGCTTAAGCAATGTCGCACACAGCGCTGGCGTCAGGATCAGCGCGACCAGCACGGACAGCGCCATCGCCGAGACGATAGTCAGTGAGAACTGGCGATAGATCGCCCCCGTCGAACCGCCAAAAAAGGCCATCGGAATAAAGACCGCTGAGAGCACCATGGCTATACCCACCAGTGCACCCTGGATCTGCCTCATTGATTTCTGCGTTGCCTCTTTTGGCGGCAGTTTGTCTTCAACCATGACACGTTCAACGTTCTCGACAACCACGATAGCGTCATCAACCAGCAGACCTATCGCCAGCACCATCCCGAACATTGTGAGGGTATTGATGGAGAAGCCGAATGCTGCCAGCACCGCAAAAGTGCCCAGCAGGACGACCGGCACCGCGATTGTCGGGATAAGCGTCGCCCGCAGGTTTTGCAGGAACAGGTACATGACCAGGAAGACGAGAATGATCGCTTCAAACAGCGTCTTCACCACTTCGTGGATGGAGATTTTCACAAAAGGGGTGGTGTCATACGGGTAGACGACCTTCAGTCCTTGCGGGAAGAACTGTTGCAGTTGTGCCAGCTTGCTCTTAATGGCTGCTGCCGTATCCAGTGCATTTGCCCCGGTTGCCAGCTTAATCCCCAGACCAGTTGCCGCCTGCCCGTTGATTTTAGTGACCATATTGTAGTTTTCGCCACCCAGCTCAATGCGAGCCACATCCTTCAGATGAACCATCGAGCCGTCCTGATTCACCTTGAGCGTCACGCGGCCAAACTCTTCCGGTGATTTCAGACGGGTTTGTGCGATGATCGAGGCATTCAGTTGCTGTCCTGGGATGGATGGCGTCCCTCCCAACTGGCCTGCCGCTATCTGGTCATTCTGCGTTTTCAGCTGGTTGATAATATCCAGCGGAGTCAGCTGGTAGTTATTCATCGCGTTGCTGTCGAGCCAGATGCGCATCGCATACTGGGCACCAAACAGCTGGACATCGCCTACACCAGACGTTCGGCTGATAGCATCTTTGACGTTCGAGGCGACATAGTCGGAGATGTCGTTCTGCGTGAGATTTTGGTTGTCTGAAACAAAACCTGCGACCAGCAGGAAGCTGCTACTGGATTTCTCAACGCCAATCCCTTGCTGCTGTACTTCTTGCGGTAGCAGTGGCATGGCAAGTTGCAGTTTGTTCTGAACCTGCACCTGGGCGATGTCCGGATCGGTTCCTGACTGGAAAGTCAGGGTGATGGTGACGTTACCGGCTGAATCGCTGGTGGAAGACATATACATCAGGTTATCAATACCGTTCATATTCTGTTCGATAACCTGGGTCACGGTATCCTGCACCGTTTGAGCATCTGCTCCCGGGTAGGTTGCGGATATGGCAACGGCGGGAGGGGCAATGGTCGGATACTGCGCGACGGGAAGCTTGAGAATGGCCAGTCCGCCAGCAATCATCAAAATGATGGCAAGTACCCAGGCGAAAACAGGCCTCTGAATAAAGAAATTAGCCATGTCGTCGTCCTTTACCCGGCTGGCGTCGTGGTGGTATCAGGCGTGGCGACGACGGTAGCCCCCGGTCTGACTTTCTGTAAACCGCTGACAATCACGCGATCACCGTTTTTCAGCCCTTCCGTCACCAGCCACCGATCGCCAATCGCCTGAGGGGCAACGACGGTACGCGACTCCACCTGGTTTTTATTGTTTACCACCAGTACGGTTGCATCGCCTCGCGGTGTGCGGGTCACGCCTTGCTGTGGAACCAGAATGGCATCCGGTTGTGTACCTTCATCAATGCGGGCGCGAACAAACATACCGGGTAACAGCAGGTGTTGAGGATTAGGGAAAATGGCACGAAGGGTAATCGAACCGGTACTTTCGTCGACGGTAACATCAGAGAATTGCAATGTGCCTTTCAGCGGATAGGGCTGACCATTCTCCATCAGCAGTTCAACGGTGCTGGTGGCGTCGCCTTTCTGCAGGCTTGTCTGTTTCAGGCGCATGAAATCATTGCTGGACTGGGTGACATCGACATAAATCGGATCAAGCTGCTGGACTGTTGCCAGAGCGGTGGCTTGTCCGCTCGTGACAAGCGCGCCCTCGGTGACGCTGGATTTACCGATGCGACCAGCGACAGGTGACGTGACTTTGGTATAGGCAAGATTGATACGTGCCGATTCCACACCCGCCTGGGCGGCGGCAACGCTGGCGTCTGCCTGTTGAGCCGTCGCCACTGCCTGATCGTATTCCTGTTTGCTGACATATTGTGTGCCAACCAGCGGGAGATAACGCTTCACCGTCAGATGCGCGATATTCGCTGCAGCCCGAGACTTTAACAGTTCGGCTTTTGCGTTGTCATAAGCCGCCTGCCAGGTCGCGGGATCAATCTGGTAAAGTGACTCACCTGCTTTTACATCACTACCTTCCGTGAAGTTGCGACGCAGGATGATGCCGCTAACCTGCGGGCGAACCTCCGCAACGCGAAATGCATCTGTTCTGCCCGGGAGTTCAGTGGTGACAGCGAGAGGGGCGCTTTTCACTATATGCACGCTGACCTGAGGTGCCTGTGGATGTTGTTGTTGGTTTTCCTGACCATCGCATCCAGTGAGCAATACCGCACAGACAATGAGACCGGATAAGGGCAAGCGTCTGAAATGATTCGTCATTACTGTTCCTTTAAATACCCATTAACCGATATTTGCCGTGGCTCGGTAGCTGGGGCAGAGAGATAAAAATAAAATGTAGCTGCGTATAATAATGAGGGTATTTAATGTTTTTTAATTTATAAGTGCGAATGACCAGGCATGCTGGAAAAATCAGAATCAGACCCGGTGCAATCAGCCTTATACTTCTGGCATGTTAATCAGGTAAATAGGATTTAATTTTTTATGCTATTCATTTGGTGAATTTAATGGGGGTTATGTATTTGTCTTAATTATAAATTAAGTGAATTGACTTTTTTTGTGCAAAATTAAAACTGATTTTAGTGAATACTTTCCTTCATCTGAACCCGGTATGACGTATAAATTTTGTGAGTAACGAGTAGTTATCTATGGCGCGTAAAAAGAAAGAAGAGGCTCAACAAACCCGACAGCAGCTGATTGAGGCGGCTATTGAACAGTTTGCGATGCGTGGCGTGGCCAGTACGACGCTGACGGATATCGCGGATGCTGCTAAGGTTACGCGCGGTGCGATCTATTGGCACTTTGCCAGTAAAGCAGAAATATTTAATGCCATCTGGGAACAACAATTACCGCTTCGTGACATTATTCGCGACAGACTTTCTGTTTCAGAAAACGATGATCCGTTGTTAATGCTTCGTGAGCAATTTATTATTGCCTTGCAGTATATTGCGCGTGAACCCCGGCAATGTGCACTTTTACAAATTCTGTATCATAAGTGTGAATTTAGTAGTGACATGATTGCAGAGAGTGAAATCAGAAAACGTATTGGATTCAATTATGACTATTTACGTGCCACGCTGGAGGCATGCATTGCGCGGAAAATCATTTCGGCACAGGTAAATGTTGATCTCACGTTGATCGTATTCCACGGTTTTTTTAGCGGAATAATTAAAAACTGGTTAATGAATAACGACAGTTTTAATCTATATCAGCAGGCTCCGGCCCTGGTCGATAGTATTCTGGCGACACTCCCTGTCATCCGAGTATCGCCCCATGATGCTTACTACTTAGCGTCAGGTAACATTTCTCCCCTGGCACAAAGCGCCTCTATGGTCTGTGCGCTGACAGGTTTACCTAACAGATAACCCTGAAGGGTATTACAGCCTAGCTTCGTCAAAAAGGTTTGCTGTGCCTCGGTTTCTACACCTTCAGCCACGACTTTCAGATTCAGTGTTTTTGCGAGGGCCACAATCGCAGAGACAATGGTTGCATCTTCGCTTTCCCCGCTGAGTTCTTTCACGAATGCTCTGTCGATCTTCAATTCACAGGCCGGTAAACGCTTGAGATACAGCAGGCTCGAATATCCGGTACCAAAGTCATCAATGGAGGCTTTCACGCCCGCATCCGTTAACTCCGTCAACACTCGTACACTCTCATCCGGGTTACTCATTGCTGTGGTTTCCGTCACTTCGAGGATCAACATTTCCGGTGGCACATTGTGGTGTGCCAGGCAGTCGAGAACGGTTTTAACCAGCGACGGCTGCTCAAACTGCAATGTCGACAGGTTTACCGCCATCGACCAGCTTTGATGCCCCTGAAGATGCCATTCCCTCAACTGGCGACAGGCTTCATTGATTACCCAGTTACCGATGGGAATAATGAGCCCCGTTTTTTCCGCCAGTGGCAGGAAAAGGTCTGGCGTCAGTAATCCTTGCTTAGGATGCTGCCAGCGCAGTAACGCTTCAAAACCGAGGACAGGGCCAGCGGGTGCGTGAAATTTTGGCTGGTAAAGCAGGCGGAGCTCATTACGATCGATAGCCATCCACAGGTCGTTCATTAACTGGAGATGGGTCTGCGCCAGGGTATTCATGGAGGGCTGGAAGAAGTGGTAGCCATTTCGCCCCATATGTTTGGTGTGGTACATCGCCGCATCCGCATTAAACATCAGCTCACGTTCGGTTTTGCCATCGTGAGGATAAAAAGCGATACCAATGCTGAGTGTCACCACCAGTTCATAAGGATCGAGATTGAACGGGCTATCAATCGCGCGAACCAGTGAGCTTGCCAGGGAAGCCGCATCGTCCGGACTTTCTCCTTCTGCCAGCAGAACAAACTCATCACCACCGATACGTGCAAGGGTGAATTGACCTTTCAGGGGATGCAACAGACGCTGCGTAACGGCGACCAGCAACTTGTCACCGATATCATGGCCGTAGGCATCATTGATGGCTTTAAAACCGTCAAGATCCATAAACATCAGGGCAAAATTGCTGCCTTCACGGTCGGCTTTGCTGATGGCCTGATCGAGTCTGTCTTCCAGCAGAATACGGTTGGGCAGACGCGTCAGGGTATCGTGCAGTGCCAGTTGCGCGAGTTCACGGTTCGCTTCGGCAAGTGATGAAGCAAGAAGGGCGGTACGCGCCTGAAGGCGGGCATCCAGCATCGATACCAGCAGGCTGATCCCCAGAATAGAGAGAGCAACAACGCTAACCAGCACCGCCAGCCAGCTTCCATTAATACCGTCATGGTGAACCATCGTCGACATCGGAAACTGTGCGGCTTTCATTCCGGCGTAGTGCATACCTGCAATGGCAATCCCCATGGTGATGGCAGCACCCATGCGCATCAGCACAACCTGAGCCGCTTCCTGGCGCAGACGGAACGTCAGCCACAATGCAGCGAGTGAAGCGGCAAGTGCAATGGCGACCGAAATGGCTACCCATATCTTGTCCCAGATAATGCCCGGTGTGACCTCCAGCGCTGCCATGCCGGTGTAATGCATGGCCACGATGCCACTTCCCATTACTAACGCACCGGGCAACAGACGGCGTAAACGCAATCGCTCGCAGCTGACGAGCCATAGAGCAAACAGTGACGAACCCACAGCGATGATCATGGATAACACCGTCAGATTGGCGTTGTAACTCATGCTCATGGAGAGGTCCATCGCCAGCATGCCGATAAAATGCATAGCCCACACGCCAATACCCATTGCAATACCACCGCCAGCCAGCCAGATACGGGCTGCGACACCCTGGCTCCCCGCGACGCGCGCGGCCATATTCAGTGCGGTATACGCGGCAAGGATAGCAACAACAAAGGAGAGGACTACAAGGATATGGTTGAATTGACTAACCAGCATGGTCGGTTCTACTCGAGTTTGACGTTACGCCAGAGCGGTTGAGAAGGGCGAGACATTATCATCGGAAGGGAACGGCTCAAAGGGATTTAAATCCCTGTTTTTAGTAGGAGATAACAGGGAGTTGACGGGGGAAGAGGCTTAGTCGAGTTCTGAACAGTTCACTAATTTGAGCGGATTGACGGAGTTCATATTGCGACACTTATCGGTTTCGGTGCTCATCAGTTCAATCCACTGCATCAGGAGTGCATCGAAAATGAAAACGGAGATTGCGAAGACAACCAGCCACCAGTATTTACGAATCATTGTGTCATTCCGCGAGAAGAGAGTCAGTAAAGTGGTGGAAATATACACGAAAAGTCGCGGTTTAAAAGCGGGATAAGTGAAGGTTTACAAAGCGTTGACGGTGACAGGTTCGGGCAATAAAAAAGGCGCATCCCCATGCCAGGTAGCGCCTTTTTAAACAAGCATTTCGCTAATCGAAATTAGTTCATGCCGTATTTTTTCAGTTTCTTACGCAGAGTACCACGGTTGATACCCATCATCAGCGCAGCGCGGGTTTGGTTACCGCGGGTGTATTGCATCACCATGTCCAACAGTGGCTGTTCAACTTCAGCCAGTACCAGCTCATACAGGTCATTAACATCCTGACCATTCAGTTGAGCAAAATAGTTCTTCAGTGCCTGTTTAACCGAGTCACGCAGGGGCTTTTGAGTTACCTGGTCCTGAGAGTTAACGGTAGAAACGGTCAGTACGTCAGAATTTACGCGTTGTTCGAACATAGTTCTGTCAGCTCTTTATTTCATTACGCAAGATTTTCGAAGTATGCCTCCAACGCCTCCAGCTGTTCGCTGGCATCCTCTATGGCGTTGAATGTGCGCCGAAACTGGTCATCTGGAGCGTGCTCCTGGAGATACCAGGAGACGTGTTTACGCGCAATTCGGTACCCTTTTGCCTGACCGTAGTGGTCATGCAGTTCCCGAACATGCGAACAAAGCAAGCGCTTAACCTCTGCCAGAGGCAGCGGGGCAAGCAGCTCCCCAGTGTCCAGATAATGCTGGATTTCCCGGAAGATCCAGGGTCTTCCCTGAGCTGCACGTCCTATCATCAGAGCATCAGCTCCCGTATAGTCGAGTACAGCCCTGGCTTTAAGCGGGTCAGTTATGTCGCCATTCGCGATAATCGGAATGGAAACTTTCTGCTTAACTGCCCGAATGCTGTCGTATTCAGCTTCACCATTGAACAAACAGGCGCGAGTGCGTCCATGAATGGTCAGGGCCTGAATGCCACAGTCTTCGGCCAGTTGGGCAATCTCTACACAGTTACGGTGTTCCGGCGACCAACCCGTGCGAATCTTCAACGTAACAGGAACGTCCACTGCGCTGACAACCGCCGTCAGGATAGATTTCACCTGGTCGGGGTATTGCAGAAGGGCTGAACCTGCAAGCTTGCGATTCACTTTTTTGGCCGGGCAACCCATATTGATATCAATAATCTGGGCACCACTTTCCACGTTAATACGCGCGGCATCTGCCATTTCTTCAGGCACGCTTCCGGCAATTTGCACGGTGCGGATACCTGGTTCATCAATGTGCACCATCCGAAGGCGGGATTTATCGCTTTCCCATACCTGCGGGTTAGACGACATCATCTCGGATACGGTTAAACCGGCTCCCATCTCATAGCACAGCGTCCTGAACGGCCGGTCGGTAATACCTGCCATAGGGGCTGCGATCAGGCGATTTCTAAGCTGGTGGTGTCCGATGCGCATGAGTTAAGAAATGACCATACTGTGACTGCAAGGCGGCGTATATTACGCATTTTTCGCACGAGATGAAAGGCCAAACTTTGAACAATCCTCTGTTGTAGATCAAGGAATCGCCGCTCAATCACTCTGTTAAAAATTATTCACCATGTAAATCATTATGTTATGCGATAATGCTTGTTTTATGTACGCTTACAATTTCCCGTAACTTCTCATCATTTCTGAATAAATGCTTCACTGAAGCGGGATAATCTGCTGTTTTTAGCAACAGTTTTACCGCCATCTTTGAGATCTGGCTCTCATTTTAGGACAAGATCTTCAGAGGTGAGTGAGGGGGTTTTATGCAGCAAAACGAGATAAGGCGTGGCCAGATGGCCACGCCCAGGGCTTATTTTTTACGGCCGGTAATACGACACCACTCTTCTTTCTCCACCACCGGGTCGAGCGCAAAGAGATCGGCATAGGCTTCGCAAACACTATCAGCCTGGCTTGCCAGGATACCTGAAAGTCCAAGCAGACCGCCCTCAACGGGCAGCACGCTGATTAACGGAGCCAGTTCGCGTAATGGGCCTGCCAGAATGTTTGCGACCACCACATCGGCTTTCATGGCTTCTGGCTGCGCATCCGGCAGATACAGTTCCAGACGATCGGAGACACCGTTACGCTCGGCGTTATCACGGCTGGCCTGAATTGCCTGCGGATCGATATCGATCCCGATGGCTTTTGCCGCACCCAGTTTCAGAGCTGCAATGGCCAGGATCCCGGATCCGCAACCGAAGTCGATCACCGTCTTGCCGTCCAGATCCAGACCATCCAGCCACTGCAGGCACAGGGAGGTGGTTGGGTGGGTGCCGGTACCAAATGCCAGGCCCGGATCGAGCATCACGTTAACCGCGTTCTCATCCGGAACGTCGCGCCAGCTTGGGCAGATCCACAGACGTTTGCCGAACTGCATGGGGTGGAAGTTATCCATCCACTCGCGCTCCCAGTCTTTGTCTTCCAGCTGTTCGATTTTGTGTACAAAACCCGCGCCGAGCAGAGGATGGTTTTCCAGAATTGCGACGACCTCTTTCATGTCGGTTTCGGCATCAAACAGGCCAATAACGTCGGTATCACCCCACAGGCGGGTTTCGCCCGGAAGTGGTTCGAAGACAGGCGTGTCATGCGTGTCCTGGAAGGTGATGGAGACCGAACCGGCCTCCATCAGCGCATCGCTCAGCTCTTCGGCGTTTGCACCAGTTGTATTCAGTTTTAGTTGGATCCACGGCATGGCAAAACTCTTTATTTATCAGTAGAAATCATAGCGGGTTGTGGGACGGGTTGACCAAAACGGTTCCCCACCACAAACGCCAGCAAACTTAACAGTAACGAAGGCACAATCGGATGGAAGCCCAGATACTGAATTTTAAATGTCGCCAGGACGGCATACAGCACGCCACCGACGATCATACCGCTTAACGCGCCCGCAGCATTTGCACGCTCCCAGTAGAGACCAAGCACCAGCGGCCACAAGAAAACAGCTTCGAGACCACCAAACGCGAGCAGGTTGAGCCAGATGATCATCTCAGGCGGACGCCATGCGGCTAACAGCAGCAAAGCCCCTAGCACCAGCGTAATCACGGCGGACATACGCTTCAGACGTAGTTCATTCTCAACCTGTTCAGGACGTAAATTGAGATAGAGATCTTTAATGATCGTAGCGGAACTTTGCAGTAACTGGGCATTGATCGTCGACATGATGGCGGCCATCGGTGCGGCAAGGAATATCCCGGCAGCAAATGGCGGTAACACTTTTACCATCAGCGTAGGGATCACCAGATCCGGCACGGTGAGATCAGGGATCACAGCGCGGCCTAATGCACCCGCCAGATGCATGCCAAACATCAGAATGGCAACCACAATGGTACCAATGATGATGCCTTTATGAACCGCCTTGCTGTCTTTATACGAGATACAGCGCACTGCAGTATGTGGCAGACCAATCACGCCAAAGCAAACAAGTACCCAGAATGACGTCATAAAGGTCGGAGAAAGAATGTCATCTGCACCCTGAGGAGAGACCAGTTTTGGATCGATCGCTTCCAGCGTTTCAACAGCGTGGCTCAGGCCACCCGCAGCGTGCACAATGCCCACCAGCAGGACAATCGTCCCGATAAGCATCACCATTCCCTGCATGGTGTCGTTAAGTACACTGGCACGGAAGCCACCAAATGCCGTATACAGCGCGATGCTTATCCCAAAGATCAGTAGCCCCGTTTCGTAAGGGATACCTGCAGCCGTTTCCAGCAGACGCGCGCCACCGATAAACTGCACCGTCATCGCACCAATAAAGGCCACCAGCAGACTTAAACTTGCCAGCCATACCAGTAAACGGCTCTGGTAACGTGCAAACAGCATATCGTTGAGCGTCACAGCATTGTAACGGCGCGCCAGAATGGCAAACTTTTTGCCGAGGATACCCAGCGAGAGCCAGACTGCGGGCAGCTGGATCATCGCTAAAAGCACCCAGCCTAGCCCGTATTTATAGGCTGCACCTGGGCCGCCGATAAACGAGCTGGCACTGATGTAGGTAGCGGTGAGTGTCATGGCCAGCACGACCCCGCCCATGGAGCGGCTGCCAAGAAAATACTCGTTCAGAAAGGTGCCCGTCGCTCTTTTACGCATGGCATAAACCGACAATCCAAACACGACGAGCAGATACGCAATCAGTGGCAGAATGACTTCAAGCTGCATCATCGTCCTCCAGCGGAATATCGCGATAAATGAACTTCACCATTGCCCAGCACAAAACAATAAACACCAGCGGCATGAGCAGGCACGCCATTTCAAACCAGTGCGGCAGGCCGGTAATGCCAATAGCTGAATCAGGTAAGTAAGCGGTTACTAACCACGCGGCAAGATAGAGAAGGGTCAGCCACAGCGCCCAGCGCGCTTCTTTATGGGCCTGAACAAAACGTTTGTCCATTTTTTGTCCCTTGTGGATGAAGAAAGCGGGGATTGTACATGATGAGGCTTTCCAGGCCCCAGAAATAAAAAAGGCCGGATAATCCGGCCTTTTCGCAAAGATGCTGTATTACTTCTCGTTCAGACCGAGTTTCTTCTCCAGATAGTGGATGTTGGTTCCACCATTCTGGAAATGCTCGTCGCTCATAATACGCATCTGCAGATCAACGTTGGTTTTGATACCGTCGATGATCAGCTCCTGCAGGGCATTTTTCATGCGGGCAATCGCCACGTCACGGTTTTCGCCGTAGCAGATAAGCTTGCCGATCATTGAGTCATAGTACGGCGGTACGGTGTAACCGGCGTAGATATGAGACTCCCAACGCACACCAAAGCCACCCGGAGCGTGGAAACGCGTGATTTTACCCGGGCTTGGCAGGAAGGTGTTCGGGTCTTCGGCGTTGATACGGCATTCTACCGCATGGCCTTTCACCACAACTTCTTCCTGCTTGATGGACAGCGGCTGGCCTGCAGCGATACGCAGCTGTTCTTTGATCAGGTCAACGCCGGTGATCATTTCGGTAACCGGGTGTTCAACCTGAATACGGGTGTTCATTTCAATGAAGTAGAACTCGCCGTTTTCGAACAGGAACTCGAAGGTACCTGCACCGCGATAGCCGATATCGACACACGCTTTGGAGCAACGCTCGCCGATGTAGCGACGCAGTTCCGGGGTAATACCCGGTGCTGGTGCTTCTTCGACCACTTTCTGGTGACGACGCTGCATGGAGCAGTCACGTTCTGCCAGATAGATTGCGTTACCCTGACCGTCAGCCAGCACCTGAATTTCGATGTGGCGTGGGTTTTCCAGGTATTTTTCCATGTACACCATGTCGTTGCTGAAAGCGGCTTTCGCTTCAGCTTTGGTCATGGAGATGGACTGTGCCAGTTCGGCATCGCTGCGCACAACGCGCATACCGCGACCGCCGCCGCCGCCAGACGCCTTGATGATCACCGGGTAGCCAATGCGTTTAGCATGCGCACGGTTAGCATCCATGTCGTCGGTCAGAGGGCCGTCAGAGCCTGGTACGGTTGGTACGCCAGCTTTTTTCATCGCGGTGATGGCAGACACTTTGTCGCCCATCAGGCGGATGGTGTCAGCTTTCGGGCCGATGAAGATAAAGCCAGAGCGTTCAACCTGCTCAGCAAAGTTGGCGTTCTCAGAGAGGAAGCCGTAACCCGGATGAATTGCCACCGCGCCGGTGATTTCAGCGGCGCTGATGATAGCCGGGATATTCAGATAGCTTTTTACGGACGGAGCCGGGCCAATACAGACCGTCTCATCCGCCAGCAATACGTGTTTTAAATCGCGATCCGCGCTTGAGTGCACAGCGACAGTCTTGATGCCCAGTTCTTTACAGGCACGAAGAATACGCAGTGCGATCTCGCCGCGGTTGGCGATAACAATTTTATCCAGCATGTTCGCCTCGTTACTCGATGACGACCAGCGGCTCGTCAAATTCAACCGGCTGACCACTTTCGACCAGAATCGCTTTCACAGTACCTGATTTGTCTGCTTCGATCTGGTTCATCATTTTCATCGCTTCAACGATGCACAGGGTATCGCCTGCGTTGACTTTCTGACCCACTTCGATGAACGCCTTCGCGTCCGGGCTCGGGGTGCGGTAGAAAGTACCAACCATTGGGGAACGTACGATGTGACCACTGATTTCTGCAGCAGCGGCAGGTGCGGCTTCAGCGGCTGGCGCAACGGCTGCGGAAAGCGCAGGCTGCTGCACTGGCGCAGCATAAGCTTGCTGCATTACCGGGAAGCTAGCGGCGGGTGCTGCACGACTGATGCGTACAGACTCTTCGCCTTCAGAAATTTCCAGTTCGGAGATGCCTGATTCTTCAACCAGCTCGATCAGTTTTTTAATCTTACGAATATCCATGAGTGGGTTCCGTACTCTTGTTTAGTGTGATTGTGACAAGCGTTTTACCGCTGTCTGTAAAGCGTATGAATAGCCGTCAGCGCCCAGTCCGCAGATAACGCCAGCAGCGATATCTGACAGATACGAATGGTGGCGGAACGGCTCTCGGGCGTGCACGTTACTCAGGTGGATCTCGATAAACGGGATATTCACCGCGAGCAGTGCGTCGCGGATAGCAACACTGGTGTGCGTAAACGCGGCCGGATTGATCAGGATATAGTCCACATTGTCTTTAGCCTGATGAATACGGTCGATGAGTGCGTACTCCGCGTTTGACTGAAAATGATCCAAATCCACATTGAGCGACGCGGCTTCCGTTCCCAGACGGTTAACAATTTCACCCAATGTTAGCGTGCCGTACTTCTCCGGCTCGCGGGTACCGAGCATGTTCAGGTTCGGTCCGTTTAAAACTAAGATATGGAATTTATCAGCCATTGTGCTGCTATCTCCTGCGATTTTCCGGTAAAAAACAAAATATACCTTCGAAACGCAATTGTCACCTTTTCAGAGGCCTAAACCCGCTGTCGGGTGAACCAAAGTCGCACATTATAACGATTTCGTAGCATTTGGCAGCTAAATACTGGTCTTATCAGGGAAGATTATCAACCGCTATCCGAAAAAGATTAGCGGTTGACAGGTAATCTGCGGGAAAACGCACAGTTTCGCGAACTATCGCAACCACTGACGGAACTTCTTATAACGCCATGCTAAAAGCGCAACGGCCACCAGCGCATAAAGGATTGGCTGCGGCGAGAGGATCTTCACCGACCATAGATAATGAATGGGGGCGAGGATCGCGACAAGATAGACGAAGTTGTGCAGCAGTTGCCAGCGTCTGCCCAGTTTACGCTGCGCATATTGCGTGGATGTTAGCGCTAATGCCAGTAAAACCAGCCAGCTAACGATACCCAGTGTCAGATAAGGACGCGTCACCAGTTCACGGCCAAGCAGTGTCAGATTGTTAATTCCCAGCTCCAGCAGGGCGTAGCTGGTGAGATGCAGCGTCGCCCAGGCAAAACACCATAGCCCCAAAAGCCGACGAGTTCGTATCAATAATGGCTGTTTAGCGTAGCGCGCCAGCGGCGAGACGAGCAAGGTCGCCAGCAAAAATTTCAGAGCCATCCTACCCGTAAAGTGCTGGATATCCTTCGCCGGGTCTGCGCTAAAGAATCCCTGGCTGGCGGCCCAGAACAGCCAGATAAAAGGAAGCAACCCGGCCAGGTGGAGCAGCACTTTCAGCCAGGTTATCTGCTTTGCTGTTAAACGCACTCAGAAGTTCTCCCGTAAATTGAGACCACGGTAAAGTGAAGCCACTTCATCCGCATAACCGTTAAACAGCAGCGTCGGCTGGCGCTTCACGTCCAGCGCACCGCCGGAACCAATAAAACGCTCAGTTGCCTGCGACCAGCGTGGATGATCCACATGCGGATTCACATTGGCGAAGAAACCGTATTCGCCCGGGGCGGCCAGATTCCAGGTGGTTGGCGGACGTTCGCGGGTGAGCTTAATGCTGACAATAGATTTAATCCCTTTGAAACCATATTTCCACGGTACGGTTAAACGAATGGGGGCACCGTTTTGCGGTGGAAGCGCTTTGCCGTAAACACCAACGGTCAGCAGGGTAAGCGGATGCATTGCTTCGTCGAGGCGTAACCCTTCGACATAAGGATACTCAAGCCCACCGCCGATGAACCGGTCTTTCTGCCCAGGCATCTCGTCAGGAGCATAACGCGTCTGGAAAGCGACATATTTTGCATTGCTGGTGGGCTCCGCCATTGCCAGCAGCTTATGCAGCGGGAAGCCAACCCACGGCACTACCATCGACCAGGCTTCCACACACCGCATGCGGTAGATACGTTCTTCGAGCGGGAAGCGGGTGGTGAGATCGTGATGGTCCAGCGTCAGGGGTTTTGCCACTTCACCGTCAATTTTCAGTGTCCACGGATCGGTTTTGAGGCTTCCTGCGTTGGCGGCAGGATCGGCCTTGTCGAGGCCGAATTCGTAGAAGTTGTTATAGCCGGTGACTTTATCTTCCGGTGTGAGCGTCAGCGTGTTTTGCCACTGGGCCGGTTTGGTAAAGGTGAGTGGAGCACCAGAAGGGGCTTTCGGCCTGTCGTTGCCTTTAAACCAGTCGAGCAGGTCGGCGTGTGCCGTTGGGGAAAGTGTCAGGGCTGTGGCGCTGATGCCAAGCATTTTCAGGATCTGGCGGCGTTGTAACATAAAGACAGATTCAGACGTTACGTCGGCTTCCGTCAGTTTTCTGGTTTTCATGGCATCCTCCGTCATGCGTTTTTCTAAGCATGACGGAGGAGAAGGATTCGCGCGAATATGTCACGAAAATTTGAAGATTAGGCAATTTTCACCAGCGCGCGACCGTGGAACTGGTTATCCATGATCTTACTGGCATATTCCGGTGCCTGGCTGAGGCTAATTTCCGTTGCGCTTTGGGTATAGAAGGATTCTGGCAGATCGCGCACCAGTCGTTCCCAGGCTTCATGACGACGGGCCGCTGGCGTCATCACGGAATCGACACCCTGCAGACGAACGTTACGCAAAATAAATGGCATCACCGTTGTTGGCAGGGCAAATCCCCCCGCCAGTCCGCAGGCTGCCACGCAGCCACCGTAGTTCATCTGCGCCAGCACTTTCGCCAGCACTTTGTCACCGACGGTGTCCACTGCACCTGCCCAGACCTGTTTTTCCAGTGGGCGGGTTTCGGCAAACTCGTCGCGGCTAAGTATGCGGTCAGCGCCGAGTTTGCGCAGGTAATCGTGGGTGCTTTCACGACCCGAAACCGCGGCGACTTGATAACCCAGTTTGTGCAGCAGCGTGACTGCTGTACTACCCACACCACCGCTGGCACCGGTCACGACAATTTCACCCGATTCCGGGCGGATGCCCGCATCTTCCAGCGCCATCACGCACAGCATGGCGGTAAAGCCTGCTGTGCCAATGATCATTGCTTTGCGGCCATCCATCCCCTTCGGCATGGGGACCAGCCAGTCCCCCTTAACACGCGCCTGCGTGGCCAGCCCACCCCAGTGATTTTCACCCACACCCCAGCCAGTGAGTAGTACCTGCTGGCCTGGATGGAAGCGCGGATCCTCGCTGGTATGAACCCGGCCAGCAAAATCAATACCGGGCACCATAGGGAAATTTCGGATGATTTTCCCTTTGCCGGTGATAGCCAGTGCATCTTTATAATTTAAACTGGACCAGTCGATGTCGACGGTGACTTCGCCTTCCGGCAAGCGAGTCTCTTCAACGGTTTGCACTGAGGCAAGCGTTTTGCCGTCCTGCTGTTCTAAGATCAAAGCCTGCATATGGGGTCCCCACGACTCAGATGATTGGAAAATAATTTCTGAAGACTATACTCGCTCAGGGAAAAGCAATGTCGATTTAACGCAATAAATTGCCAGTTACAGCCGATTTGATAGTATGCCGCATTTGAAATGCAAGTTAGCGCTTACTCGCTACCCCATCAACCTACGGAGTAATCTCAAGGATGCGATTAACGACGAAGTTCTCAGCTTTTATCACCTTGCTGACGGGGCTTACCATTTTTGTCACGCTACTTGGCTGCTCTCTTAGCTTTTATAACGCCATTCAGGGCAAACTGGTCAACCGGGTCCAGGCGGTTGCTTCGGTGATTGATGCCCGTCTGCTGACGACGCCGCTGCCAGAACTTTCTCGCGAACTGGATGAGTTGATGGCACCTGTTGATATTGTTCAGATCGACATCCAGCAGGGAAAGCATCGGGTTTTTAGTCATATACGTCACGATAGTTATCGGCCTGCAGGTGCGGTGAGTCAGTATCGGGAAGTGACGGTACACTCACTTAAAAATCCTGGGATGACCCTGCACATGGTCTACCTTGATCCGATGGCCAGTTACTTCCGCTCCATGATGACCACTGCGCCACTCACCATTGCTGTTGCGTTTATCGTCCTGCTTATTTTTCTTGCTGTTCGCTGGCTGCGACGCCAGCTCTCCGGGCAGGAGCTGCTGGAGGTTCGCTCTGTGCGGATCCTTAACGGTGAACGCGGCCCCCAGGTGCGCGGTTCCGTCCATGAATGGCCTTCACGCGCCAGTAGCGCGCTGGATACGTTGCTCTCAGAAATCCAGTTCGCCAGTGACCAGCGCAGCCGTATGGATACGCTGATCCGCTCCTATGCTGCGCAGGATAATAAAACCGGCCTTAACAACCGCCTGTTCTTTGACAACCAACTGGCCACATTGCTTGAGGATCCGGAAAAGGTGGGGACGCACGGGGTGGTAATGATGATTCGCCTGCCTGATTTTGATCTCCTTCGCGACACATGGGGACAACGGGTTGCGGAAGAAAATCTCTTTACGCTGATCAACCTGCTCTCCACCTTTATTATGCGCTACCCGGGGGCGCTACTGGCCCGCTATCACCGCAGCGACTTTGCCGTATTGTTGCCTCATCGTACGTTGAAGGAATCGGAAAGCATCGCCAGTCAGTTGCTGAAGGCGGTGGATGCGCTGCCGCAGAGCAAAATGCTCGACAGGGACGATATGGTGCATATGGGGATCTGTGCCTGGCGCGGCGGGCAATCAACAGAACAAGTGATGGAACACGCGGAAGCGGCCACCCGCAACGCCGTGTTACAAGGGGCGAACGGGTGGGCGGTTTATGACGACTCGCTACCGGAAAAAGGGCGTGGCAATGTGCGCTGGCGAACCCTGATAGAACAGATGCTAAGTCGCGGGGGGCCACGTATTTATCAAAAACCTGCAGTCATGAAAAACGGTCATGTTCATCATCGTGAATTGATGTGCCGTATTTTTGACGGCACGGAAGAAGTTATTTCTGCGGAATACCTGCCGATGGTGCTGCAGTTTGGGCTCTCCGAAGAGTATGACCGCCAGCAAATTAGCCGTTTGATTCCGTTTTTATCCTTCTGGCCAGAAGAAACCCTGGCGTTACAGGTCACCGTAGAGTCGTTAATACGCCCGCGTTTTCAGCGCTGGCTGCGTGATACATTAATGCAATGCGAAAAATCGCAACGCAAACATATTATTTTTGAACTTGCAGAGGCAGATGTTGGTCAACACATCAGCCGGTTGCGACCGGTGGTACGTTTGATCAATGCGCTCGGCGCGCGTGTAGCCGTTACGCATGCCGGGCTGACGCTGGTCAGTACTAACTGGATCAAAGAGCTGGATGTAGAGTTATTAAAGTTACATCCGGGGTTGGTAAGGAATATTGAGAAGCGTACGGAAAACCAGCTGCTGGTACAGAGTCTGGTTGAAGCGTGCAAGGGAACGCGAACGCAAGTATTTGCCACAGGTGTGCGCTCCAGAGGTGAATGGCAGATGTTAACAGAGCGCGGTGTGATGGGTGGTCAGGGGGATTTTTTTGCCGCCTCTCAGCCGCTTGACACCAACGTGAAAAAATATTTGCAAAGATACTCTGTTTGACCTGCCGTTTACGCTGTTTTCACGTAGAATATCGCGCCTGTAGCTTTGAGTATGTCGAGCAAAAAGCCAGTGAACGACCTTTAACGGGTTACAAACGTCAGTGGGGAACGCTACTGTTTACTCAGCCCTGAGGGAGTCAGGGGATGATTTTGTAACATCAGGAAACGTACTGCACAAATTTTCACCGTTGCAGATGATTTTTGCGCCTTGTCGCTGCTGCGTGTGGTTGGTAAAGTAAGCGGATTTTGTTTTCCGCCCCAGCTTTCAGGATTATCCCTTAGTATGTTGAAAAAATTTCGTGGCATGTTTTCCAATGACCTGTCCATTGACCTGGGTACCGCGAATACCCTTATTTATGTAAAAGGACAAGGCATCGTATTGAATGAGCCTTCTGTTGTGGCCATTCGTCAGGATCGTGCAGGCTCGCCGAAAAGCGTTGCTGCAGTGGGTCATGACGCGAAGCAGATGCTGGGTCGTACCCCTGGCAACATCGCCGCAATTCGCCCAATGAAAGACGGCGTTATCGCTGACTTCTTCGTGACTGAAAAAATGCTTCAGCACTTCATTAAGCAAGTTCACAGCAACAGCTTCATGCGCCCAAGCCCGCGTGTTCTGGTGTGTGTGCCGGTTGGCGCAACCCAGGTTGAGCGTCGCGCAATCCGTGAATCTGCTCAGGGTGCAGGTGCTCGTGAAGTATTCCTGATTGAAGAGCCAATGGCTGCGGCAATTGGTGCAGGTCTGCCTGTGTCTGAAGCAACGGGTTCTATGGTGGTGGATATCGGTGGTGGTACCACTGAAGTCGCCGTTATCTCTCTGAACGGTGTGGTTTACTCCTCTTCCGTGCGTATTGGTGGCGACCGCTTCGACGAAGCCATCATTAATTACGTTCGCCGTAACTACGGCTCTCTGATCGGTGAAGCCACTGCAGAGCGTATCAAACACGAAATCGGCTCTGCGTATCCGGGCGATGAAGTGCGTGAGATTGAAGTACGCGGCCGTAACCTGGCTGAAGGTGTTCCACGTGGTTTCACCCTGAACTCCAACGAAATTCTGGAAGCACTGCAGGAACCGCTGACCGGCATCGTAAGCGCGGTAATGGTTGCGCTGGAACAGTGCCCGCCAGAACTGGCGTCCGATATCTCCGAGCGCGGTATGGTTCTGACCGGTGGTGGTGCGCTGCTGCGTAACCTCGACCGCCTGTTAATGGAAGAGACAGGTATTCCTGTCGTAGTTGCAGAAGATCCACTGACTTGCGTCGCCCGTGGTGGTGGCAAGGCGCTGGAAATGATCGACATGCACGGCGGCGACTTGTTCAGCGAAGAGTAGTCATTGTGAAAGGGTAGCGTATCGCTACCCTTTCTCTCTGACACGAGAATACGCATAGCCTATGAAGCCAATTTTTAGCCGTGGCCCATCGCTACAGTTTCGCCTCATTCTGGCGGTTCTGGTGGCGCTTGGGGTCATTATTGCCGATAGCCGCCTCGGTACGTTCAGTCAGATCAGAACGTACATGGATACCGCCGTCAGTCCTTTCTACTTTGTATCAAATGGTCCCCGCGAACTACTCGACTCCGTTTCTCAAACGCTGTCTTCGCGCGACCAACTCGAACTCGAAAACCGGGCATTACGTCAGGAACTGTTGCTGAAAAACAGCGAACTGCTGATGCTGGGGCAATATAAGCAGGAAAATGCGCGTCTGCGTGAACTGCTCGGCTCACCGCTGCGTCAGGATGAGCAGAAGATGGTGACGCAGGTGATCTCCACCGTAAACGACCCTTACAGCGATCAGGTTGTGATCGACAAAGGTAGCGTAAACGGTGTGTATGAAGGTCAGCCTGTCATCAGTGATAAAGGCGTTGTGGGCCAGGTTGTTGCCGTGGCCAAACTGACCAGCCGCGTTCTGCTGATTTGCGATGCTACCCATGCGCTGCCGATTCAGGTCCTGCGTAACGACATTCGCGTGATCGCCGCCGGTAACGGTTGTACGGATGATCTGCAACTGGAACACCTGCCAGCGAACACGGATATCCGTGTCGGTGACGTACTGGTGACCTCCGGTCTGGGTGGACGTTTCCCGGAAGGCTATCCGGTTGCGGTGGTCTCTTCGGTGAAACTCGATACTCAGCGTGCCTATACCGTGATTCAGGCGCGTCCAACCGCAGGTTTACAGCGTCTGCGCTATCTGCTGCTGCTGTGGGGAGCCGATCGTAATGGTGCTAACCCGATGACACCTGAAGAGGTGCATCGTGTGGCGAATGAGCGTCTGATGCAGATGATGCCGCAGGTTCTCCCGCCTGCAGATTCCATGGGGCCGCCTGCGCCAGTCCCGGCGCCAGCAACAGGGTTAACGCAGCCGCTGCCGGATGCGCCACCACCGCCTAAACTCTCTTCGGGAGGGCAGTAGTGGCAAGTTATCGTAGCCAGGGACGCTGGGTCATCTGGCTCTCGTTTCTCATTGCGCTGTTACTGCAGGTTATGCCCTGGCCGGATGACATTCTTGTTTTCCGGCCAAACTGGGTGTTACTCATTTTGCTCTACTGGATCCTTGCCCTGCCGCATCGCGTAAATGTCGGCACAGGTTTTGTGATGGGTGCCATACTGGATCTCATTAGTGGCTCTACGCTTGGCGTGCGCGCGTTGTCCATGAGCATTATTGCGTACCTCGTCGCACTTAAATTCCAGCTCTTTCGTAACCTCGCGCTCTGGCAACAGGCCCTGGTAGTGATGTTGTTGTCGCTTGCTGCGGATATCGTTGTTTTCTGGGCAGAGTTTTTAGTGATCAACGTCTCTTTCCGACCGGAAGTGTTCTGGAGTAGTGTAGTAAACGGTGTGCTCTGGCCGTGGTTATTCCTGCTGATGCGTAAGATTCGCCAGCAGTTTGCCGTGCAATAAAAGGTTTCTATGACGTCTTTGTATCTCGCTTCTGGCTCCCCGCGCCGTCAGGAACTCCTGACGCTGTTAGGGGTATCTTTTGAATGCATCGTGACCGGCATTGAAGAAAAACGTGCTGAGGGCGAAAGTGCTCAACAGTACGTGTCTCGCCTTGCGCGCGAGAAAGCGCAGGCTGGCGTAGCCAGTGTGCCACGTGACCTTCCGGTGCTGGGGGCAGATACCATCGTTATTCTTAACGGTGAAGTGCTTGAGAAACCGCGCGACGCCGATCATGCGGCGCGTATGCTGCGCAAAATGTCCGGACAAACGCATCAGGTGATGACGGCCGTCGCACTGGCAGACAGCCAGAACGTGCTGGATTGCCTGGTCGTGACGGATGTGACATTCAGAGTGCTTACCGACGACGAGATCACCGCTTACATTGCCAGCGGTGAACCGATGGATAAGGCAGGTGCATACGGTATTCAGGGGCTGGGTGGCTGTTTTGTCAGGAAGATTAATGGCAGCTATCACGCCGTAGTCGGCTTACCGCTGGTGGAAACGTATGAGTTGCTGAGCAATTTTAACTCACTGCGTGAGGGAAGGGATAATTATGACGGCTGAATTGTTGGTAAACGTAACGCCATCGGAAACCCGTGTGGCCTACATTGATGGTGGCATTCTTCAGGAAATTCATATTGAGCGTGAAGCGCGACGCGGAATAGTAGGCAATATCTACAAAGGTCGTGTCAGTCGTGTACTACCGGGTATGCAGGCGGCTTTTGTAGATATTGGACTGGATAAGGCGGCATTTTTACATGCCTCCGATATCATGCCGCACACCGAGTGCGTTGCAGGTGAAGAGCAAAAGCAATTTGCCGTCCGCGATATTTCTGAACTGGTGCGTCAGGGGCAGGATCTGATGGTGCAGGTGGTTAAAGATCCCCTCGGCACCAAAGGTGCTCGTCTGACGACCGACATCACTTTACCTTCCCGTTATCTGGTCTTTATGCCAGGTGCGTCGCACGTGGGCGTTTCACAGCGTATTGAGAGCGAAAGCGAACGTGAGCGTCTGAAGAAAGTGGTCAGCGCTTACTGTGATGAGCAGGGTGGGTTTATTATCCGTACCGCCGCGGAAGGGATCAGCGAAGAAGACCTGGCGTCTGATGCGGCTTACCTGAAGCGTGTCTGGACCAAAGTGATGGAGCGTAAAAAACGCAACCAGACCCGCTACCAGCTCTATGGTGAGCTGGCACTTGCTCAACGTGTTCTGCGTGACTTTGCCGATGCACAGCTTGACCGCATTCGCGTGGATTCCCGTCTGACGTATGAAGCCCTGCTGGAATTTACTGCTGAATACATCCCTGAGATGCCTGGCCTGCTGGAGCATTACTCAGGGCGTCAGCCGATCTTCGATCTCTATGATGTCGAAAACGAGATCCAGCGTGCGCTGGAGCGCAAGGTTGAACTGAAGTCTGGCGGGTATTTGATCATCGATCAGACCGAAGCGATGACCACCGTTGATATCAATACCGGCGCGTTTGTTGGTCACCGCAATCTGGATGACACTATCTTCAATACCAACATTGAAGCCACACAGGCGATTGCGCGCCAGCTTCGTCTGCGCAACCTCGGCGGCATTATCATCATCGACTTTATCGATATGAGTAATGAAGACCATCGCCGCCGCGTGCTGCACTCGCTGGAGCAGGCGCTGAGTAAAGATCGCGTGAAAACCAGCATCAACGGTTTCTCACAGCTCGGGCTGGTGGAAATGACGCGTAAGCGTACCCGTGAAAGTGTTGAACATGTGTTGTGTAATGAATGCCCAACCTGCCATGGCCGCGGAACGGTAAAGACGGTTGAGACTGTCTGCTACGAAATCATGCGTGAAGTCGTGCGTGTTCACCATGCCTACGACTCCGATCGTTTTCTGGTCTATGCTTCCCCTGCGGTGGCTGAAGCGTTGAAAGGCGAAGAGTCGCACGCGCTGGCGGAAGTGGAAATCTTTGTCGGCAAACAGGTAAAAGTACAAATTGAACCGCTCTATAACCAGGAGCAGTTTGACGTCGTGATGATGTAAGACGCAGTACGCTGCGTGACCAAAGCTGACAAGGAGAGATGCGTGAGGCGATTGCCGGGGATTTTATTGCTTACAGGGGCAACGCTGGTCGTGATTGTCGCGTTGCTCGTGAGCGGGCTACGCCTCGTTTTACCGCATCTGGACAGCTGGCGTCCGCAACTGCTGGCGAAAATCGAATCCACCACCGGCGTGCCGGTGGACGTAAGCCAGATCAGTGCTAACTGGCAGAATTTTGGCCCGACGCTCGATGTCCGGGATATCAACGCCAGCCTGAAAGATGGCGGCTACCTGAAAATCAAACGCGTGACCCTGGCGCTGGACGTCTGGCAAAGCCTGCTGCATCTTCGCTGGCAGTTTCGCGATCTCACCTTTTATCAACTCCAGTTTTTGACCAATACGCCGCTGTCCGGTGGAGACAGTAGCCAGGGTCTTGAAGCCAACCGTTTCAGCGATCTCTTCCTGCGCCAGTTCGATCATTTCGATCTTCGTGACAGCGAAGTGAGCTTTATTACGCTTTCTGGCCAGCGTGCTGAACTGGCGATCCCACAACTGACCTGGCTCAACGGTAAGGATCGGCACCGCGCGGAAGGACAGGTGAATCTCTCCAGTCTGAACGGTCAGCACGGCGTGATGCAGGTGCGCATGGATCTGCGAGACGATGACGGCTTGCTCAACAACGGCAAGGTATGGCTTCAGGCCGACGATGTGGATGTGAAACCGTGGCTGGGAGACTGGCTTCAGCAAAATATGCAGCTGGAAACCGCCCGTTTCAGCCTTGAAGGCTGGATGACCCTGACGAAAGGGAAATTTGCCAGCGGCGATATCTGGTTGAAAAAGGGTGGAGCAAGCTGGAAGGGTGAGAAACAGCAGCATCAGCTTTCCGTCGATAACCTCACCGCGCACGTGACGCAGGAGAAAGGGGGCTGGCAGTTTGCTATTCCGGATACGCGCATCACCATGGACAACAAGCCGTGGCCGCGTGGCGCGCTGATGCTTGCCTGGATGCCGGAGCAGGATGTGGGAGGAGCGGCCAGTAAACGCAGTGATGAGTTGCGCATTCGCGCCAGTAACCTGGATTTGGCCGCAATAGAAGGTCTGCGCTCAATGGCGGCGAAGCTCTCTTCGGATCTCGGGGAAATCTGGCAGGCCACGCAGCCGAGCGGAAAGATTGATACGCTGGCGCTGGATATTCCGCTCCAGGCGACGGAAAAAACCCGCTTCCAGGCTACCTGGAAAGATCTTGCCTGGAAGCAGTGGAAGTTACTGCCAGGCGCGGAGCACTTTAGCGGCAAGCTGGAAGGCAGCGTAGAGAACGGCAGGCTGACGGTCGATATGCATGACGCCAGAATGCCTTACGAGACGGTCTTCCGCGCGCCACTGGAAATTGAACAAGGCAGTGCGGTACTTAACTGGCTCAAGAATGATAAGGGCTTCCAGCTTGATGGCCGCCATATCGACGTAAAAGCCAAAGCCGTGCATGCGCGCGGTGATTTTCGCTATCTGCAACCAGAAGGTGATGAGCCGTGGTTGGGGATTCTGGCCGGGATCAGTACCAACGATGGTTCTCAGGCCTGGCGCTATTTCCCGGAAAACCTGATGGGGAAAGCGCTGGTGGACTATTTGAGCGGCGCGATCCAGGGCGGACAGGCGGATAACGCCACGCTGGTCTATGGCGGTAACCCGCATCTTTTCCCGTACAAACATAATGAAGGTCAGTTCCAGGTCCTTGTGCCGTTGCACAATGCCACCTTTGCGTTCCAGCCAGGCTGGCCAGCACTGAAAAACCTGGATATCGAGCTTAACTTCCTCAATGACGGATTATGGATGAAGTCAGACAGCGTCGCGCTGGGTGGCGTGACGGCCAGCAATCTGACGGCCAACATCCCGGATTATTCAAAAGAAAAACTGCTGATTGATGCCGACATCAACGGCCCGGGCAAAGCAGTAGGACCGTATTTTGAGGAGACGCCGTTGAAAGCGTCGCTGGCGGCGACGCTTCAGCAACTGCAGCTTGATGGCGATGTGAATGCTCGCTTACATCTCGATATCCCGCTGGACGGTGAGATGACCACTGCCAAAGGCGACGTCCGTCTGAAGAATAACAGCCTGTATATCAAACCGCTTGAAAGTACGCTGAAAAATCTCAGTGGGCAGTTCAGTTTTGTGAACGGTAACCTGAAGAGCGAGCCGCTCACTGCCAGCTGGTTTAATCAGCCCGTAAATATCGACTTTACGACCACTGAGGGTGAAAAGGCGTATCAGGTGGCTGTCAATCTCGATGGTAACTGGCAGCCAGCGCGTATGGATGTCCTGCCGAAGCCGATTGAAGCGTCAGTGGATGGGTCGGCATCCTGGAAGGGGAACGTGGCAATCGAACTGCCTTATCACGCTGGCGCACATTATAAGGTCGACATCACGGGAGACCTGAAAAACCTCCATAGCCAGCTACCTGCGCCGCTGGATAAACAGGCCGGACAGCCGCTGCCAGTCAAGCTTAACGTCGATGGCAACCTGAACAGCTTCGAGCTGACCGGAAGCACGGCCGGGAAAAATCACTTCAACAGCCGCTGGCTGCTTAACCATAAGCTCACACTCGACAAAGCCATCTGGACAACAGATAGCCGCTCGACACCGCCGCTGCCGGAGCAGGCGGGCATTGAGCTGAATCTCCCACCGCTGGACGGTGCAGAGTGGCTGGCGCTGTTCCAGAAAGGCGTTGGACAAAACGTTGATGAAACCGCTCAGTTCCCGCAGACCATTACCGTACGTACACCGTCGTTGATGTTGGGTGGGCAACAGTGGAACAACCTGAGTATTGTTTCTCAGCCAACGGCTAACGGCACGAAAGTCGAGGCCCAGGGCAGAGAGATCAACGGCGCGCTGACCATGCGTAATCACGCGCCGTGGCAGGCAGCGATCCGCTACCTCTACTACAACCCGACAGCTGCGAGCGGGAACGGTCAACCGGCAAATACATCGCCGTTAAGTAATACATCCCGCGTCGATTTTACTGGCTGGCCTGATCTCCAGTTGCGCTGTGCCGAATGCTGGCTGTGGGGGCAAAAATATGGCCGTATCGACGGTGATTTCGCTATTCAGGGAAATACGCTCACGCTCACCGGCGGCCTGGTCGATACCGGTTTTGGTCGCATGACGGCTGCCGGAGAATGGGTGAATAACCCGGGCGAGCAACGTACCTCTCTGAAGGGCGACCTTAAAGGCAACAAACTGGATGCTGCGGCCAATTTCTTTGGCATCACCACACCGTTGCGTGGCTCATCATTTGACGTTGATTACGATCTTCACTGGCGTGCCGCGCCGTGGACGCCGGACGAAGCCTCGCTGAACGGCATCCTGAAAACCCGCTTCGGTAAAGGTGAAATCGCCGACGTAAGCACAGGGCGCGCCGGGCAGATCCTGCGACTGCTGAGTTTTGATGCGCTGCTGCGCAAGCTGCGCTTTGATTTTAGCGATACCTTCAGCGAAGGGTTCTACTACGATTCCATCCGCAGCACGGCGTGGATCAAAGACGGCGTTATGCATACGGACGACACGCTGGTGGACGGCCTGGAAGCGGATATCGCGATGAAAGGCTCGGTCAACCTCGTGCGTCGCGAGCTGGATATGGAAGCCGTGGTGGCGCCGGAAATTTCCGCGAGCGTTGGCGTGGCAGCAGCCTTTGTGGTGAACCCGATTGTCGGTGCGGCGGTGTTTGCCGCCAGTAAAGTGCTGGGGCCGCTGTGGAGCAAGGTCTCCATTCTGCGCTACCACATTACCGGCCCGGTAGATAAACCGCAGATTAATGAAGTGCTGCGCCAGCCGCGCAAAGAAGCACAGCAATGATTTGACGTGGGCAGGTAATTGCCTCACTCTCAATAAATACGATCTTTATACCGCCACAGGCGGCAACGAACGAGTAGCAATACGATGAGTCTGAACCTGGTAAGTGAACATTTGCTCGCAGCGAACGGCCTGAGCCATCAGGACCTGTTCTCCATTCTTGGTCAACTGACCGAACGCCGTCTCGACTACGGCGATCTCTATTTCCAGTCGAGCTATCACGAATCCTGGGTTTTAGAAGACAGCATCATCAAAGACGGCTCTTATAACATCGACCAGGGCGTCGGTGTCCGTGCCGTCAGCGGCGAGAAAACCGGTTTTGCCTATGCCGATCAGATTAGCCTGGCCGCCCTGGAGCAGAGTGCTCAGGCTGCGCGTACCATTGTGCGTGATACCGGCGATGGTCGTGTGAAAACGCTGGGTGAAGTGCAGCACTCTGCGCTCTATACCAGCATTGATCCGCTGCAGAGCATGAGCCGTGAAGAGAAGCTGGATATTCTGCGCCGCGTGGACAAAGTGGCGCGTGCTGCCGACAAGCGTGTGCAGGAAGTCTCTGCCAGCCTGAGCGGTGTCTATGAGCTGATTCTCGTTGCGGCGACGGACGGTACTCTGGCGGCGGATGTTCGTCCGCTGGTCCGTCTCTCCATCAGCGTACAGGTTGATGACGACGGCAAACGCGAGCGCGGTTCAAGCGGCGGTGGCGGTCGTTTCGGCTATGACTGGTTCCTGGGCGATGTTGACGGTGAAGCACGCGCTGACGCGTGGGCAAAAGAAGCCGTGCGCATGGCGCTGGTGAATCTGAATGCCGTTGCAGCACCGGCGGGGACATTCCCGGTCGTTCTGGGTGCTGGCTGGCCGGGCGTGCTGTTGCACGAAGCGGTGGGCCACGGTCTGGAAGGTGACTTTAACCGTCGCGGTACATCCGTATTCAGCGGCCAGATGGGGCAGCTTGTCTCGTCTGAGCTTTGCACCGTGGTGGATGATGGCACCATGCGCGATCGCCGTGGCTCGGTGGCTATCGACGATGAAGGTACGCCTGGCCAGTACAATGTGCTGATCGAAAACGGTGTGCTGAAAGGCTATATGCAGGACAAACTCAACGCGCGCCTGATGGGCGTAGCGCCAACGGGTAATGGTCGTCGTGAGTCCTATGCGCATCTGCCGATGCCGCGTATGACTAACACCTACATGCTGCCGGGCAAATCCACACCGCAGGAGATTATCGAATCCGTCGATTACGGTATCTTCGCACCAAACTTTGGCGGCGGCCAGGTGGACATCACCTCCGGTAAATTTGTCTTCTCTACCTCAGAAGCGTATCTGATTGAGAAGGGCAAAGTGACCAAAGCGGTGAAAGGTGCGACGCTGATTGGCTCCGGTATTGAAGCCATGCAGCAGATCTCCATGGTCGGTAACGATCTGAAGCTGGATAACGGTGTGGGAGTCTGTGGTAAAGAGGGCCAGAGCCTGCCGGTTGGCGTAGGCCAGCCGACGCTGAAAGTCGACAATTTGACGGTGGGTGGCACCGCCTGATCTGACGATGCATAAAAAATGGCGCTACAGAGGTAGCGCCTTTTTTTTAACGCAAGTTACCTAATGGTATTTCCGGATCGGGCTCGTGTGTGATGCGATTACGCAAATCACGACGAATGATTTCGATCGACCAGAACCAGACTAAATGACCCACGATTTCTGAGACGTGTTCGTACCATGGAAGTTCGAACAGCGGCGGTGTCAGACCCATCAGCGGGAAGGAGATCATGTGGACAAAAAGCTGGGCTAACGCACCTGCAAGCAAACCTTGCCAGAGTTTAATTTTCGGGAAGACTTCCGCAACTACACAATATCCTACAGCGAATACAATTGAGAAAATAATATGTGTTACGCCGACCCAGTTAAATATATGACCGGCAAATGTATAAACCGCCGCGTTAGGATCGGCAATACCCAGCCAGTCGCGTAAAAATACATAAGGTGGGTTGAGAAAATTGCGCGAACAATCAATCTGACTTGCGGCTCTAATTAATTGCTCTGGTCCGCATGCGCCAGTGAATAAATCGGTGGGACTACGTGGCGGAAGCGGAACCTCGGCTCCCCATTTCACGAAGGCCGAGACAATTCCGGCTATCAAACCAATGAACGCGGCGAGTCCATAGCGCCTGCGCGAAGGTGGTGTTTGTTCAAATATATTCATTTCTTTTCCTTGTTTAATGTCATCCTGCGAAATACATTTTATTATTCATATTAGTAACAAATTAATAACAGTCTGAATGACAGACTTCTTATAAGGTAATGGGAGGGTAACTGAAGTGTCAATTAGCTATTACTGATAGTGGCGAGGGAAAATTCCTGAATGAATGCGCGTCTCATCCAGGACATATTCGTGCAAAATATGTGTTCCGCGACTAATAGATTATTCCTTACTTCTTCCGCGCATCCCCTGAAATAACTCCGCCACGTCCACAAAATAGTCGGTCAGATAGTTAATACACACCTGCACCTTGAGTGGTAGCTTGTCTTTTTCTGTGTACAGGGCGTATACCGGGCGCGGATCGGACTGGTAGCGAGGGAAGAGGATCTCCAGTACACCGCTGTTGATCTCGTTGATCACCCACATCAACGGTACGTAGGCGATCCCGGCTCCTGCCACTAACCAACGTGAAATGGTCATTGGATCGTTGGTGATAAAGCGGCCTTCTGGCAACAGTCTGGTGGAGAGCCCTTCCGGAGCAATCAGTTCGAATTCATTATCCGGTCGAACGCTGTATTCCAGCCATGAGTGGTTGGTGAGGTCGGCGGGTTTCTCAGGGACCCCGTACTGCGCCAGATAGCTTTTCGAGGCGCAAACCACCATCGGCATGCTGCCCAGCCTGCGCGAGAAAAGGCTGGAATCCTGCAACGCTCCAACGCGGATAACCACATCCAGACCATCGGCAATCAGATCCGGTGCCGGAATACCTGTCACCAGATTCACGGTTAATCCGGGATACTCTTTCAGCATGTCCGCTGTCATGGCAGCGAGGACATTTTGTGCCATAGTTGAAGAACAACCGATGCGCAGTGTGCCGATAGGTGTGTTGTTGAAAGCATAGAGTTGTTCGTGGACATCCTGCACTTCAAGCAGCATGCGGCGACAACCCTGATAGTAAATTTTACCCGCTTCTGTCAGCCCAATGCTGCGGGTACTGCGATTGAGCAGCTTGACCTGAAGCTCATCTTCCAGTTTGGACACCGTCTGGCTGATTGAAGAGACGCTCATCTGAAGCTGGCGTGCAGCAGCGGTAAAAGAGCCCAGTTCAACCACTTTGGCGAAAACCGACATGCGTTTTAAACGTTCCATTGTTCACTCTGGCTTAAAAGTGATTTAGATCACATATTATAGATAACAGCATAACAGTTACGTTAATATATTATTAATTACTTAACGGCTGCGCCATTCTCGCCCGGCATATCTTGCTCTCCTGCGATGGCGTGCGCTAAAAAATTCTGTAGCCTGCACTCTCTCTTATCAAGGTCAACATGAGTCTGTTTCCCGTTATCGTGGTGTTCGGTCTGTCGTTCCCACCGATATTTTTCGAGCTTCTTTTATCACTGGCGATCTTCTGGCTGGTGCGCAAGGTGCTGGTTCCTACCGGGATCTACGATTTCGTCTGGCACCCTGCATTGTTCAATACCGCGCTGTATTGCTGCCTGTTTTACCTGATATCGCGCATGTTTGTCTGAGGTTGATGTGAAAACACTAACAAGAAAAATCTCCCGAACCGCCATCACCATGGCGTTGGTTATCCTCGCCTTCATCGCTATTTTTCGGGCCTGGGTCTATTACACAGAATCACCGTGGACACGTGATGCGCGTTTCAGCGCCGATGTCGTGGCCATAGCCCCCGACGTGGCCGGTCTTATCACGGCGGTCAACGTTCACGATAACCAACTGGTAAAAAAAGATCAGGTACTGTTCACCATCGACCAGCCTCGCTACCAGAAAGCACTGGAAGAAGCGGAAGCTGACGTGGCCTATTATCAGGCGCTGGCGGCAGAGAAACGCCGTGAGGCTGGCCGTCGTAACCAGTTGGGTGTTCAGGCCATGTCCCGCGAAGAGATTGACCAGTCCAATAACGTACTGCAAACCGTGCTGCACCAGATGGCCAAAGCGCAAGCGACGCGCGATCTGGCAAAGCTCGATCTGGAGCGCACCGTGATCCGCGCGCCGGCCGATGGCTGGGTCACTAACCTTAATGTCTATGCCGGGGAATTTATCACCCGCGGCTCAACGGCCGTGGCACTGGTTAAACAGAACTCCTTCTACGTGCTCGCCTATATGGAAGAGACTAAGCTCGAGGGCGTGCGTCCGGGTTATCGTGCCGAAATTACACCGCTGGGCAGCAACCGCGTCTTTAAAGGTACCGTCGACAGCGTCGCCGCAGGGGTGACCAACGCCAGCAGTTCTAAGGATGCAAAAGGGATGGCGACAGTGGACTCCAATCTGGAATGGGTGCGTCTGGCTCAGCGTGTGCCGGTGCGTATCCATCTGGACGAACAGCAAGGAAATGTGTGGCCTGCGGGTACCACGGCGACGGTGGTGATTACCGGCGCGAAAGACCGGGATGCCAGCCAGGAGTCGATCTTCCGTAAAATTGCCCACCGTCTGCGCGAGTTTGGCTAATCGCTATGGGTATCTTTTCCATCGCCAACCAGCACATTCGCTTTGCCGTGAAGCTGGCGAGTGCCATTGTGCTGGCACTGTTTGTCGGCTTCCACTTCCAGCTTGAAACCCCGCGCTGGGCGGTGCTGACGGCGGCAATTGTCGCGGCTGGTCCGGCATTCGCGGCCGGTGGTGAACCTTACTCTGGCGCGATCCGCTATCGCGGGATGCTGCGTATCATTGGGACGTTTATCGGTTGTTTCGCGGCGCTGACCATTATTATTTTGATGATCCGCACCCCACTGCTGATGCTGATGGTGTGCTGTATCTGGGCGGGCTTCTGCACCTGGGTCTCGTCTCTGGTGAAAGTGGAAAACTCCTACGCCTGGGGACTGGCGGGTTACACCGCGCTGATTATCGTCATCACTATCCAAAGCGAGCCGCTGCTTGCACCACAGTTTGCGGTGGAGCGTTGCAGTGAGATTGTGATTGGTATTGTCTGCGCGATTGTTGCTGACCTGCTTTTCTCCCCTCGCTCTATCAAGCAAGAGGTGGATCGCGAGCTGGATGCGCTGATTGTTGCCCAGTACCAGCTGATGCAGCTCTGCATCAAGCATGGTGACAGTGAAGAGGTGGATAAGGCCTGGAGCGGGCTGGTACGTCGCACGCAGGCGCTGGAAGGAATGCGCAGTAACCTTAATATGGAGTCTTCGCGCTGGGCCCGGGCTAACCGTCGCCTTAAAGCCCTCAATACGGTCTCCTTAACGCTGATTACCCAGGCGTGCGAAACCTATCTGATCCAGAACACCCGTCCGGAAGCGGTCACCAATACCTTCCGAGAACTGTTTGCCGAGCCGGTGGAAACCGTGCAGGACGTGCATAAGCAGCTTAAGCGCATGCGCCGGGTCATTGCCTGGACAGGGGAACGTGACACACCAGTGACCATCTACACCTGGGTCGGGGCCGCGACGCGTTACCTGCTGCTGAAACGCGGCGTGGTTAGCAATACCAAAATCAGCGCTACGGAAGAAGAGGTGCTGCAGGGAGAAGTGGTGATTAAGGCGGAATCCGCCGAGCGTCATCACGCGATGGTCAACTTCTGGCGTACGACGCTCGCCTGCATGCTCGGTACGCTGTTCTGGTTGTGGACCGGCTGGACGTCCGGCAGCGGTGCAATGGTGATGATCGCCGTTGTGACTGCACTGGCGATGCGTCTGCCTAACCCGCGTATGGTCGCGATTGATTTCCTGTACGGCACCATTGCCGCTCTGCCAATAGGCGCGCTCTATTTCCTGGTGATCATCCCTTCCACGCAACAGAGCATGTTGCTGCTCTGCATAAGCCTGGCGGTAATGGCGTTCTTTATCGGTATAGAAGTGCAAAAGCGCCGTCTGGGATCGTTGGGGGCGCTGGCCAGTACGATTAACATCATTGTGCTGGATAACCCGATGACCTTCCATTTCAGCCAGTTCCTCGACAGCGCATTGGGTCAACTGGTGGGGTGTTTCCTGGCAATGATGGTTATTCTGCTGGTGCGCGATAACTCACAGGCAAGAACGGGCCGTGTATTGTTGAACCAGTTTGTTTCAGCTGCCGTGTCGTCGATGACCACCAATACCGCACGTCGCAAAGAAAACCACTTACCAGCGCTCTATCAGCAGTTGTTTTTACTACTGAACAAGTTCCCGGGTGACATCGCTAAGTTCCGGCTGGCATTAACCATGATCATCGCGCACCAGCGTCTGCGTAACGCGCCTGTGCCGATCAACGACGATCTGTCGGCTTTCCACCGTCAGCTACGCCGCACTGCCGACCATGTGCTTTCCGCGACCAGCGATGACAAACGTCGTCGTTACTTTACGCAACTGCTTGAAGAGCTCGATATCTACCAGGAGAAGCTGAAGGTCTGGGAAGCACCGCCTCAGGTGACCGAGCCAGTAGGACGGCTGGTGTTTATGCTGCATCGCTACCAGAATGCCCTCACAGATAACTGACTGAAGTAAAAAAGCCGACGCCAAAAGCGTCGGTTTTTTTGTGGCTATACTTAATTCCAGCACGTTCTTACATTCAGAAAGGGAGGACACATGACGACTGAGACGCTTCAGGACCACATCCTTTTTCAGACCGGTTATCTGGTTAATGGCATCTGGAAAACGCTGGACACGACGTTTGATGTGCTTAACCCGGCGACCGGCGAGGTCATCGCTAAAGTCGCGAAAGCGGGTAAAGCGGAAACCGAAGTTGCGATTGCCGCAGCCACTAATGCTTTCCCGGCATGGCGAGCCAAAACCGCGAAAGAGCGTTCGGCGATCCTTTACCGCTGGTACGAACTGATTATTGAAAATAAACACTGGCTCGGGCAGCTAATGACCTCCGAGCAGGGCAAGCCTCTTAAAGAAGCGGAAGGTGAAGTAGAGTACGCCGCCAGCTTTATCCAGTGGTTTGCCGAAGAGGCCAAGCGCGCTAACGGGGAAATTATTCCGCCGATCAAACCCGGTTCCCGCATTCTGGCAACCCGCGAGCCCATTGGTGTGGTCGCGGCGATTACACCGTGGAACTTCCCGATGGCGATGCTCACCCGTAAATTAGGCCCGGCGCTTGCTGCGGGCTGTACCGGGGTGATCAAACCAGCCAATAACACGCCGCTCAGTGCTTTTGCGCTGCTTACCCTGGCTAAACAGGCCGGTGTGCCCGACGGTGTCCTCAACGCCGTGGCCGGGAATACCCATGAAATCAGTGACGCGATCATGGCCAGCCGGGACGTACGTAAAATCTCCTTTACCGGTTCGACTTCCGTCGGCAAAACGCTGGTGCGTAACGCCGCAGACACCATGAAAAAAGTCTCGATGGAACTGGGGGGAAATGCCCCGTATATCGTTTTTGAGGATGCGGATATCGACGCAGCGGTTAAAGGTGCTATCGCCAACAAATTCCGTAATGCCGGGCAGGTCTGCGTGAGCGTTAACCGTTTCTATATTCAGGAAACCGTCTACGACAAGTTTGTGAATAAACTTGCCGATGCGGTGAAGGCGCTGAAGGTGGGTAATGGTCTTGAAGAGGGGGTTGTCGTCGGACCACTGATTGAACCTGCTGCGGTCAACAAGGTACGTGAGCATGTCGACGATGCCGTTGCCCGCGGGGCAACCGTACTGGCAGGGGGGAAACCCCATCCACTTGGCGGAAATTTCTGGATGCCAACCGTACTGGGTGACTGCCATGAAGGCATGAAGCTGGCAGAAGAAGAGACGTTTGGCCCGGTAGCGGCATGCTTCCGTTTCACCTCAGAAGATGAGGTCATTCAGCGTGCCAACAACACGCCTTATGGCCTGGCGGCTTACTTCTATACCCAGAATCTTTCACGCGTTTTCCGTGTTTCTCAGGCTATCGAGAGCGGGATGATTGGCATTAACGAATGTGCCGTTTCCACGGAACTGGGACCCTTTGGCGGCGTAAAAGAGTCAGGTCTTGGACGCGAGGGCTCCGTGCTTGGGCTGGAAGAGTATCTGGAAGTCAAAACCCTGCATATCGGGGGATTATAATAGACAGGGCGGCGGCAGCTGCCGTTCGCGTGGACTGGGTGGCTGGCAATGAAAACCTATACCTTTGATTTTGACGAGATCGACAGTCAGGAAGACTTCTATCGTGAATTTATCCGGGTGTTTGATCTTGAACGGGAAAGCGTGACGAATCTGGATACCCTGTGGGACGTGGTGACCGGCAGTCTGTTGCCACTCCCGCTGGAGATTGAGTTCATTCATTTACCCGATAAGCTGCGCAGACGTTTTGGCGCATTGATATTACTGTTCGATGAAGCGGAAGAAGAGCTGGAAGGGCAACTGCGTTTTAACGCGCGCCATTGAATTGCATAAAAAAAGCCCCTGACCAGCAGGTCAGGGGCAAGTCGTATGATGAAATACGACGAGGGTTTATTTGTACAGCTCTGCTGTTGCATGCCAGTGGTCACCCTGATTCAGTTCGGTGACACGATAGCTGCTGGCGCCTGCTTTTTCAGCTTTTGCGGCCAGTTCGTGACGAATATCCATGGGTGAACCAGTGACAGACGTTACGGATACACTGCCCATAGACTGCAGATTTTGTGCCTGGTCGGCATTCACTTGCTGTACGGCTGCACTTGCGCCGAAAGAGAGAACTGAGGCCAGACCGAGGGTTGCGATGATCAATTTGGTTTTCATAGTCTTTACTCCTGAATAGGGTTGTTGCTCAACGGCGAGAAGGGTTGAAAAGCTATTTTTATGCCTGGTGCCGTTGAGTGGAGATTTATGTCTTCAGTTATTGCTAAAACTTATTTATACAGCTCAGCAGTCGCGTGCCAGTGGTCACCTGAACGTGCTTCAATGATGCGGTAGGATGATGCACCCTGTTCTTCCGCTTTCTTGTTCAGCATCTCATGCATGTCCATCGGGGATGTACCGATCGCACCGACAGAAACCGTACCAATTGCCTGGCGGGATTGCGCCTGTTCAGCATTGATTGAGTCAGCAGCGAAAGCACCGAATGACAGGACAGACAGGACGCTCAGCGCCGCTACAGTAGTTTTAATGTTCATGATTTTTACCTCGTCGAATTTTTTAGTGGGGTCTTGTTTCGTGACCCTCATCACAAAATCAAGTATACACTAATAACGGTAAAAATTAATACCAGGCTAATTGTTCCAGTTGTTATTACGTGTTAACCAATGCGTTTTTTATAACCAAATTGCATAATATTGGGTGTTTTTTGTCCACTTTATGTATTGAACTCTAATTAAATCATATGGATATCTGATTTTGATTTTTTGTGCGATTTTTTGATTTAGCATTCACCAGATGAATGTTAATAGGTAGTAAAAAGCACTATTTGTCAAAGTCAGGGCAGTGGAATCGAGAGGGAAACGCAGCGGGAGCAGAACGATCCCCGCAGCGGTGCTACGGGGAGAGGAGATTAGAGTTCCTGTTCGAACAGAACCAGAATTGCCTCGTAGAGATCTTTGACGGAGAAACCATTTGCCGGGGTGGTAAAGATAGTGTCATCCCCGGCAATCGTGCCGAGAATACCTTCCGCTTTACCTAAGGAATCCAGCAGGCGAGCAATCAACTGCGCAGCACCAGGGCTGGTGTGGATCACCACCACGGCGTCGTTATAGTCGATATCCAGTACCAGATTCTTCAGCGGGCTGGAGGTCGTCGGCACGCCAAGTTCAGCTGGCAGGCAATAGACCATCTCCATTTTGGCGTTACGGGTACGCACCGCGCCAAATTTAGTTAACATGCGGGAGACTTTCGACTGATTGATGTTATCGAAGCCTTGTTCCTGTAACGCCTGAACAATCTCTCCCTGAGAACTGAATTTCTCTTCTTTGAGTAGCGCTTTAAACGCCTTTACTAATTCTTCTTGCTTAGACGAGCTTCGCATAAGTCACCCGGAATATGACGATAGAAACAACATTATTATGCATGTGGATGAATTTTTATGCAAATTATCTACCGGGAGGTAGTCTGAAATAATGTTATGAAAGGGAGTGATTTTATCAGATTTCGTTATCAGAAAACATGCCTGGGTCACGCCGCGCAAATAAGCTTAAAAGTAAATTAAATGTTATCAAAATGATGTTGTTTTGGTGGCGGGGCAGGGTGTATTGTAACCACCTCTTAATTCGTTGCCGTCTGTCGTCAGATAGTCTTCTGGTGAGAGATAAAGTCGCGTGACCTCAAATTCTTTAGCTACGAAAATTGTAATTATTTACTCGCTGAATTATGGTCGCCGCAACGGAGTTACAGATACTTAAGTTAACCATAATAAGGAGTTTAGGATGAAAGTCGCAGTCCTCGGCGCTGCTGGTGGTATCGGCCAGGCGCTTGCCCTACTACTGAAAACCCAACTGCCTTCAGGCTCAGAACTCTCCCTGTACGATATTGCTCCGGTAACCCCTGGTGTGGCGGTTGACCTGAGCCACATCCCGACAGCTGTGAAAATCAAAGGCTTCTCCGGTGAAGACGCGCGTCCTGCTCTGCAGGGTGCCGACGTGGTGCTGATTTCTGCAGGCGTGGCGCGTAAGCCAGGTATGGATCGTTCAGACCTGTTCAACGTCAACGCGGGCATCGTGAAAAACCTGGTACAGCAGATCGCTGAAATCTGCCCGAAAGCGTGCATCGGTATTATCACTAACCCGGTGAACACCACTGTTGCTATCGCAGCAGAAGTGCTGAAGAAAGCCGGTGTTTACGACAAAAATAAACTGTTCGGCGTGACCACGCTGGATATCATCCGCTCCAACACCTTCGTGGCTGAGCTGAAAGGCAAACAGCCAACAGACGTTGAAGTTCCGGTGATCGGTGGACACTCTGGTGTCACCATTCTGCC
This sequence comes from Enterobacter sp. 342, assembly GCF_036663495.1. Classification (NCBI taxonomy): domain Bacteria; kingdom Pseudomonadati; phylum Pseudomonadota; class Gammaproteobacteria; order Enterobacterales; family Enterobacteriaceae; genus Enterobacter; species Enterobacter sp. 342. Next base: position 44,641 of record NZ_JAWUEI010000010.1, read on the forward strand.
TCTGCTGTCGCAGATCCCAGGCGTAAGCTTCTCCGAGCAGGAAGTGGCTGACCTGACCAAACGTATCCAGAACGCGGGCACCGAAGTGGTGGAAGCGAAGGCGGGTGGCGGTTCTGCAACCCTGTCTATGGGCCAGGCGGCTGCACGTTTCGGCCTGTCACTGGTTCGCGCTCTGCAGGGCGAGAAAGGCGTTGTAGAATGCGCTTATGTTGAAGGCGATGGCGAACACGCTCGCTTCTTCTCTCAGCCGCTGCTGCTGGGTAAAAATGGTATCGAAGAACGTCAGCCTATCGGCAAGCTGAGCGCGTTTGAACAACACGCGATGGAAGGCATGCTGGATACCCTGAAGAAAGATATCACCCTGGGCGAAGAGTTCGTTAACAAGTAAAACGAACCGTCTCACGTAGGCCGGGTAAGCGTTAGCGCCACCCGGCAAAAAAAACCGAAGCACTCACTGGCTTCGGTTTTTTTATGGCTGTCAGTTTGTTGCCGGGTATTCCTGAACCGTCACCTGCAGCGTGAGTTTCTTATCGTTGCGCATAACTTCAACAGGGATGATAGACCCCGGACGGATCTCTGCGACCTGATCCATGGTTTCCAGTGCCGAGACCGCTGGCGTACCATTAACCGACACAATGACATCGTTAACCTGAATTCCCGCGTTGTCTGCCGGGCCGCCAGGTGACACTTCGTTGACCACGATGCCCTGAATCTGATCAATACCGCCGCCCTGGTTATGCATTGGTGCAATTTCACGGCCACCAATTCCGATATAACCACGGATCACCCGTCCATCGCGGATCAGTTTATCCATAATTTTGGTCGCCAGCTGGAACGGAATGGCAAAGCCGATCCCTTCCGGTGTCTCGCCGTCGTTGCTCTTGTCGAACGAGAGGGTATTGATGCCCATCAACTCACCCAGTGAGTTAACCAGTGCACCGCCGGAGTTACCGCGGTTGATCGACGCATCGGTTTGCAGGAAGTTCTGCCGCCCGGATGGGTTGAGGCCAATACGACCCGTCGCACTGATAATTCCCTGGGTAATCGTCTGGCCCAGGTTATAAGGGTTACCGATAGCCAGGACGACGTCACCAATGTGAGGGGTGCGTTTACGATTAATTGGAATGATCGGCAAACCGCCCGTGGCGTTGATTTTCAGGACGGCCAGGTCGGTCAGGCTGTCAGACCCCACAAGTAACGCCTCAAACACGCGGCCATCCTGCAGGGCAACGATAATCTGGTCGGCATCGTTAATCACGTGCTTGTTGGTAATAATGTAGCCGCGTTCGTCCATAATCACCCCGGAGCCGAGGGTGCGGATCTCCAGCTGGTTATGGGTTGCACTATTAAGGCCGCGGTTATAGACATTCACCACGGCAGGTGCGGCACGGCGAACGGCCTGGTTATAGGTAGCCGGCGTTTCATCCGTGCTGTCGAACTCGGGAGCCGTCAGCTTATTGAACTGACGTAAAGACGGCATTGCCGCCAGCAACAGGCCGCCGACAATCAAACCGATGACAATTGAACGTAAGAGCTTTAAAAGCATGATGCGCGTGTCGTTAAAAAAGGGACGATTTGCAGCATAACATGAGTTATCCGGACATCACACGCAGCGGTGATGTCCGGCATCGCAAATGCTTAGCGCAACAGAATATAGATAGACTCATTACCACGCATAACCTGCAGGGCAATGACCGCTGGTTTACTTTCCAGTACCTTGCGCAGCTCGGCGATGGATTGCACGCGATTGCGGTTTACGCCAATGATGACATCATCCTGATGTAATCCGGCCTGCGCGGCAGGGCTGCTCTTCTCAACGGTGTCGATGCTAATGCCTTTCGTACCGTCTTTCAGTTGCCCATCGCTTAACGTTGCCCCTTGTAACGCCGGGGCGATAAGCTCAGCACTGGCAGATGACGAGGTACTCTTATCCAGTGTGACTTCAACGTCCAGCGGCTTGCCGTCACGAATCAGTCCCAGTTTCACTTTGGCACCAGGTTCTGTCGTGGCAATGCGTGAACGCAACTCTGCGAAGCTGCTCAACGGTTTACCGTTCAGACTGACGATCACATCGCCTGACTTCACGCCGGCTTTTGCCGAACCGGAGTTTGGCAGCACTTCACTCACAAATGCGCCCCGCTGCACGTTGATGTTGAACGCTTTGGCGATATCCGCGCTCATCTCCATTCCCTTGATCCCCAACAGTCCGCGCTTGATTTCACCGAACTGGATCAGCTGCTGGGCCAGCGTTTTGGCCATGTTACTGGGGATGGCGAAACCAATCCCAATGCTGCCGCCTCCCGGGGCCAGAATAGCCGTGTTAATCCCAATCAGCTCGCCATTCAGGTTGAGCAATGCCCCACCGGAGTTCCCACGGTTGATGGAGGCATCCGTCTGAATAAAGTTTTCCAGCCCCTCCAGATTCAGGCCGCTACGACCCAGTGCCGAGACGATCCCGGAGGTGGCGGTCTGTCCTAAACCAAAGGGGTTGCCTACGGCAACGGCAAAATCACCAACACGCAGTTTGTCGGAGTCCGCAATGGCAATCTGAGTCAGGTTGCTCGGGTTTTGCACCTGCAACAGCGCGATGTCGCTCTGGTCATCGCCGCCAATCAGTTTGGCATCAAATTCACGTCCATCATTAAGCTGTACGCTGATTTTATCGGCCTGGCTGATGACATGGTTGTTGGTCAGAATATAGCCTTTGGCCGCATCAATAATGACACCTGAACCCAGACCTTCAAAAGGCTGAGCCTGCTGGTCGGGAGCCTCATCGCCAAAATATTTTTTCAGTTCTTCCGGTACGCGTTGGCTTTGTACAGCCGTACCCTCAACCTGTACGCTGACGACCGCAGGCAACACTTTTTCCAGCATCGGCGCGAGGCTTGGAATGGCCGCCTGACCGGGCACCTGAGAGGGGATGGCGGCAAGGGCAGGGAAGGACGCCGAGAGAGATAACCCGACACTTAACGCGATAGCGCTCAACAGCTGGTTTTTTTTCTTCATCGATGTTGACTCTCGTAACCTGGAATAAAGGAAAAACGGCCCCAAAAACACGTTGATGTTATTGAATTTTAAACCGCTGAACAATGAGGTGTTTAACTAAATGATAGCTGGGGTCATGAAGAAAGGACGGGCGCAATCGCTGCGCCCGTAAAATAAATTCAGGTTGTGCGATTAATCGCGTTTTACACCGCCACGCAGCAGGCCGGAAGCACCATCTGAATAGTCACGAGGCATCTGAACGGGCGCCTGATCGTTACCAGCTTCAGAGTCTGCCAGACGGTTGCGGAACGGATTGGTTTCCGCGGTCATTTCCGGCAGCAGGCTGCTGGAGCTTTTTGCCATATGTTGATACAGCTGACGATAGTCGGTCGCCATGTTGTCCAGCAGCTCGGCGCTACGGGCAAAGTGGCTGACCAGCTCTTCACGATACTCTTCCAGTTCCGCTTTGTTCTTTTCCAGTTCGTACTGCAGTGACTGCTGCTGACGCAATTTGCGATTACCGAAACGCATGGCTACAGCACCGATGACGATGCCGACGACTAAACCGATTAGCGCATATTCCCAGGTCATGAACTTCTCCCGTTGTCTTGTTGTTCCGTAGGGTGTTGGCTCGGCTCCTGCCTGTGCCTGATAATGCCACTATAACCGCTATTTCTGTAGAAGTGGAATCCTGACGTATCATCGCGTAGTGTAGAACGGCCTTTTTTTCATCAGTCACGGCTGCTGGTGAGGTTTAATTGAAGGAATAACAATAAGATTATGCAAAACCTGTCCCCTGCATCGCGTTATCAACTGGCCCTTAACGAGGGAACTCATCAAGCGGATGACGTTCAACGTGAGGCGGTAAGCCGCCTGGAGATGATTTATCAGGAACTCACGGTAAAACCCGCAGAAGCGGAACAACGTGGTGGGCTGAAGGTGGCGTTAGGGCGGTTGCTCGGGAAAAAAGAGCCACAGATTCATGCTCCGGTGCGCGGCTTATATATGTGGGGCGGCGTAGGGCGCGGAAAAACCTGGCTGATGGATCTGTTTTATCTGAGTCTGCCGGGCGCACGTAAGCAGCGTCTGCACTTCCATCGCTTTATGCTGCGGGTTCATGAAGAACTGACCGCACTGCAGGGCAAAAGTGATCCGCTGGAGATTGTGGCCGACAGGTTCAAGGCGGAAACGGACGTGCTCTGCTTCGATGAATTTTTTGTTTCTGACATCACTGATGCCATGCTGTTAGGCGGCCTGATGAAAGCGCTGTTTGCTCGCGGGATTACGCTGGTTGCCACGTCAAATATCCCGCCTGATGAACTGTATCGCAATGGTTTGCAACGGGCGCGTTTCCTGCCTGCCATTGATGCCATCAAACAGTATTGTGACATTATGAATGTGGATGCCGGGGTGGATTACCGGCTGCGCACACTGACCCAGGCGCACCTGTGGCTCTCACCACTGAATGCCGAGACTACCCATCAAATGGATAAACTCTGGCTGGCGCTGGCGGGGGCAAAACGTGAAAACGCTCCGGAGCTTGAGATTAACCACCGCCCGTTGCCCACGCTTGGCGTAGAGAATCAAACGCTGGCCGTCTCCTTTACAACACTGTGTGTGGATGCCCGCAGTCAGCATGACTATATTGCGCTTTCACGCCTGTTTCATACCGTGATGGTGCTGGATGTTCCGGTCATGACGCGGCTGATGGAGAGCGAAGCACGACGCTTCATTGCGCTGGTGGACGAGTTTTATGAGCGTCACGTCAAGCTGGTGATTAGCGCTGAGGTACCTTTATATGAGATCTACCAGGGAGAGCGGCTGAAGTTTGAGTTCCAGCGTTGCCTCTCGCGCCTGCAGGAGATGCAGAGCGAGGAATACCTCAAGCTTGAGCATATGCCGTAACAAATGCCACCCTCTCCCGGTGGGAGAGGGGCTGGGGGTAAGGGCACCCGACCGCACAATACCCACCCTCGAAAAACCCATTCCAAATCACATTTAAGGGTCGATCTTTGACCTCAACTTCTCTATAATCTTGCGACCCCACGTTACGAGAAGGTTTTTTTCCCGAAACTTTCTATGTGTCGGCATTAGCTATTCGAAGGGGTAGGTTTGCCGGACTTTGTCGTGTGAACCTCAACTGACTAAACGTTTGGGTGTTCACCAACGTGTAACTTATTATTTGGGTAAGCTTTTAATGAAAACTTTTACAGCTAAACCAGAAACCGTACAGCGCGACTGGTATGTTGTTGACGCGACCGGTAAAACTCTGGGCCGTCTGGCTACTGAACTGGCTCGTCGCCTGCGCGGTAAGCATAAAGCGGAATACACTCCGCACGTTGATACCGGTGATTACATCATCGTTCTGAACGCTGATAAAGTTGCTGTAACCGGCAACAAGCGTACTGACAAAATGTACTACCACCACACCGGCCACATCGGTGGTATCAAAGAAGCGACCTTTGAAGAGATGATTGCTCGCCGTCCTGAGCGTGTGATTGAAATCGCGGTTAAAGGCATGCTGCCAAAAGGCCCGCTGGGTCGTGCTATGTTCCGTAAACTGAAAGTTTACGCAGGTAACGAGCACAACCACGCGGCACAGCAACCGCAAGTTCTTGACATCTAATCGGGATTATAGGCAATGGCTGAAAATCAATACTACGGCACTGGTCGCCGCAAAAGTTCCGCAGCTCGCGTTTTCATCAAACCGGGCAGTGGTAAAATCGTAATCAACCAGCGTTCTCTGGAACAATACTTCGGTCGCGAAACTGCCCGCATGGTAGTTCGCCAGCCGCTGGAACTGGTTGACATGGTAGAAAAACTGGATCTGTACATCACCGTTAAAGGTGGTGGTATCTCCGGTCAGGCTGGTGCGATCCGTCACGGTATCACCCGCGCTCTGATGGAGTACGACGAATCCCTGCGTTCTGAACTGCGTAAAGCTGGCTTCGTTACTCGTGACGCTCGTCAGGTTGAACGTAAGAAAGTGGGTCTGCGTAAAGCACGTCGTCGTCCACAGTTCTCCAAACGTTAATCATTTTCTGCTTACGCAGAACGATTGGCGAAAAACCCGCTTCGGCGGGTTTTTTTATGGATAATGTGCAGGTTATCCACAATATAAATTCATATATCTCCTCTTTTTCCACATTTCCAGAATCCCCTCACCACAAAGCCATCAAAATCTGGTAAACTATCATCCAATTTTCTGCCCAAATATCGGTGAATACTCGATTTTTGTTCGATTCTTGAACAATGTGTCTTCTCTGGGATGGGCGATACAACATCTGGCTGGCCCCTGTTGGGCCGGTAGCAGTAAAAATTCTGAATATACCTGGAGGTTTTCATGGCTGTCGCTGCCAACAAACGTTCGGTAATGACGCTGTTTTCTGGTCCTACTGACATTTATAGCCATCAGGTTCGTATCGTGCTGGCCGAGAAGGGTGTCAGTTTTGAGATCGAGCATGTGGAAAAGGATAACCCACCTCAGGATCTGATCGATCTCAACCCGAGCCAAAGCGTACCGACGCTGGTGGATCGCGAGCTGACCCTGTGGGAATCCCGTATCATTATGGAATATCTGGATGAGCGTTTCCCACATCCGCCGTTGATGCCGGTTTACCCTGTCGCGCGTGGTGAAAGCCGCCTGTACATGCAGCGTATCGAGAAAGACTGGTACTCGCTGATGAACGTTATCGTTAGCGGTTCCTCTTCTGAAGCCGACGCAGCACGTAAGCAACTGCGTGAAGAGTTGCTGGCAATTGCCCCTGTGTTTGGTCAGAAGCCATTCTTCCTGAGCGATGAGTTCAGCCTGGTGGATTGCTACCTGGCACCGCTGCTTTGGCGTCTGCCGACTCTGGGCGTAGAGTTCAGCGGTCCGGGTGCGAAAGAGCTGAAGGGTTACATGACTCGCGTATTTGAGCGTGATTCATTCCTGGCATCGTTAACTGAACCTGAACGTGAAATGCGTCTTGGCCGAGGCTAATGACTGTGGAAATGTCACAACTTACCCCACGCCGTCCGTATCTGCTGCGCGCCTTCTATGAATGGCTGCTGGATAACCAGCTCACGCCGCACCTGGTTGTGGATGTGACGTTGCCAGGTGTGCTGGTTCCAATGGAATATGCGCGTGACGGACAGATCGTGCTGAACATCGCGCCGCGCGCGGTGGGCAACCTGGAACTGGCGAATGACGAAGTGCGCTTTAATGCGCGCTTTGGCGGTGTGCCGCGTCAGGTGTCCGTTCCTCTGGCTGCGGTACTGGCGATCTACGCGCGTGAAAACGGCGCGGGTACGATGTTTGAGCCGGAAGCGGCATACGACGAGGATGTTGCCAGCCTGAATGATGACAATGCATCCGATGAGCGCGAAAGCGACACGGTGATGTCACTTATCGATGGCGATAAACCTGATCATCATGACGACAATGATCCTGATGACGATCCGCCTCCGCGCGGTGGTCGTCCGGCGTTACGTGTTGTGAAATAAATATATATTTTTCTAATCGTTATGAAAACCAGTCAATTACATATTGGCTGGTTTTTTTATGTATAAAATTTATTGGTAATGAAACATAATATAAATATTTCAAATAGTTGAGCTTAATCTTATTACTCAAAATTTATTTTATATATCACATTTTCTAATACATAAAATACTCATTGACCTGATATCTCGACTATTTGATATCTATTATCTATTTATTTATAACTTCTAAATTTCATAATTAATTTTTCTAACTTGATAACATTTACAAAATCAATAACATTGCACGCGCTAAATAATATTTTTTAGACTGCATCTAATTCAATTCGTCTGGATTATTTATTAAATTATTAGTCTTAGTTAAGGATTAACAAATGAAAAACGTTATTCTCGCCACCACGCTAGCACTTTCTGTTAGCTCTGCACTTGCAGCAGAACCAACGGCTGTTCTGAAAGTTAAGGGTACGTTGACTAATGCTGCCTGTACACCGGAATTAAGCAATGGCGGTGTGGTTGATTATGGTTTCATTCGGCTGGGAGAACTGAGCGCTTCGGCAAATAACCAGTTGGGCCAGAAAAATATCGATCTGAAAATCAACTGTACTGCAGCAACTAAAGTTTCTTGGAATATGGTTGACGATCGCGCGTCATCTCGTGCAGGGATCACTGTAGATAATGCTCTGTTTACAGGCGGGTCTGTAACTCCAGCATCAGCATCCCAAATTTATGGTGTAGGTAAAACTGCCGGTGACGTCAATATTGGTAACTACGCTATGTTTGTCAAACTTGACAGCGTAACTGCCGACGGTAACGCAGTTGACGCCGTGTATCAACAGAATGGTAGCACCACCTGGATTAAGAGCACCAACGGTTCCACCCAGGGCGATAACTACCGCGACTTCACCGTGGCGGCAATGGGTAGTTTAGAGCCGCTGGCATTCCAGACCGCGACTTTCCCGATGGTAACGTCTCTGGCGATTAGAGACACCACAACTCTGGCCATTACCGACGATACCCCGCTGGATGGTCAACTGACTATTAGCCTGAAATACCTGTAATTGGCGAAGTAGGTATTTAGCCAGGGAGTTTATACTGAGAGTAAATGCGCTGCATTTACTCTTTTTAAATGCACGATAAACACGGAGTGTTGGAGTGTAATATTCAAGGAATTTGGCTATGTTCATTTTAAAATCGAATTTACTTAAAGCTATTTTTGCGACGGCTATATTATCACTGCAGTTTTCAGCTCATTCCGCAGGAATGGTTCCGGAAACCAGCTTGCTTGTTATCGATGAAGCCACCCACAGCGGCACAATTAATATTAAGAACTCGGATAGCTATCCTTCGCTTCTGTATACGAATGTCATCGACCTAACGGATGATAACGGGTTGAAGCTGGTTGTCACTCAGCCTGTGGTACGTCTGGAACCCGGACAAACACAGCAGCTCCGCTTCATTTTACAAAATAATGTTCCATTGGACGTTGAACATTATAAACGGGTGACGTTTGAAGGTATTCCCCCTAAAAACAATGAGAATAAAATTAAAATCGGCATCAATATTCGACAGGATATTCCTGTACTCATTCGTCCGGCAAAGTTAGCCGTCGTGACAGATGCCTGGAAGATGCTGAAATGGTCAGCTGCGGGGGCGTCAGTTCAGGTGACTAACCCCAGCAAGTATGTGGTTCGTCTTGCACAGAATGTTGTATTACAACCTTCAGGTATCAGCGGGACGCTGGCAAAAACGTATATTCTGCCCGGCGAAACATTGCCTATTACGTTAAAAAAATCCTTTGGTAACGACAATAAAGTCAAGTTTTTCCCAGCGAGCCGCTATGGCGTTGAAGTGCCAAGTTTTGTCTCTGAGCTCAATAAATAAAAAAGGGAAATAACGGTGTGTAAAATAAACCACCTCGTATTTTGTGTCCGCGCTCTTCTTTGCGGCACCTTACCTCTGGTATTCCTTTCTTCTTCCTGCGTCATGGCGAGGGAAGTGACATTCGACACCGGTATTCTGGAATCGCGTGGGTTGAGCGCTGATCTTAACCGCTATTTCGCTAAGGCACCTCGATTTCTGCCTGGTGTACACTCAGTTTCTGTGAAGGTGAATGGTAAAGATCGTGGAACGGCTGCTGTACGCTTTAACGATGACGGTGTGCTGTGTATTGATGTAGATTTTATTGAGTTTGCAGGGCTGGTGCCTGTTCCGCTGAAGGCAGATGACGCTTGCCATGATATTCGCCATGATTATGCGCAGGCGGTAGTGAATGCGTTGCCTAATCAGGAAGCGGTTGAACTGTATCTGCCACAAGAAGCGATCAATGGCCTAGATACGGATATCAAAAATTTCCAGCATGGTGGCACAGCGGGGTTGCTTAATTACTCTCTTTTCAGCACGCGAAACGAGTATGAAGGCAGTGATGCCAGTCGTTATTCGCAGGCAAGCCTTGAAGCTGGGTTGAACGCCATGGACTGGTCGCTGCGTAGTCGCTATATCCTGACGGATGATGATGGCGAAAAAAATGCTGACAGTATTTACACCTACGCTGAGCATGTTTTTGCTTTGCAGAAGCTGACTATGCAGGTCGGTGAAATTAATGCCTATTCTACAGTCCTGAGCGGTGTGCCTATCACGGGGGTGCAACTTATGCCAACCCGTGAATTACAGAAAGAGGGTTCCGGTGTCAGTGTTTCAGGTATTGCTCGCTCCGCGCAGGCGCGCGTTGAGGTACGGCAAAACAACCGGCTTATCTTCAGTACGTTAGTTCCCGCAGGGCCGTTCACCTTAGATGATGTCCCAATGGTCCGCAGTAACGTGGATCTGGATGTCACCGTTGTAGAATCCGATGGGTCAACTAGTCACTACATTGTTCCGGCTTCTGCAGTAAAAGCTCAGAATTTATCGCGCCCACAGGGGCTTACTGTGTCAGCTGGTCAGGTGCGCAGTATTGACAGCGATTATGGTGATCCGCTGGTCCTGAATATTTCAAACGGCTGGAGACTTCTGCCCTGGATGAATTTTTTGGCTTCGGGTGTCGCGGCTGAAAAGTATCAGGCGGCAGGAGGGAGTGCTGAGCTCCAGCTTATAGAGGGATGGGGTGTTTCCTCCACCGTGGCGGCAAGCAAAGAACAGTTCGGTGATGAAAACAGTGGGCTGAAAACGGAATTACAAAGCACGATTGCGTTGGCTGAGCAGGTTGGACTGTCGGCAAGCGCTACACACTTTAGCGGGAATTACCGCGAACTGGCTGAGGCGATGGATGATGGCTACCAGGGGTATGACAATACGTACTCATCAACGTTGAATTTTGCTTCCCCTCTGGCCGGTAGTTTCAGTTTTGGATTTAACTACAACCAAAGCAACAGCGGTGAAAAAGACACCCGTTACGTCCTGCTCTCATGGGGGAAAACCTTCAAATATGCTTCTGTGACGGTTAACTGGCAAAGTGCGGTCGGCAACGTCGATGACGATCAGGACGATGATCTGCTGTACGTGAACCTGAGCATCCCGCTTGGAGGGGCACAAAGCGTCAGCACTTATATGCGCAAACAAGGTGACAGAACGAATTATGGCGTCGCGAACAGTGGCTCACTGGGAGATAACACGAACTACTATATTTCTGCCGATCGCGATCAAGAGTCACAGGACAATAGCTTTAACGGCAACATCAATACTAACCTGCACTATACGCAGTTGAGTGTGGGGGCTGGCAGTAACGGTAGTCAACAGCGTAACTACAGCACCACGCTGTCCGGCGGTATTGCGATGCACAAAGATGGTGTCACCTTCTCGCCTTATACCATCAGAGACACCTTCGCGATTGCCAAACTGAATGAGCCGAAAAGTGGCGTAGAAATATCTACGCCTCAGGGAACCGTCTGGACGGATCGCTGGGGACAGGCCGTCGTTCCTGGCCTGAATGAATGGCGAAATTCCCGCATTGAGGTCAATGCCAACAAGTTACCCCCAAGTATGACGTTAGCTAACGGGACAAAATATATCGCCGCCGCCAATGCGTCAGTAAGCGAAGTGACATTTAACGTCCTGAATAGTCGACGTGTCATGCTGCGTGTAAAACGAGCCGACGGTAAACCTCTGGCTAAAGGGCTCTCGATTGTGGATGACAAAGGAAACTACATTGTTACCACGGTTGATGATGGGCACGTCTTTATTAATGCTGCTCAGCAGCTCAGCGCCATTTATGCCATGGATGATAACAACAACCGCCTCTGTAAGATTGATTACACATTAAGCGACAAGCGGGATGAAGACGTTTTCTACGAAGAAGTGAATGGAGTGTGCCGATGAAAATGCAGCGTTTAACCGGGATCCTGTTTTTAATGACGCTGTGCCTGCCAGGCCTGACTTACGCTGAAGATTGTCAGATCACGCTATCGCAGCCGTTGGTGGATTATCGACAGATGAGACGAGATAACGTCGTAACTACCCAACAAAACTGGCACAAAATGTCCGAACGTGAAGTGAACGTGAATGTTTTTTGCCCGGAAAAACAGAAAATGGCCGTTTTTGTGCAAGGTACCGCGGGAGAGAAAGGGCGTTTCCAGTTTGGACTGAATGGGGGACTTGGGGTAAAAGTCGATAATTTGACCCTTGACGGAAAAAGCTACAGTGTAGGCAAGACGAACGACCAGGTGAACTTTACGCCTGACAGCAAAACGGAATCACCTTTCTATATTCGCAATAACGAAGGCGTGATCGCCGTAGAGAATGATCAAGTTCCCTCAGGCCAACAGATGAGTTTTAAGGTGACGGTTTTCCCCGTCCTTAATGACTCTGCTTTTAGTAATAATACTGATGAGACGTCCCTGGAAAGCGAGTTAACCTGGCGATTAGCGGCGAAATAGTGCCGTTATTTTGGCGAAAAAAAGCCGGATGGTTACCCATCCGGCTTTTTACTTTCTGCGAATTACACTTCCAGGAAATTCATAATCCCGTCTGCCGCTTTACGACCTTCGGCAATCGCGGTGACCACCAGGTCAGAGCCGCGAACGATATCGCCACCGGCGAAGATTTTCGGGTTGCTGGTCTGGAAAGCGTTGTCGCTGCCTTCCGGTGCAATCACGCGGCCCTGAGAGTCCAGCTCCACGCTGTGCTTCGCCAGCCACTCCATGCTGTGAGGACGGAAACCGAACGCCATCACAACGGCATCGGCCGGGATCACATGTTCTGAGCCTGCCACGATTTCCGCACGACGACGGCCTTTCGCATCTGGCGCACCCATCTCAGTACGCGCCATCTTCACGCCACTCACTTTACCGTTGGCATTCACTTCAACACCCAGAGGCTGGATGTTGAACTGGAACTCCACGCCCTCTTCACGCGCGTTTTTCACTTCGCGCTTAGAGCCCGGCATGTTCTCTTCGTCACGACGATAAGCACAGATTACGTGCGCGGCATTCTGACGAATAGAGGTACGCACACAGTCCATCGCCGTATCACCACCACCCAGTACGACAACGCGTTTACCTTCCATGCTGACGTATGGCTCATCGGCGGTTTCGCCGTAACCCATAATCTGCTTGGTATTAGCAATCAGGAATGGCAGAGCGTCATAAACGCCTGGTGCGTCTTCGTTCTCCAGACCACCGCGCATGGACTGATAGGTGCCCACGCCGAGGAATACGGCATCGTAATCTTTCAGCAGATCGTCGAGCTGCACATCGCGGCCCACTTCCACATTGAGTTTGAACTCGATACCCATGCCGGTGAAGATTTCACGGCGGCGGGTCATCACCTCTTTTTCCAGCTTGAAGGCCGGGATACCGAAGGTCAGCAGACCGCCGATTTCCGGATGACGGTCAAAGACCACCGCCTTCACGCCGTTGCGGGTCAGCACGTCCGCACAGGCCAGGCCCGCCGGGCCCGCGCCGATGATCGCTACGCGCTTGTCGGTTTGCTTCACGCCGGTCATATCCGGACGCCAGCCCATCTCGAACGCTTTATCGTTGATATAGCGCTCAATGTTACCGATGGTCACTGCGCCAAACTCGTCGTTCAGCGTACAGGAGCCTTCACACAGACGGTCCTGAGGACACACGCGGCCGCACACTTCCGGCAGGGTGTTAGTCTGGTGAGACAGCTCGGCGGCTTCAAAGATACGCCCCTCGTTGGCCAGCTTCAGCCAGTTCGGGATGTAGTTATGCACCGGACATTTCCATTCGCAGTAAGGGTTACCGCAGGACAGGCAGCGGTCTGCCTGTGCTTTGGCCTGGCCTTCTGAAAACGGCTCATAGATTTCAACAAATTCAATTTTACGGATTTTCAGCGGTTTCTTTGGCGGATCAACGCGCTGCAAGTCGATAAACTGGTATACGTTCTGGCTCATCTGAATTCCTTACTGCGCCTGCACACGCAGCTCTGCTGCGCTACGACTACGGTGACCCAACAGTGCTTTTACATCGCTGGACTTCGGTTTAACCAGCGCGAATTTCGCAGAGAATGCTGGCCAGTTCGCCAGAATCTCTTCGCCGCGAGAAGAACCGGTATGCTGCACATGTTCGGTAATCAGACCGCGCAGGTGTTCTTCGTGGATGGCCAGCGTATCAACGTCCAGCACTTCCACCAGCTCCGGGTTCACGCGTTTGCGGAACTCGCCATCTTCATCCAGGACGTACGCAAAACCACCTGTCATGCCTGCGCCGAAGTTCACGCCGGTTTTACCCAGGACGCATACAATTCCGCCCGTCATGTATTCACAACCGTTATCGCCAATGCCTTCCACCACGGTGATAGCACCGGAGTTACGCACCGCAAAACGCTCACCCGCACGGCCGGCGGCAAACAGACGACCGCCGGTCGCACCGTACAGACAGGTATTACCGATGATGCTTGCTTCGTGGCTGCGGAAAGCTGAACCGACAGGCGGACGCACCGCCAGCAGACCACCCGCCATGCCTTTACCGACATAGTCGTTGGCATCACCGGTCAGATACAGTTCAACGCCGCCTGCGTTCCACACGCCGAAGCTCTGGCCCGCAGTACCGCTGAAGTGTGCGGTAATCGGGTCGGCAGCCAGACCCTGGTCACCGTGCGTCTGCGCGATGTAACCAGAGAGCGACGCGCCCACGGAACGGTCGGTGTTGCGGATATCAAACCAGAACGTTTTGCTCTGTTTGTCATCCACATAGCTTTTCGCCTGCTGTAACAGCTGCGCATTCAGCACGCCATTGTCGAACGGTGGGTTGTTTTCGGTGCAGTAGACCGCCTTGCCTGGATGAGGCTGTGCGGTTTCCAGCAGCTTAGACAGCTCCAGTTTCTGCTGTTTGGCCGTGAAGCCTTCCAGCTCTTTCAACAGGTCGGTGCGGCCAATCAGGTCTACCAGACGTTTCACGCCCAGTTGCGCCATCAGCTCACGGGTTTCACGGGCGATGAAGTCAAAGTAGTTGGTTACTTTGAACGGCAGACCGTGATAGTGGTTCTTACGCAGTTTCTCGTCCTGGGTAGCAACACCGGTTGCGCAGTTGTTCAGATGGCAAATACGCAGATATTTACAGCCGAGTGCGACCATTGGACCGGTGCCAAAGCCGAAGCTTTCCGCACCCAGAATCGCCGCTTTGATGATATCGAGGCCGGTTTTCAGGCCACCATCCACCTGCAGACGGATCTTGTGACGCAGACCGTTCGCAACCAGCGCTTGCTGGGTTTCCACCAGCCCCAGCTCCCATGGACAACCCGCATATTTCACGGAGGAGAGTGGGCTTGCACCGGTACCGCCGTCATAACCGGCGATGGTGATGAGATCCGCATAGGCTTTTGCTACGCCCGTTGCGATGGTACCGACGCCCGGCTCGGAAACCAGCTTCACGGAGATCATCGCTTTCGGGTTGACCTGTTTCAGGTCGAAAATCAGCTGCGCCAAATCCTCGATAGAGTAGATATCGTGGTGCGGTGGCGGAGAGATCAACGTCACGCCCGGTACGGAGTAGCGCAGTTTGGCGATGTACGGTGTGACTTTATCACCCGGCAACTGACCGCCTTCGCCCGGTTTAGCACCCTGAGCGACTTTAATCTGAATAACGTCGGCGTTGACCAGGTACGCTGGTGTGACGCCAAAGCGACCGGATGCCACCTGCTTGATACGGGACACTTTGTTGGTGCCGTAACGGGCAGGATCTTCGCCGCCTTCACCGGAGTTCGAGTTCCCGCCGATGCTGTTCATGGCTTCCGCCAGCGCTTCGTGGGCTTCCGGACTGAGAGCACCGATAGACATTGCTGCAGTATCAAAGCGTTTGAACAGCTCAGTGGCTGGCTCAACGTCATCAATACTGACCGCATCATCACCAGGATTCAGTGCCAGCAGATCGCGCAGCGTCGCTGCCGGGCGGCTGTTTACCAGCTCAGCATATTGCTGATAATCGCTGTACTCGCCGCTCTGAACCGCCTGCTGCAGTGTACGAACCACGTCCGGGTTGTAGGCATGGTATTCGCCACCGTGAACGTATTTCAGCAGACCACCCTGATCCAACGGTTTACGTGCCAGCCAGGCGCGTTTCGACAGGTTTACCAGATCCTGCTGGAAGTCAGCAAAACCGGCTCCGCCGATACGGCTGACCACGCCCTGGAAGCAGAGGTTTGCAACGTCGTCATGCAGGCCGACCGCTTCAAACAGCTTCGAGCAGCGGTAGGAGGCGATGGTCGAGATGCCCATCTTGGACATGATCTTGTACAGACCTTTGTTGATGCCGTTACGGTAGTTCAGCATCACTGCACGGTAGTCTTTGTCGATCGCGCGGGTATCGACCAGACGTGCCAGCGTTTCGTAGGCCAGGTAAGGATAAATCGCCGTCGCACCAAAGCCTAACAGCACGGCAAAGTGGTGAGGGTCGCGTGCGCTCGCGGTTTCAACAATGATGTTGGCGTCGCAGCGCAGGCTCTTATCGACCAGACGCGTCTGGATAGCACCGACTGCCATTGGTGCAGGCACCGGCAGGCGATTCTTCGCGATATTGCGGTCAGACAGCACCAGCAGAACGGTACCGTTACGCACCATCTGTTCGGCTTTGTCACACAGGGCATTCACCGTCTCTTCAAGGCTCGCTTCGGCTACGTCGAAGGTGATATCGAGCGTGTCAGCGCGGTAGTGCTCCTCTTTCATGGTGGTGAGCTGTTTGAAATCGGAGTACAGCAGGATCGGCGATTTAAAGGTCAGACGGTGCGCCTGGCCTTCGGCCTCGCAGAAGACGTTCATCTCGCGGCCGATGCTGGTCGCCAGCGACATCACATGGGCTTCACGCAGCGGATCGATTGGCGGGTTGGTGACCTGCGCAAATTGCTGACGGAAGTAGTCGTAAATGATACGTGGCTGGCTGGAGAGCACGGCAAACGGGGTGTCATCGCCCATGGAGCCAACGGCTTCCTGGCCGTTTTCACCCAGCACGCGGATAACGGAATCCAGCTCTTCCGCGCTGTAGTTAAACTGTTTCTGGAAGCTGGCAAGCGTATCGTCGTCCAGCTCGCGGCTGCCCACTTCTTCATCCGATAAATCTTCGAACGGCACGAGGCGACGTACGTTCTTCTCCATCCACTCTTTGTATGGATGGCGGCTTTTCAGATCGTGATCGGTTTCGGCGGAGTGCAAAATACGTCCACCGCGGGTGTCGATAACCATCAGTTCGCCCGGGCCGACGCGGCCTTTCTCAACCACTTCGTCAGGCTGGTAATCCCAGATGCCGACTTCGGAGGCACAGGTGATGAGTTTGTCTTTGGTGATGACGTAGCGCGCCGGACGCAGACCGTTACGGTCCAGGTTACAGGCTGCAAAACGGCCATCGGACATTACGATGCCCGCCGGGCCATCCCACGGCTCCATGTGCATGGAGTTAAAGTCAAAGAACGCGCGCAGCTCCGGATCCATATCCGGGTTGTTCTGCCAGGCTGGTGGCACAAGCAGACGCATGGCGCGAACGATATCCATCCCGCCTGCCAGCAGCAGCTCCAGCATGTTATCCATTGAACTGGAGTCAGAGCCCGTTTCGTTGACGAACGGCGCGGCATCGTGCAGGTCAGGGATCAGTGGCGTCTGGAACTTATAGGTACGGGCGCGTGCCCACTGGCGGTTACCGGTGATGGTGTTGATCTCGCCGTTGTGCGCCAGGTAGCGGAACGGTTGAGCCAGCGGCCAGCGTGGAACGGTGTTGGTGGAGAAGCGCTGGTGGAACAGGCAAATGGCCGATTCCAGACGCAGGTCCGCCAGGTCCAGATAGAAGCGCGGCAGGTCAGCCGGCATACACAGACCTTTATAGATGTTCACCAGGTTCGAGAGGCTACAAACGTAGAACTCTTTATCGTCCTGGAGACGCTTTTCAATGCGGCGGCGGGCAATGAACAGACGGCGTTCCATATCGCGTGGACGCCAGCCCGCAGGCGCGTTAACGAAAATTTGTTCAATACGAGGCAGCGAGGAGAGGGCGATTTCACCGAGCACCCCTTCGTTGGTCGGCACATTGCGCCAGCCCACAATAGACAGGGTTTCACGTTGAAGTTCTTCTTCGACGATGCGGCGTGAGGCGGCAGCTTTTTCAGGATCCTGATTCAGGAACAGCATACCGACAGCGTAGTTTTTGGCTAAACGCCAGCCGCGTTCTTCCGCAACGATACGGAAGAAACGATCCGGTTTTTGCAGCAGCAGGCCGCAACCGTCGCCGGTTTTACCATCAGCAAGGATGGCACCACGGTGCTGCATACGGGCCAGTGCGTGAATGGCAGTACGCACTACCTTGTGGCTAGGTTCGCCTTCTATGTGGGCGATCAGGCCGAAACCACAGTTATCCTTCTCAAGGGATTTATCGTACAACATATCAGTGAACCTCCCCAGGCTCGTCGGGCTTCCCACTGAACTTTACCGTGGCGCACAGGCACAGAAAGAGCATGGCGACGGGGTTTGCGTTTCATACGCGGACCTCGCATTCGCCCTCTTTTCATCCTTTCGCGCAGGTAAACAAGTTTGAGGACTTGCTTCAGAGGGAATCTCAATTACTGCATAAATATGATGAGCAGGCCGCTCATCCAGAAAGCTTCCAGCGGATTTCCAACTTATCGGGAATTGGTACACAGGTCAAATGGCAATCTTATTTATACAAAAATGTGCTAAAGTGAGTTTATGTTTTTGTATTTTAAGGGTATTTAACTATTTTTACATTGATTAAATGCCCTGAAAGGACGTCGCGGAGTGTGATCTGACTCACTATCTGAAAGCGGTATTATCAATGTAGCGTGCTGAATAGCAGTTTTATAGCAGAATAATAATCTGCCATTGACTGCAAACCCGCATAAACCCACTGTTTTTCAGTGAGGGCGCTATAAACGAAAAAAACAATCAGAACATAAGGAAAAGTAATCACAACTGGCGTGAATGAAATTGCAGTAATCCTGAGTATTTATTCATATAGATAAAAGCCGTCCAGGGCGATTGATCCAGGTCATCGCCGACAGAGGCTAAAAATGGCAGGCTTGTCCCCTTTCTCCGGGACGGTCTATCAGATTATGCAGTTACAGAAATTAGTCAATATGTTTGGTGGGGATCTTTTGCAACGCTATGGGCAAAAGGTTCATAAGCTGACGCTGCATGGCGGCTTTAGCTGCCCGAATCGCGATGGCACCATCGGGCGTGGTGGCTGCACGTTCTGTAACGTTGCCTCATTTGCCGACGAAGCGCAGCAGCATCACTCCATTGCAGAGCAACTGTCACATCAGGCCAGTCTGGTGAACCGCGCAAAGCAATATCTGGCCTATTTCCAGGCCTACACCAGCACCTGGGCGGAAGTGCAAGTGCTACGCTCGATGTATCAGCAGGCCATCAGCCAGGCTAACATCGTTGGGCTGTGCGTGGGCACGCGTCCGGACTGCGTACCGGACGCGGTGTTGGACCTGCTCAGCGAGTACAAAGAACAAGGCTATGAGATCTGGCTGGAGCTGGGCCTGCAAACCGCGCACGACAAAACCCTGCACCGCATTAATCGCGGCCATGATTTCGCCTGCTACCAGCGCACCACGCGGCTGGCCCGTGAGCGTGGGCTGAAAGTCTGTTCGCATCTGATTGTTGGGTTACCCGGCGAAGGTCAACAGCATGGTCTTGAAACGCTGGAAAAGGTGGTTGAGAACGGCGTGGACGGCATTAAGCTGCATCCTCTGCATATCGTTACGGGAAGCATTATGGCGAAAGCCTGGGAAGCCGGGCGGTTAAGCGGTATTGAACTCGACGATTACACAGTGACGGCAGGGGAGATGATTCGCCACACGCCACCGGAGATTGTCTACCACCGCATTTCAGCCAGCGCACGCCGCCCAACGCTTCTGGCACCGCTCTGGTGTGAGAACCGCTGGACGGGGATGGTAGAAATCGACCGTTATCTGCAGGAGAACGGCGTACAGGGCTCGGCGCTTGGCCGTCCGTGGGTTCCCCGGCTACCGGCGACGGCCGCCTAACAGACTTCCCAGCATGCCGCGCACGATCTGATTGGTGACCTGCCGCGCGGCGCTTTTCGCCATGGTTTGTACAACGCCATCACGCTTGCCTCCACGCGGACCGGTGCTGCCGAACAGGATGTCTTTGAGGCCGCCGAGAATACCGTCATCGACGGAAACAGACTGGCCTTTGTTGGCTGGCGCATCTTGTGATTCTGTGGTCGCCTGTACCCCTTTCTGCAGCATCTCGTATGCAGATTCTCTGTCCACTTCGTCTTCGTATTTCCCGTACACCGGAGAGTGGTTAATCAGGCCGTTGCGCTCATCATCGGTCACCGGCCCCATGCGCGAGCAAGGCGCGATCACCATGGCGCGCTCCACAACTGACGGGCTACCCTTCGTATCCAGGAACGAGATCAGTGCTTCACCAGTGCCCAGGGCCTGAATGGCGGCTTCGGTATCAAAGGCCGGATTGGCACGCATGGTTTGCGCGGCAGCCTTAACGGCTTTCTGATCTTTCGGCGTAAAGGCGCGCAGGGCGTGCTGCACGCGGTTACCAAGTTGCCCGAGCACGTTGTCCGGAATATCTGACGGATTTTGCGAAACAAACCAGACGCCAACACCTTTGGAACGGATCAGGCGGATAACCTGTTCAATCTTGTCCAGCAGTACCTGCGGGGCATCGTTAAACAGTAAGTGTGCTTCGTCAAAGAAGAACACCAGTTTGGGCTTTTCCAGGTCACCGGCTTCGGGTAGCTGTTCGTAGAGCTCAGAGAGCATCCACAGCAGGCTGGCAGCGTAAAGCTTCGGCATCTGATAGAGCTTCTCAGAACTCAGAATGTTGATGATGCCTTTGCCGTTGCTGTCGGTGCGCATCCAGTCTTTGATATCCAGCATCGGCTCGCCGAAGAAGTGCTCGGCCCCTTGTTGCTCCAGGGTCAGTAACCCACGCTGAATGGCACCCACTGACGCGCTACTGATATTCCCGTACTGGTTCTGGAAGGATTTAGCGTTATCACCGATGTATTGGGTAATGGCGCGCAGATCTTTGAAATCAAGCAGCAGCAACCCCTGATCATCGGCAATACGGAAGATAATATTCAATACGCCGGACTGCACGTCGTTAAGGTTAAGCAGACGGGCCAGTAGTAGCGGACCGAGATCGGAGACGGTCGCGCGTACCGGGTGGCCTTTCTCACCGAAGATATCCCACACCACCACCGGATTGCTGTGCGGCGTCCAGTCCGTAATACCGATATTTTTCAGGCGTTCGAGCAGTTTGTCGGAGGGGGTACCCTCCTGAGCCACACCGGTTAAATCACCTTTCACATCAGCCATAAATACCGGCACGCCAATATCTGAAAGCGATTCCGCCAGTTTTTGCAGGGTGACGGTTTTCCCCGTCCCTGTGGCACCGGTGATCAGACCGTGGCGGTTCGCCATCGCGGGCAGTAAATACAGCTCTTTTTCCAGCGTCCGGGCAATTAACAATGGTGTACTCATAATGCGCTTCCTCTCTTAGTCCTGGGTGGAGTATAGGCAACCTGGTCGCAATTTGGTTGAGTAAATTCCTGACTTTGCGGCGCATTATCCAGCGCGGACTATGCTTTTGCATACGGTTCACAAAATAGTGGGAAACTATGTCCAGATTCTTTTTTAACGATCGCAAACAGCTGGTCAACGATGCCATTGAAGGCATACTGCTTTCTGCACCACACGCGAATCTCGTCAAACTTGATATTGATCCAGCCATCAGGGTCGTCGCGCGAGGTGACTGGGATAAAAGCCGCGTGGCGGTGATCTCCGGTGGTGGCTCAGGTCATGAGCCTGCACATGCCGGGTTTGTCGGCAAAGGTATGCTGACGGCGGCGGTGTGCGGCGATCTGTTTGCTTCGCCGAGCGTGGATGCGGTACTGAACGCCATTGTGGCAGTAACGGGTGATCGCGGTTGTCTGCTGATCGTCAAAAACTATACTGGCGACCGCCTGAACTTCGGTCTGGCAGCGGAAAAGGCTAAACGCTATGGCCTGAAGGTCGAAATGGTGATTGTTGCTGACGACATCGCCCTGCCGGATAACAAGCAGCCACGCGGCATCGCTGGTACGGCGCTGGTGCATAAGATTGCGGGCTATGCGGCGGAGCACGGGAAATCTCTGAGTGAAGTGCGGAATATTGCGCAACAGGCCTGCGATAACCTCTGGAGCCTGGGTGTTGCGATGCAAACCTGTAACCTGCCAGGCAGTGATGATGAAGAAGGGCGAATTAAACAAGGTCATGTGGAGCTGGGGCTCGGTATTCACGGAGAGCCGGGAGCTTCGGTGGTTGATACGCAAAACAGCAAAGCCATTATCGATACGCTGGTCACGCCGTTGAAGGCACAGGCAGGTGAGGGGCGCTTTGCAGTGCTGATTAACAATCTTGGCGGCGTGTCGGCGCTGGAGATGGCGCTGCTCACCAAAGAGCTGGCACACTCGGCTCTGAAAGAGCATATCGCGTACCTGATTGGCCCAGCGCCGCTGGTGAGTGCCCTGGATATGAAGGGCTTTTCCCTGACGTTATTGAAGCTTAACGATCATTTTGAAAAAGCGCTCCATGAAGAGGTTGAGACGCTGGGCTGGCAAAAAACGGTGGCGTTTGCCCCCTTGCGTGTACAGGAACATAGCGCGCTGCATGACCGCGTGGAATATACCCCATCTGCTAACGCAAAGGTGGGCGAGTATGTTTCTCTGGTGACAACCACGCTGATTAAGCTGGAAAATCGGCTCAATGCACTGGATGCCAAAGTGGGGGATGGTGATACCGGCTCTACCTTTGCGCAAGGCGCACGGGATATTGCGCAGCGCCTTGAGGAGCATAAATTACCGCTCAATGACATCCCGACGCTGCTGTTGCTGGTGGGTGAGCGGCTGGCTACGGTGATGGGGGGATCGAGTGGCGTGCTGATGTCGATCTTCTTTACTGCGGCCGGACAAAAGCTGCATGACGGGAAGCCGTTGCCGGAGGCCCTGCTGAGTGGGCTGGCGCAGATGAAGCAGTATGGCGGGGCGGATCTCGGCGATCGTACGCTGATCGACGCGCTACAGCCGGCGCTGGAAGCGTTGCAGAAAGGTGATCTTCACGCGGCGGCGCAGGCTGCGCGGCAGGGTGCCGAAGCGACCGCGAAAATGCAGAAAGCCGGAGCGGGGCGTTCGTCGTATGTGAATAAAGAGAACCTGGACGGGGTGACGGATCCGGGGGCGGTAGCGGTGGCAGAGGTGTTTAACACGTTAGCGAAATAGCAAAGTAGGCCGGGTAAGGCGAAGCCGCCACCCGGCACAATCACATCAAAAATCCGCTTTCAACACCACGCGATAACGGGCTTTGCCGTCACGCACATGCTGGATCGCTTCGTTGATTTTCGACATTGGATACAGCTCAGTGGTCGGAGCCACTTTGGTGCGCCCGGCAAACTTCATCAGTTTGCGCAACTCGAATGGCGTACCGGTCGCAGAGCCGGACACACTGCGATCCCCGCCAATCAAGGTAAACGCCGGAACGGGCAGCGGCTTCATCACAGCACCTACGGTGTGGAAGTTTCCGCCGTAGGCCAGCGCCTCAAAGTACGGCTGCCAGTCGAGATCGACGTTGACGGTGTTGATGATCAGATCAAACTGGCCTGCCAGCGCGTTCAGTGCTTGCGGATCGCGGCTGTTCACCACCTTGTCTGCACCCATCGCCAGCACTTCTTTCTCTTTCGCCGGGTTCGAGCTGAATGCCGTGACTTCACAGCCCATCGCATGCAGCAGTTTGATGGCGATATGGCCCAGTCCGCCAATACCGATGACGCCCACGCGGCTGGTGGCAGTGATATGGTGCATCAGCAGAGGTTTGAAGACGGTGATACCGCCACACAGCAGCGGACCGGCGGATTCGATATCAATGCTGTCCGGCAGCGGAATGACCCATTGCCAGTCGGCGCGCAGCTTATCGGCAAAACCGCCTTTGTTCAGTATGGTGGGAACGGCGCCTTCAAGGCAGTTGATCTGATTACCACTGATACAGGCATCGCAGTGACCGCAACTGCGTGCTGTCCAGCCAATGCCCACGCGTTGACCTACTTTCAGTCCTTTGTCCTGCGCGGCGCTACCGAGTGCCACGACGCGGCCAATGACTTCGTGTCCGGCAACCAGCGGGTAGCTGGAGAAGCCCCATTCGTTGTCGATCATCGAGAGATCCGAGTGGCAGATCCCGCAGTAATCAACCTGTACTTCGACGTCTTCTGCTTTTAGTTCGCCCGCATCGTACTCGTACAGCTCAAGTTCTGCACCCGCCTGCGGTGCGGCGTAGCTTTTTATCTTCGACATCGTGTTTCCCCCGTTGTGGTGTGAACTGAGAGTGTAGAGCATTCAGTTCAGCATCGCTTAACAGAAGAGGGCGGCAAGATTATTTACAGATTTTTCAGCATCCTGACTTCGCAATCGACGTGTCCAGTACAGCCCAGCGGTGCATCAATATGCTCAAAGCCCAGATGTTCATACAGGCCAATGGCCTCTTTGAGGAAGGCGGTTGTTTCGAGGTAACAGCGCGTAAAACCCTGCTTACGTGCGTGTTCCAGGGCAATCAGCGCCAGTTTTTTCGCCAGTCCTTGCCCGCGTGCAGTTGGGAGGAAATACATTTTCTGTAGCTCGCAGATATCCGGCTCGCTACAACTGAGTGGCGCCACGCCGCCGCCGCCCACAACCAGACCATTCTGTTCGATTACCCAATAGGCATGCCCTGGCTGGCTGTAGAGCTGAAAAAGCTCATCCAGATTTGGGTCCGCAACCGTGTAGCCTTTGTCAGCCGTCAGGCCATATTCGGCAGAAACGGTGCGGATAACGGCGGCGATAGCCGGGTTATCCTGCTCAGTGATCCGACGCATCGTCGTCGCGACGGGGGTAATCACGCTCATAGTATGACTCATTACAAAAATTGACACATAACTGCTGTTAATAGCACCGCAGAAAGGGGAGTGCAAGCGACGAGTTTTCAGGAAGGTTACCCCTTACGCCCTGAAGCGTAAGGGGTAAAAGCATTACAGGGCGGCAATCACTGCCTGCTGCTCAATCAGTTTGGTCTTCGCATCGGCGAAAGCAACCAGACGCTCACGCTCTTTGGCGATGACCGCTTCCGGCGCGCGGGCCACAAAGCCTTCGTTCGCCAGTTTGCTTTCGATTTTGCCGATTTCCACGTCGACTTTCGCCACTTCTTTCGCCAGACGAGCCAGCTCAGCGTCTTTGTCGACAAGACCTGCCATCGGGATCAGCAACTCTGCGCCGTCGATGATTTTGGTCACGGATACCGGACCTTTATCATCCGCAGGCAGCACAGTGATGCTTTCAAGACGTGCCATGGTTTTCAGGAAGGTGTTGTTCTCGGTGACACGACGAACAGCAGCTTCACTGCAACCACGCAGCAGCAATTCCAGCGGTTTACCCGGGGCGATGTTCATTTCTGCACGGATGTTACGTACAGCAACGATCGCCTGTTTCAGCCATTCGGTATCAGCCGCTGCGGCTTCATCAACACGGGCTGCATCGAATTCCGGGAACGGCTGGAGCATGATGGTGTCTGCGTTGATACCCGCAATGACCTTCACACGCTGCCAGATGGTTTCGGTGATGAATGGAATGATCGGATGCGCAAGACGCAGCAGACCTTCCAGCACGGTAATCAGCGTGTTACGCGTACCGCGTAGTTCCGCTTCCGAACCGCCGTTCATCACTGGCTTCGCCAGCTCCAGGTACCAGTCACAGAACTGGTTCCAGGTGAATTCGTACAGGATGCCTGCCGCGATATCGAAGCGGTAGCTGTCCAGCGCTTCGCGGAATGCTTTCACTGTCTGGTTGAATTCCGCCAGGATCCAGCGATCCGCCAGAGACAGGATCATCTCACCACCGTTAAAGCCGCAATCCTGATCTTCGGTGTTCATCAGCACGAAACGGCTGGCGTTCCACAGCTTGTTACAGAAGTTACGGTAACCTTCCAGACGTTTCATGTCCCAGTTGATGTCACGGCCAGTAGAAGCCAGTGCCGCCAGGGTGAAACGCAGGGCGTCAGTACCGTGAGGTTCGATCCCGTTCGGGAACTGTTTCTCGGTACGCTTGCGGATTTTCTCAGCCAGCTGCGGCTGCATCATATTGCCGGTGCGTTTTTCCAGCAGCTCTTCCAGGGAGATACCGTCGACCATATCCAGCGGGTCAATAACGTTGCCCTTGGATTTCGACATCTTCTGGCCTTCGTCGTCACGGATCAGACCAGTCATGTAAACGGTATGGAACGGAACCTGAGGTTTACCGTCTTCATCTTTGATGAAGTGCATGGTCATCATGATCATGCGGGCAATCCAGAAGAAGATAATGTCGAAGCCGGATACCATCACGCAGGTCGGGTGGAACTGACGCAGTGCGTCGGTGTTTTCTGGCCAGCCGAGGGTGGAGAAGGTCCACAGCGCGGAAGAGAACCAGGTATCCAGCACGTCTTCGTCCTGGCGCAGCGCAACGTCAGCGCTCAGGTTATTTTCCTGACGCACTTCGTCTTCCGTACGGCCAACGTAGACGTTACCTTCGTTGTCGTACCACGCCGGGATACGGTGACCCCACCACAGTTGACGGGAGATACACCAGTCCTGAATATCACGCATCCAGGAGAAGTACATGTTTTCGTACTGCTTCGGCACGAACTGGATACTGCCGTTTTCAACCGCTTCAACAGCCGGTTTCGCCAGCACATCAGCACGCACGTACCACTGGTCAGTCAGCATTGGCTCGATAACCACGCCACCACGGTCGCCGTACGGCACGGTCAGGTCGTGAGGCTTGATCTCTTCCAGCAGGCCGAGTGCGTCAACGGCAGCCACAATCGCTTTACGCGCGGCAAAACGTTCCATTTTCTGGAATTCTGCCGGGATAGCGTTTGAGTAAACGTCAGTTTCTTCGCCTTTGGTATCGTACACTTCTGCGCTTTCACGGATATCACCGTCGAAAGTCAGAATGTTGATCATTGGCAGGGCGTGACGACGACCGACTTCATAGTCGTTAAAGTCGTGCGCCGGGGTGATTTTCACACAGCCGGTGCCTTTTTCCATGTCGGCGTGTTCATCGCCCACGATCGGAATACGACGGTTAACCAGCGGCAGCACCACAAATTTGCCGATCAGATCTTTATAACGTGGATCTTCCGGGTTAACAGCCACGCCGGTATCGCCCAGCAGGGTTTCCGGACGGGTCGTTGCGACCACCAGGTAATCTTTACCATCGGCGGTTTTGGCACCGTCAGCCAGCGGATAGCGGATATGCCACATGGAGCCTTTAGACTCGCGGTTTTCCACTTCCAGGTCAGAAATTGCGGTGCGCAGTTTCGGATCCCAGTTTACCAGGCGTTTGCCACGGTAAATCAGGTCTTCTTTATACAGACGGACGAAGACTTCTTTAACGGCGTTGGACAGGCCTTCATCCATGGTGAAGCGCTCACGCTCCCAGTCCACGGAGTTGCCAAGACGACGCATCTGACGGGTAATGGTGCCGCCAGATTCCGCTTTCCATTGCCAGATTTTGTCGATGAACGCGTCGCGACCGTAGTCGTGGCGAGTTTTACCTTCTTCCGCGGCAATTTTACGTTCAACCACCATCTGGGTCGCGATACCCGCGTGGTCAGTACCCGCTTGCCACAGGGTATTTTTGCCCTGCATGCGCTGGTAGCGGATCATGGTGTCCATGATGGTCTGCTGGAAAGCATGACCCATATGCAAACTGCCGGTGACGTTCGGCGGCGGGATCATGATGCAGAAGGACTCTTTGCTTTCATCGCCGTTAGGCTTGAAATAGCCCTGCTGTTCCCAGTGCTCGTAAAGCGGCTGTTCGATATCGCGTGGGTTATATGTCTTTTCCATTATTTCCAGGTTGCCGTATTCAGGTTAAAACCAGCCAGGCGGTACGCTTTGTAGCGTTCGCGCGCCAGTTGTTTCAAAGATTCTTCGTAAGGGACAAAGTCTACCACTTCTGTGAAAGCGGTGGCAAAATCTGCAAAATCTATCCGCAGGCTAATCAGAATATCGCGCGCACTGCTGTTGCGCTTTTGCGGCCAGGCAATTTCGACCGGAGCACCGCCGCGCGGACCTTCGCCCGACAGGTTATGCGGCACAAAACTCTCCGGCGGGCGTGCCCACAACGCTTCATCAAGCCGTATAGCCTGCTGTTCATCTTCGCAGGCAATCAAAACGCGCTTGCCTGCTCGCCAACGTTCTGCGGCAATTTCACACACCAGTTGTTCAACAGCGCTAAGGCCATCCTGATGGGTGTCGTTGTCCAGAAGGTAGAACGTTGCATTCTTCATATATGGGGCTTCTTGTCGTGGATTTAAATGCAAAGCCGGGTGGCGCTACGCTTACCCGGCCTACGGTTGAGTGACGTTGTAGGCCGGGTAAGGCGAAGCCGCCACCCGGCGTTTTACATCACTCGTCGCCGTTAAAACCCGCACGGTTCAGCAGGAACTGCGACAACAGCGCCACTGGACGACCGGTTGCACCTTTGGCTTTACCGGAACGCCATGCGGTGCCCGCGATATCCAGGTGTGCCCAGTTGTACTTGCGGGTGAAGCGTGCCAGGAAGCAACCTGCGGTGATAGCACCGCCAGGACGGCCGCCGATGTTCGCCATATCCGCAAAGTTAGACTCCAGCTGTTCCTGATACTCATCACCCAGCGGCAGACGCCATGCGCGGTCACCGGCTTGCTCTGAAGCACCAATAAGCTCATGTGCCAGCGGGTTATGGTTCGACATCAGTCCGGTAATGTGATGACCCAGCGCGATCACGCAGGCACCGGTCAGGGTAGCCACGTCGATGACCGCTTCAGGTTCGAAACGCTCAACGTAGGTCAGCACGTCACACAGCACCAGACGGCCTTCGGCGTCGGTGTTCAGAACTTCAACCGTCTGGCCAGACATGGTGGTCAGGACATCACCCGGACGATAAGCGCGACCGCCAGGCATATTTTCGCAGCCTGCCAGTACGCCAATAACGTTAATCGGCAACTGAAGTTCTGCGACCATACGCATCACGCCGTATACGGCTGCTGCGCCGCACATGTCGTATTTCATCTCGTCCATGCCTTCGGCAGGTTTGATCGAGATACCGCCGGAGTCGAAGGTCAGGCCCTTGCCGACGAGCACGATTGGGCGTGCATCTTCAGACGGGTTGCCCTTGTATTCGATAACTGACATCAGGGATTCGTTCTGAGAGCCGTTACCAACGGCCAGATACGAGTGCATCCCCAGCTCTTTCATCTGCTGTTCGCCGATAACGCGAGTGATGACATTCTTACTGTAGGTATCAGCCAGCTGGCGCGCCTGAGAAGCCAGATACGCGGCGTTACAGATATTAGGCGGCATGTTACCGAGATCTTTCGCCGCCTTAATGCCAGCCGCTATCGCCAGACCGTGCTGAATAGCGCGCTCGCCGCTGGTCAGCTCACGACGGGTAGGCACGTTGAAGACCATTTTACGCAGCGGGCGACGCGGCTCGCTTTTATTGGTCTTCAGTTGATCGAAGCTGTACAGGCTCTCTTTTGCTGTTTCGACAGCCTGGCGCACTTTCCAGTAGGTGTTACGGCCTTTGACGTGCAGTTCTGTCAGGAAGCAGACAGCTTCCATTGAACCGGTATCATTCAGCGTATTGATCGTTTTCTGAATCACCTGCTTATACTGGCGTTCATCCAGCTCGCGCTCTTTACCGCAGCCAATCAGCAGAATGCGCTCGGACAGTACGTTCGGAACATGGTGCAGTAACAGCGTCTGCCCAGGTTTGCCTTCCAGTTCGCCACGGCGCAGCAGGGCGCTAATGTAGCCGTCACTGATTTTATCGAGTTGTTCGGCGATCGGGGAGAGTCGGCGTGGTTCAAAGACGCCCACAACGATGCAGGCACTCCGCTGTTTCTCCGGGCTACCGCTTTTTACACTGAACTCCATGCACTACGCTCCTGAATCTTAAAGACAACGGCGGCAGCTACAGATAGAATTGAAAGCTTTCGTAACTCATGTCCGCTGTTGTGGTGACTTCGTGTTAATCTTACGTTATTACGGTTTCGACACGTCAGAAAAAAGTCCTGAAGCGTGAATCCGCCGGGTGTTTTAATCTTAGCGATGATTTCGACGACTCAAGAGAATAAATGACGTTTAAGCCATGAAACAAGCGATTTTCCAGCAAAGAGACGGGTTTTTACGGGCGTATTTAAAGTGATAATCATAAGATATCTGGTGCGGGAGACGCTCAAAAGCCAACTGGCGATCCTCTTCATCCTGCTGCTGATTTTTTTCTGTCAGAAGCTGGTTAAGATCCTCGGTGCGGCCGTTGACGGCGAAATTCCAACGAATCTGGTGCTTTCCCTGCTTGGTTTAGGGATCCCGGAAATGGCGCAGCTTATCCTGCCGCTAAGTCTATTCCTTGGTCTGCTCATGACACTTGGTAAGCTCTACACCGAGAGTGAAATCACGGTGATGCATGCCTGTGGTCTGAGCAAAGCCGTGCTGGTGAAGGCCGCGATGATACTGGCGCTGTTCACCGGTATCGTTGCTGCGGTGAATGTGATGTGGGCAGGTCCCATGTCTTCCCGTCATCAGGACGAAGTGCTGGCCGAAGCGAAAGCAAACCCCGGGATGGCTGCATTAGCCCAGGGGCAGTTCCAGCAGGCGACTGACGGTAACTCCGTGCTGTTTATTGAGAGCGTTGACGGCAGTAAATTCAACGACGTATTCCTGGCGCAGCTGCGCACGAAAGGTAATGCACGTCCGTCGGTGGTCGTCGCCGACTCTGGCCAGCTTGCTCAACGCAAAGATGGTTCGCAAATTGTGACGCTGAATACAGGTACCCGTTTTGAAGGTACCGCGATGCTGCGTGACTTCCGTATTACGGACTTCCAGAACTATCAGGCCATTATCGGTCATCAGACTGTGGCGCTCGATCCATCGGATACCGAGCAAATGGACATGCGTACGCTGTGGAATACCGATACCAACAGAGCGCGGGCTGAGTTCCACTGGCGAATTACTCTCGTCTTCACCGTGTTTATGATGGCATTGATTGTGGTTCCGCTGAGCGTGGTGAACCCTCGCCAGGGACGTGTGCTCTCCATGCTACCGGCGATGCTGCTGTACCTGGTCTACTTCCTGCTGCAAACTTCGATTCGCTCAAACGGTGCTAAGGGTAAGCTGGATCCTATGGTCTGGACCTGGGTCGTCAACAGCTTGTACATCTTACTGGCGCTGGGATTAAACCTGTGGGATACGGTGCCAGTGCGCCGCATACGTGCCCGATTCTCGCGTAAAGGAGCCATCTAATGCAGGCGTTTGGCGTTCTTGATCGCTATATCGGTAAAACCATTTTTACCACCATCATGATGACGTTGTTCATGCTGGTGTCGCTCTCCGGCATTATCAAATTTGTCGATCAGCTGAAAAAAGCCGGGCAGGGGAGCTATGACGCGCTAGGCGCGGGGATGTACACCTTACTCAGCGTGCCGAAAGATGTGCAGATCTTCTTCCCGATGGCAGCCCTGTTAGGTGCGCTGCTGGGTCTGGGGATGCTGGCCCAGCGCAGCGAGCTGGTTGTTATGCAGGCATCGGGTTTTACCCGTATGCAGGTTGCGCTGTCGGTAATGAAAACCGCGATCCCTCTGGTGTTGCTGACCATGGCGATTGGCGAGTGGGTGGCGCCGCAGGGTGAACAGATGGCGCGTAACTATCGTGCTCAGGCGATGTACGGTGGTTCACTGCTCTCGACGCAGCAAGGATTATGGGCGAAAGATGGTAAAAGCTTCGTCTACATCGAACGTGTAAAAGGTGATGATGAGCTGGGCGGCGTGAGTATCTACTCCTTCAACGACCAGCGCCGTTTGCTGTCAGTCAAACACGCCTCATCGGCGAAGTTTGACCCCGAACATAAGCAGTGGCGTTTGTCACAGGTAGATGAGTCTGACCTGACAAACCCGAAACAGATCACCGGTTCTCAGACGGTATCTGGCACGTGGAAGACGAACCTCACGCCGGATAAGCTTGGGGTTGTGGCACTGGATCCTGATGCGCTTTCTATCAGTGGTTTACATAACTATGTGAAATACCTGAAGTCGAGCGGACAGGATGCCGGACGTTATCAGCTCAACATGTGGAGCAAAATCTTCCAGCCAATGTCCGTGGCGGTGATGATGCTGATGGCGCTGTCGTTTATCTTCGGCCCGCTGCGTAGTGTGCCGATGGGCGTACGCGTCGTAACCGGTATCAGCTTCGGCTTTGTATTCTACGTTCTCGATCAGATCTTCGGCCCGTTGACGCTGGTTTACGGCATCCCGCCTATTATTGGTGCGTTGCTGCCAAGCGCCAGTTTCTTCCTGATCAGCCTCTGGCTACTGCTGAAACGCTCCTGATTGACCTCTCCTCGCTTCCGGCTAACCGGGAGCGAGGCTAATCTCCTGTTTCATCCTGCACTTTTTCTCACAACCTTCAACGCCCCGCCGCGAATTTGAGTATTATTGAGCGATAAAGTCGTGAAGGGATCCTCTATGAAGCAAATTCGAATGCTTGCCCAGTACTACGTCGACCTGATGATGAAGCTCGGGCTGGTGCGTTTCTCCATGCTACTTGCGCTGGCGCTGGTCGTTCTGGCGATTGTCGTGCAGATGGCCGTTACCATGGTTCTTCATGGTCAGGTCGAGAGTATCGACGTCATCCGCTCCATCTTCTTTGGCTTGCTCATTACCCCCTGGGCGGTCTATTTCCTCTCCGTGGTGGTTGAACAACTGGAAGAGTCCCGTCAGCGCTTGTCAAAACTGGTCGATAAACTGGAAGAGATGCGCGAGCGCGACCTGAAGCTCAATGTCCAGCTCAAAGACAACATTGCACAGCTGAACCAGGAGATTTCAGATCGTGAGAAGGCGGAAGCCGAGCGTCAGGCCACGCTGGAGCAGCTTAAAATCGAAATGAAAGAGCGCGAGGTCACGCAGATCCAACTTGAGCAGCAATCCTCTTTCCTGCGTTCGTTCCTCGATGCTTCACCGGATCTGGTTTTCTACCGTAACGAAGACAAAGAGTTCTCCGGCTGTAACCGGGCGATGGAGCTGCTGACCGGGAAAAGTGAAAAGCAGCTGATTCACCTGAAACCTCAGGATGTCTATTCTGAGGAGGCGGCGGCCAAGGTCATGGAGACAGATGAAAAAGTCTTCCGCCACAACGTCTCGCTGACCTATGAACAGTGGCTGGATTACCCGGACGGGCGCAAAGCCTGCTTTGAGATCCGTAAAGTGCCGTACTACGACCGCGTCGGGAAACGTCATGGCCTGATGGGCTTTGGTCGTGATATTACCGAGCGTAAGCGCTATCAGGATGCCCTTGAGCGCGCCAGCCGCGATAAGACCACCTTTATCTCCACCATCAGCCACGAACTGCGTACGCCTCTTAATGGCATTGTTGGGCTGAGCCGTATTTTGCTGGACACCGATCTGACCGCGGAACAGGAAAAATACCTCAAAACTATCCATGTCTCGGCGGTCACGCTGGGTAATATCTTCAACGATATTATCGACATGGATAAGATGGAGCGCCGTAAAGTCCAGCTGGATAACCAGCCTGTTGATTTCACCAGCTTCATGGCCGATCTGGAAAACTTGTCCGGTCTGCAGGCGCAGCAGAAAGGGCTGAGTTTTGTTATGGAACCCTCCCTGCCACTGCCGCATAAAGTGGTCACGGACGGTACGCGCCTGCGCCAGATCCTGTGGAACCTTATCAGTAACGCCGTGAAATTTACCCAGAAGGGGCAGGTTGCGGTGCGCATCCGCTATGACGAAGGTGACATGCTGCACTTTGAGGTGGAAGACTCCGGGATTGGTATTCCACAGGAGGAGCAGGACAAAATTTTCGCGATGTACTACCAGGTGAAAGACAGCAACGGCGGGAAACCCGCCACCGGTACAGGTATTGGCCTGGCGGTATCTAAACGGCTTGCGAAGAGTATGGGTGGGGACATTACGGTAACCAGCCTGGCGGGCAAAGGCTCGACCTTCACGCTGACGGTACATGCGCCAGCGGTGGCTGAAGAGGTTGAGGATACCTTTGAAAACGACGATATGCCGCTGCCAGCGCTGCACGTCCTGTTGGTGGAAGACATCGAGCTGAACGTAATTGTGGCTCGCTCTGTGCTGGAAAAACTGGGTAACAGTGTGGATGTGGCAATGACTGGTAAAGCCGCGCTGGAGATGTTTAAACCGGGCGAATATGACCTCGTTCTGCTGGATATTCAACTGCCGGACATGACCGGGCTGGATATCTCGCGTGAACTGACGAGCAAGTATGCCGCTGATGATCTGCCGCCGTTGGTCGCGTTGACGGCCAACGTGCTGAAAGACAAAAAAGAGTACCTCGATGCCGGTATGGATGATGTGCTCAGTAAACCGCTGGCGGTGCCTGCCCTGACTGCCATGATCAAGAAGTTCTGGGATACCCGTGAAGAAGAGGAGAGCACCATGACGTCTGTTGATAGCGCAAAAGCCCAAACGATACTCGATACCGCGATGCTGGAGCAGTATATCGATCTGGTTGGCCCAAAACTGATTACCGACGGTCTGGCCGTGTTCGAAAAGATGATGCCTGGCTATCTGAGTGTGCTGGAATCAAACCTGACGGCGCGAGACCAGAAGGGCATTGTGGAAGAAGGACATAAAATCAAAGGTGCGGCTGGATCGGTCGGGTTACGCCATCTGCAACAGTTGGGACAACAGATTCAGTCACCTGATTTACCAGCATGGGAAGATAACGTTGGTGATTGGGTCGAAGAGATGAAACAAGAGTGGCAAAACGATGTTGCGGTACTTAAAGCCTGGGTCGATGCCAGAAAAAAATGACCCCGGATTAACCGGGGTGCGCGAATACTGCGCCAACACCAGGGAAATCGTGGCTGCGCCTGTTTTTTAAAGTTATTTTCGAAAGGGCACCGCCTGAAAAATTTAGGCCGCACGCAGATAAGATAGCAAATCTTAAATGGTTTGTTACATGAATCAGTGAAATGTGTGAAGCATAGCGTTTTAATCAAAATTATTAATGTGCTTCAGCGAGTTGCAGAGAAGGAACGTTATGATGAAAAAGATTGGTGTCGTGCTGAGCGGATGCGGTGTTTACGACGGTTCAGAGATACATGAAGCCGTAATTACATTGTTGGCGCTTTCCCGAAACGGAGCTGATGTTGTCTGCTTCGCGCCGGATAAAAGCCAGGCTGATGTGATTAATCATCTGACCGGTGAGCCGATGGCGGAAACTCGTAACGTGCTGATTGAAGCGGCACGCATTGTTCGCGGTGATATTCACCCTCTTAATCAGGCTAATGCTTCAGAGCTTGATGGGTTAATTGTGCCTGGCGGGTTTGGGGCAGCGAAAAACCTGAGCAGCTTTGCTTCCCAGGGGGCAGAGTGCCATGTGGATCCGGATTTAAAAGCGCTGTCATGTGCAATGCACGCTGCGGGTAAACCGCAGGGTTTTATCTGTATTGCCCCGGCGATGCTGCCGAAAATTTTTGATTTCCCGTTGCGTTTGACCATTGGGACCGACATTGACACTGCTGAAGTCGTTGAGGATATGGGCGGCGAACATGTGCCGTGTCCTGTCGATGACATTGTGGTGGACGAAGACAATAAAATTATTACCACGCCTGCCTACATGCTGGCGCAGAGTATTGCTGAGGCCGCCACGGGTATTGAAAAGCTGGTGGACAGAGTGCTGGTGCTTACTGAATGAGTCGTAAGCTGAGTCCCGGTGCAGGAATAAAGCGTGTTCTGCTGAGAGTCCTGCTTTTACTGGCTGTCTTCTGGGGCGGCGGGATCGCGTTATTCAGCATCGTACCGGTCCCTTTCTCTGCTGTGATGGTCGAGCGCCAGGTTGGTGCATGGCTTTCCGGAGATTTCCGTTACGTTGCACATTCCGATTGGGTGAGCATGGACGACATCTCACCGTTCATGGGGCTGGCGGTTATCGCAGCGGAGGATCAGAAATTCCCGGAGCACTGGGGGTTTGATGTGGCGGCCATTGAGAAGGCGCTTGCCCATAACGAACGCCACGAAAACCGCGTACGCGGTGCGTCAACGCTGTCGCAACAGACGGCCAAAAATCTGTTTCTTTGGGATGGTCGAAGCTGGGTGCGAAAGGGGCTGGAAGCGGGATTGACCCTGGGGATGGAAACGGTCTGGAGTAAACGACGCATTCTGACTGTCTATCTCAATATCGCTGAGTTTGGCGACGGTGTATTTGGCGTGGAAGCTGCAGCGCAGCGTTATTTCAATAAACCTGCCAGTCGCCTGAGTATGTCAGAAGCGGCACTACTCGCCGCCGTCTTACCAAATCCCATCCGCTTTAAAGCCAGTGCACCGTCAGGGTATGTACGAAGCCGGCAGGCGTGGATTATGCGCCAGATGCGCCAGCTGGGTGGGGAGGGGTTTATGCAGCGTAATAATCTCATGCAGGGCGGGTAAGCGTAGCGCCACCCGCCAAAGGAATGAACGTTAGTCTTCGTCAAAACCGGCGTTAAACAGCGCAATCACCGCCGCCAGCGCTTCCTCTTCCTGGGGGCCGGTGGCTTCTACTTCAATCTGGCGTCCTTTGGCTGAGTCCAGCATCAGCAATGCGATCACGCTGTTCGCCTCCGCTTCGGTGCCTTCATCATTACGCAGCAGAACTTCTGCATCGAACCCCTGCATCAGCTCAAACAGTTTCATCGCCGGGCGTGCATGCATGCCCAGCTTATTGGTGATCTCAACAGTTTGTTTTACGGTCATGTTTTACGTTTTTCCAGCGTGCGATGACGGGACTGAACGTTCTTTCCGCGCGAACGGAAATAATCGGCCAGCTGTTCGGCGATGTAGACCGAACGATGTTTACCGCCGGTACAGCCAATCGCCACTGTCAGGTAGCTACGATTGTTTGTCTCCAGCATAGGTAACCATAGCTCAAGGTAGCTTCGCGTCTGGTAGATAAAATTGTGAACTTCTGTGTGTCTGTCGAGGAAGGCCGCGACGGGTTTATCCAGACCTGTCATTGGACGCAGTTTCGGATCCCAGTGCGGGTTCGGCAGGAAACGTACATCGAAAACATAATCCGCATCAATGGGGATACCGTGTTTAAAGCCGAAGGACTCGAACACCATCGTCAGTTCACGCTCGCGTTTGCCCAACAAACGGGTACGCAGCATTTCCGCCAGCTCATGAACGGACATCTCAGAGGTGTCGACAATCAGGTCAGCACGAGAACGGAGCGGCTCCAGCAGATCGCTCTCTTCGTCGATTGCGCTCTCCAGAGAGAGGTTCTTACTGGAAAGCGGGTGCAAACGGCGGGTATCGCTGTAGCGGCGGATCAGGGTATTACGGTCTGCATCCAGGAACAGCAACTGAGGCGAGAACGCCTCGGGCAGGTTACTCATTGCCTGTTCAAAGATTTCTGGCGATTCAGGCATATTACGAACGTCGATACTGACGGCGGCAGAGGTTTGTCTTTCCGCAAGCGTGCGAGCCAGATCGGGTAACAACACGACCGGCAGGTTATCTACGCAGTAAAAACCCATGTCCTCCAGCGCACGCAGAGCAACGGATTTCCCCGACCCTGAACGACCACTGACAATCATCAGCACCATGTTCCGTTTCTCCTCAGGACAACAGATGTGAAGGCCATCTCCTGGTTATACATCATCCTGATTGCCTTCTGCTTCAGTGATAATTTGATAGAGCTCTTCATCACTTTGGGCTGAGCGCAGCCGACGGCAAATGGTTTTATCGGCCAGGCGTTTTGCGACCAGAGAAAGCGTATGCAGGTGGGTTTTCGTCTGGTCGGCAGGCACCAGCAGCGCGAAGAGGAGATCGACGGGCTGGTTATCAATGGCATCGAAGGCGATAGGGGTTTCCAGCTGCACAAACACACCGACGGCACGCAAGGTGTCTTCTTCCAGTTTGCCATGCGGGATCGCGATGCCGTTGCCGATGCCGGTACTGCCCATCTTTTCACGGGTCAGGATAGCTTCGAACACCACCTGCGGCGGCAGGCCCAGCTGTTTTGCGGCCAGTTCACTGATGATCTCCAGCGCACGTTTTTTGCTCTGGCAGTGAACTGCACTGCGGGTACATTCCTGGTTAAGGACATTGCTCAATTGAAGAGCGGAATCGTTGTTCATCATAATTTCACCTAAGCGCTAACTGTACAAATGGCCCGTTGTGTTTCACAACAGGCCGTCCTGCACCCGTTAACTGCCCGGACAATTAGTGTTGTTTCAGTTTATCTTTATGTTTATTAAGCTGTCGCGCAAGCTTATCAATCAAGCCGTCGATAGCCGCATACATGTCTTGCCCTTCCGCACTGGCATGGAGTTCACCCCCGTTGACGTGCAGGGTTGCATCCGAGATATGAGTCACTTTCTCCACTTTCAACACAATATAGACCTGATTGATCCTTTCGAAATACTGCTCGAGTTTCGCAAATTTCGCATTCACGAAGTCGCGTAAAGCCTCAGTAATTTCGACGTTTTGTCCAGTGATGTTGAGCTGCATAGTGTCTTCCTTATCGGTTGTGTCAGACCAGCTGTTTACGCTGGTTGGACGGCGGAATGGATAAAGACTCTCGATACTTCGCAACAGTACGACGTGCCACCATAATACCCTGGTCGGACAGCATGGTGGTTAACTTACTGTCACTCAGTGGCTTCGCGGGGTTCTCCGCGGCGATCAACTTCTTCACCAGTGCGCGAATTGCCGTTGACGACGCTTCACCGCCGCCCTCGGTATTAACATGGCTGGAGAAGAAATACTTAAGCTCAAAAATACCGCGTGGACTGTGCAGATACTTCTGCGTGGTGACGCGGGAAATGGTTGATTCATGCATCTCGACGGCCTGGGCGATATCCGCCAGTACCATCGGTTTCATATACTCTTCACCCTGCTCAAAGAAAGCCTGCTGCTGTTCGACAATACAGCGGCTGACGCGGAGCAGCGTATCATTTCGGCTCTCCAGACTTTTGATCAACCATCGCGCTTCCTGCAGATTGCTACGAATATATTGGTTGTCAGAGTCGTTTCGTGCGCTGGTGCACATGGAGGCATACTGCTGGTTGATTTGCAGGCGAGGGATGCTGTCAGAGTTCAGTTCAACGACCCAGCGGCCATTGTGTTTTCTGACCAGTACATCCGGGATCACATACTCAGGTTCGCTGGTCTGGATCGACTGTCCGGGGCGTGGATCGAGCGACTGGATCAGATTAACCGCTTCTTTCAGCACCTCTTCTTTCAGGCGTGTGACGCGCATCAGGGTGCGGAAATCGTGGTTAGCCAACAGATCCAGATGATCGCTGATAATGACACGCGCCTCATCGAGCCATGGCGTCTCTTTGCTGAACTGAGAAAGCTGGATCAGCAGGCAGTCGCGCAGATCTTTTGCCGCCACACCGACCGGATCGAAACGCTGGATACGCTTCAGAACCGCTTCAATCTCTTCGAGTTCAATCTCTTCGTCGCCCATGCTTTCCAGAATATCGTCCAGCGTGACGGTCAAATAGCCCGTGTCGTCAACGGCATCGACAATTGACGTGGCAATCGCGCGGTCGGTATCGGAGAACGGAGTCAGTTCCACCTGCCACATCAGATAATCCTGTAGCGACTGGGTGGTTTCTCCCTGATAGACCGGTAGCTCATCGTCCTGGTAGTCTGCACGCGTACCGGAAGGGGTTCCGGCGGTGTAGATTTCATCCCAACTGGCATCCAGCGGAAGCTCGTCCGGCATCTCTTTTTGTTCGAGTGCATCAGCGGTATCGAGCGCTTCTGTATCCTGCGATTGCTGGGTATCTACCTCGTCATGAAGATCGGTTTGTTCCAGCAATGGATTGCTGTCCAGCGCTTGCTGGAGCTCCTGCTGGAGTTCTAACGTGGACAGTTGCAACAGGCGAATTGCCTGCTGTAGCTGCGGCGTCATCGCCAGTTGTTGGCTGAGCCTTAATTGCAAACCTTGCTTCATGTTCAGAGCATTTTTCTCCGGTTCGGCGTTACGTTACCTCTACCCTATCAGAGTCTGAAGTCTTCCCCAAGATAGACGCGCTTAACATGATCATCTTCGAGGATCTGCTGCGGTGTACCGTGGGCGATCAGATTGCCCTGGCTCACAATATAGGCGCGTTCACACACGGCCAGCGTTTCACGCACGTTGTGGTCGGTGATCAGCACGCCAAGCCCGCTGTCACGCAGGTGTTCAATGATACGTTTAATGTCGATAACGGAGATTGGGTCAACACCCGCAAAGGGTTCATCCAGAAGGATAAACTTCGGATTTGCGGCCAGCGCGCGCGCAATCTCAACGCGACGGCGTTCCCCCCCTGACAACGCCTGACCGAGGCTGTCGCGCAGGTGTTCAATGTGGAACTCTTCCATCAGTTCGTTGGCACGATCCTGACGCTGTTCGCTGGTCAGGTCGTCACGAATTTGCAGGACCGCCATCAGGTTATCGTAAACGCTAAGACGGCGGAAAATAGAAGCTTCCTGCGGCAGATAGCCGATCCCGCGACGCGCGCGCGCGTGCAACGGCAGAAGACTGATATCTTCATCGTCAATAACAATGTTGCCGGCATCGCGCGGTACAATGCCAACGACCATGTAGAAAGTGGTGGTTTTACCCGCACCGTTAGGGCCAAGCAGGCCCACAATTTCGCCGGAGTTGACGGTCAGACTGACATCTTCTACGACACGGCGGCCCTTATAGGCCTTCGCGAGATTTTTTGCAGTTAATGTTGCCATAACGAATTAGTTACTCTTCTTCTGTGCCGGGGCCTGGCTTTTACCTTTGTCCTGCAGCTGCGACGGAACCAGTACGGTGGTTACGCGTTTGCCTTTCTCGCTGGAGGCCTGCATTTTTTGCTCTTTCACCAGATAGGTGATCTGGTCGCCGGTAATATTGCTGTCCAGCTGTTCCAGATAGGCGTTACCCGTCAGGATGACCAGATCCTTCGCCAGTTCATAGTGCATGTGGCTGGCACGACCTTTCACCGGCTTGCCGTTGTCCTGCATCTGGTAGAAGGTTGCCGGGTTGCCGTAGCCATCAATGATCTCTTTGCCCTGCTCACCACCCGGACGGGTAACGACTACTTTGTCGGCGTTAATTTTGATGGTGCCCTGGGTCATGACGACATTACCCGTAAAGGTGACGACGTTACCCTGCATATCAAGAGACTGCGTGTCTGACTCGATATGGATCGGCTGGTCGGTATCGCCCGTTACAGCAAGCGCGGGGAGACTGGTCGCCAGCATCGCACTGGCGATAATTACTTTAAGGCTGAGTTTGTTTGTTTTGAATTTCATAGGAGGTTCTAACCTTTTCAATCAGCTCGGCGTTTTTGCTGCGTAAGTTCCCGCGCATTCTTAAACCGCTGGAATTAAATGTTGTGCCATACAGTGTGACCAGATCCTGCGACGTCACATCCTGGGTCACCAGGTTGATCTGGGCATTATCCGTCGTAATTTTTCGCAGTTGCGAGTCAGGCGTCAGAGCGTTGACTTCAACGTGGCCATATAGATAAAGCATACGGTCATTTGTCAGTTTTGCCCGGTCTGACTTGATTGACCACGTCGGGACTTTGTCCTTATCAAACGTCGTCATGACAGGCTGGGTAAACCACGAAATACCGTCATCTGAAAAATATTCAACATGCTGGGCAATCAGGCGATAGTTCAACGCCCCTTCCGGGCTATAGACCACGGTATCGCTGTGATCGCTTTTATAGGTTGGATCGTTATTATTGATCACTTCCGTTTGCGTATCATCGCGATCGGCAAGGTTGACGCCAATCAATACCAGTGCGACAAGCGAAAGCAGAATGATAACCCAACGTCTGGTTTTACTCATATTGATTGCCCTTTGGCCTCATCAAGCTTGCCTTGCGCCAGCAGAAGCAGATCGCAGACTTCACGTACGGCACCACGACCGCCATTGATGTGGGTAACGTAGTCAGCGCGTGGGAGCAACAGCGGATGCGCATCGGCAACAGCGATACTCAGGCCGACCTCAGCCATTACTGGCCAGTCAATCAGGTCATCCCCGACATAAGCCACGTTTTCTGGTGCGATAGCCAGTTTACCCAGTAAATCGTTGAAAGCCGCCATCTTATCGGATTGCCCCTGATACAGATGGGTAATGCCCAACGTTTCACAGCGATCTTCTACCAGTTTAGCTTTTCGCCCGGTGATGATGGCAACCTCGATCCCCGAGGTAAGGGCACAGCGGATACCGTAACCGTCGCGAACGTTAAACGCTTT
Source organism: Enterobacter sp. 342 (assembly GCF_036663495.1). Lineage (NCBI taxonomy): Bacteria > Pseudomonadati > Pseudomonadota > Gammaproteobacteria > Enterobacterales > Enterobacteriaceae > Enterobacter > Enterobacter sp. 342. Next base: position 86,857 of record NZ_JAWUEI010000010.1, read on the forward strand.
CAGCTCTTCACCATTATTGCCCATGTAAATCAGGCCATCGGAGAGGACACCATCTACATCCAGGATGAGCAGACGAATATTTTCTGCCTTCGCCATCATATGGGTACTGACCGGACCATAACAGGTTGCAAGGGATGCACCCGCATTACTCATTGTCTTATCCTTCATTACACTACGCCTGCGCGCAGCAGATCATGCATATGTACCACACCCAGCAACTGGTCGCCATCGGCAACCATAACGGAGGTGATATGACGGGACTGCATCAGGTTCAGCACATCCACTGCCAGCGTACCCGGGCGAACACGGATGCCGCCAGGTGTCATCACATCGGCAATGCCAAGCGTGCGGACATCGACACCCATATCAAACACGCGACGCAGGTCCCCATCGGTGAAGATCCCCTGAATTTTCATCAGGTCGTCGCACACGACCGTCATACCCAGGTTCTTGCGGGTGATTTCCAGCAGCGCATCGCGCAGGGAGGCCGCTTTACTGACGTGGGGAATTTCATCCCCGGTGTGCATAATATCGTTAACCCGCAGGAGCAGCTTGCGCCCAAGCGCACCGCCAGGATGAGAAAGTGCGAAATCTTCAGGGGTAAAACCGCGGGCTTCCAGCAGGGCCACGGCAAGCGCATCACCCATGACCAGTGCAGCGGTGGTGCTGGAGGTTGGTGCCAGGCCAAGCGGACAGGCTTCTTTGGGAACCTTAACGCACAGGTGAATATCGGCCGCCCGCGCCATGCTGCTTTCCGGGCGACTGGTCATGCAAATGAGGGGAACCTGCAGTCGCTTCAGTACCGGGATCAGCGCCAGGATCTCATTGGATTCACCGGAGTTTGACAGTGCGATGACGATATCTTGCGGCGTGACCATCCCCAGGTCGCCGTGTGCGGCTTCCCCCGGGTGTACAAAGAAAGAAGAGGTTCCGGTGCTGGCAAACGTCGCTGCCATTTTGCGGCCAATATGACCGGACTTGCCCATCCCCATTACCACGACTTTGCCGGCACAGTAGAATATCTTCTCACATGCCAGACTAAAATCCTGATTAATGTACTGATCTAACTGCGCCAGACCTTCACGTTCAATCTCCAGAACGTCTTTGCCTGCTTTCTGAAAGTCAAAACCCGGCTGCAATTCTATTTGCGACATAATGCGTTTCCGTTTACCCAGAGAGAAGAGGCGAGAGCCAGTACAGCATCGCCATCCATACGATAAATCCACTCGTCAACAGCGCGCCTGCGCCTTTGCCGATCTGGCGTTGCCGCCGCCAGCAGAGCAGGGCAAATATCACGCTGACCAGCAACATCACACCGTAATCGCGTGAGAACGCCAGGGGGTTAAAAGGCCCGGGCGTTATGAGGGCCGGCAGACCCATCACAATCGCGATATTAAAAATGTTGGAACCGATGATATTGCCAATAGCAATATCATCTTCACCTTTGCGTGCTCCCGCAATGGCTGTAGCCAGCTCCGGCAGACTGGTGCCGATGGCAATGACCGTCAGGCCAATGGTCAGTTCGCTGATGGCAAAATAGTTCGCCAGTACCGTCGCGTTATCGACGACCATGCGCGTTGCCATCGGCATGATGATCAGCGCGACGCCAAGCCAGAGCAGTGCTACAGGCAGCGTGCCTTCCCGTGGGAGTTCGGCGACTTGCTCCCGCGTCAGACTATCCTGACCCAGCTTTTCAGCCTGGCGGGCGATTTTAACACTATAAAGCAGCCAGATGACGGCCAGCGCCAGCAAGAAAATACCGTCGCTGTAGCTCAGTACGCCATCATAAAATACGCACCCTGCCAGCAGGCTTACGATTAACATTAGCGGCAATTCACGGCGCAGAACATCGGAATGCACGCGAAATGGGTGGAGTAGTGCCGCCAGGCCTAAAATCAGTAATATATTGACGATGTTCGAGCCAATCGCGGTGCCAATAGCCAGGTCTACCTGACCATGCAGCGATGCCGAAACAGAGACGATGATTTCAGGAAGTGAGGTTCCAACACTGACAACGGTCATCCCGATGACAACAGGCGGTACGCCGGTCAGGCGACACAGGATAGATGCAGCAAACACTAAACGGTCAGCACTGTAGACCACCAAAAGTAAACCAATTATTAACAGTGCTGTTGCTAAAAGCATCAAAAGTCCTTTCTTCAGGTATACTCGTCGGTCCATCGCGCGGGAATGGCTGGACTGCATACAGTCTGAGGCGTAACGAATTCCTAATTTTGACTTTATGCGCCGGAAAAGTAAAACAAATGCCAGCTTTCGCTAACCTCAACGGCTATTATTCTGTAAAAATGCTGAGTTTGGGGTTGATTCAGGCTGCATGACTTAACGTGAGCAGGGTAAGAAAGGAACCATAAATGAGCCAAACGATGGCGAATTTAGTCGATGTTCGCGGTGTGAGTTTTTCTCGCGCCAACAGATTGATATTTGATGATATTTCGTTGACCGTACCGCGTGGCAAGATCACTGCCATCATGGGGCCGTCCGGGATCGGTAAAACGACCCTGCTGCGTCTTATTGGTGGGCAGATCCCACCGGATAGCGGTGAAATCCTCTTTGATGGCGAAAACATCCCGGAGATGTCGCGCTCACGCCTGTATACTGTCCGCAAACGCATGAGCATGCTCTTTCAGTCGGGGGCTCTGTTCACCGACATGAACGTCTTTGATAATGTGGCTTATCCGCTACGCGAGCATACCAGCCTGCCGCCTGAACTGCTGAAAAGCACGGTGATGATGAAGCTCGAAGCCGTCGGTCTGCGAGGGGCTGCAAAACTGATGCCTTCGGAACTGTCCGGCGGGATGGCGCGACGCGCTGCACTGGCGCGAGCCATTGCACTAGAACCTGATTTAATCATGTTCGACGAACCGTTTGTCGGGCAGGATCCTATCACGATGGGTGTGCTGGTGAAGCTCATCTCTGAGCTGAACAGCGCACTCGGCGTCACCTGCATTGTGGTTTCTCACGATGTACCGGAAGTATTGAGCATTGCCGATTACGCCTATATCGTGGCGGACAAAAAGATCGTCGCACACGGTAGCGCTCAGGCGTTGCAGGCAAATTGCGATCCGCGCGTGCGGCAGTTCCTGGACGGTATTGCAGATGGCCCTGTGCCGTTCCGCTACCCGGCGGGCGACTATCGTGACGATTTACTGGGAATAGGGAGTTAAGCCACTCATGCTGTTAAATGCGTTGGCCGCTCTCGGACACCGTGGCATAAAAACCATCAGGACGTTCGGGCGTGCCGGATTGATGTTATTCAACGCGCTGGTCGGCAAGCCGGAATTCCGCAAGCACGCACCTTTACTGGTGCGTCAGCTTTATAATGTCGGCGTGCTGTCGATGCTCATCATCATTGTTTCCGGGCTGTTTATCGGTATGGTGCTTGGGCTTCAGGGCTACCTTGTTCTGACAACCTACAGTGCAGAAACCAGCCTCGGAATGCTGGTGGCACTCTCACTGCTGCGTGAACTGGGGCCGGTTGTGGCGGCGCTGTTGTTCGCCGGGCGCGCGGGGTCGGCATTAACGGCTGAAATTGGCCTGATGCGTGCGACCGAGCAGCTTTCCAGCATGGAGATGATGGCGGTCGATCCGCTGCGTCGCGTCATCTCGCCGCGTTTCTGGGCGGGGGTGATTTCGTTACCGTTACTGACTATTCTGTTTGTCGCCGTGGGTATCTGGGGCGGCTCGCTGGTTGGCGTCCACTGGAAAGGCATTGATGCCGGTTTCTTCTGGTCAGCCATGCAGGACGCCATTGATCTGCGAATGGATCTGGTCAACTGTCTGATTAAAAGCGTGGTCTTTGCTATTACGGTCACCTGGATTGCATTGTTCAATGGTTACGATGCCATCCCGACGTCGGCGGGCATTAGCCGTGCAACAACACGTACAGTCGTACATTCGTCGCTGGCCGTACTGGGTCTGGATTTTGTGCTCACCGCACTGATGTTTGGGAATTGAGTTCATGCAAACGAGAAAAAATGAAATTTGGGTCGGCGTGTTCCTGTTACTGGCACTGCTGGCTGCGCTGTTTATCTGCCTGAGAGCGGCGGATATCACATCTGTCCGCACCGAGCCGACATATCGCATTTATGCCACCTTCGATAATATCGGCGGGCTGAAGGCGCGTTCACCGGTACGTATTGGTGGTGTGGTGATCGGCCGTGTGTCGGACATTACGCTTGATGAGAAAACCTATTTGCCGCGCGTGGCGATGGATATTGAAGAGCGCTACAACCATATCCCGGACACCAGCTCGCTTTCTATCCGTACCTCTGGCCTGCTGGGCGAACAATATCTGGCACTGAACGTTGGCTTTGAAGATCCTGAGCTTGGAACGACTATCCTTAAAGACGGTAGCGTTATCCAGGATACCAAGTCCGCGATGGTGCTGGAGGATATGATTGGTCAGTTCCTTTACAGCAGTAAGGGAGATGATAAAAAGTCCGATGCTGCCCCTGCGCAGACTGAAGATCATACCAACGTCGCACCGACATCTGGCACGACGAATTAATTTCAGGAGAAGTCATTCATGTTTAAACGACTGTTAATGGTTGCCATGCTGGTCATTGCCCCTCTCACCGCGGCCCATGCTGCGGATCAGAGTAACCCGTACAAACAGATGGACGAAGCTGCGAAGAAGACTTTCGACCGTCTTAAAAACGAGCAGCCAAAAATACGTGCTAATCCTGATTATCTGCGTGAGGTTGTCGATCAGGAATTGCTGCCGTACGTGCAGATCAAATATGCGGGTGCGCTGGTGCTGGGTCGCTATTACAAAGATGCAACTCCCGCGCAGCGTGATGCCTACTTTGCCGCGTTCCGTGAATACCTGAAACAGGCATATGGTCAGGCACTGGCGATGTACCACGGACAGACCTATCAGATTGCCCCTGAGCAGCCGTTGGGCGATGCCACCATTGTACCTATCCGTGTGACGATCAACGATCCTAACGGGCGTCCACCGGTTCGCCTGGATTTCCAGTGGCGTAAAAACAGCCAGACGGGGCACTGGCAGGCGTATGACATGATTGCCGAAGGGGTAAGCATGATCACCACCAAACAGAACGAGTGGAGCGACCTGCTGCGCACCAAAGGCATTGATGGCCTGACCGCGCAGCTGCAGTCTATTTCTCGTCAGAAAATTACCCTGGATGAGAAGAAGTAATGTCGCAGCAACTCAGCTGGTCGCGTGAAGGCGAGACATTAAAGCTGTCCGGTGAACTTGATCAGGATCTGCTGAACCCATTATGGGATCAACGTCATGAAGCGATGCAGGGTGTGACGCTCATCGACTTAAGTGATGTCATACGGGTGGATACAGCAGGTATTGCGCTGCTCGCCCATCTGATTGCCGTGGGGAGAAAGCAGGGGCAAAGCGTCCAGCTTCACGGCGCGAGTGATAATGTTGTTACCCTCGCGCAGCTCTACAATCTCCCTCAGGACGTGCTGCCTCGTTAATATTTTCAGTGCGTTACTTCTGAAAGCCCTGACAGTTTCATCGTCAGGGCTTTTTGCTTGTTTAAGACGACGTCACTTTGCTCTAAGATGTTGGGCTTGTTTTCACTATCAGATGATTAAGAGCCCATGGAAAATCATGAAATCCAGACAGTGCTGATGAATGCACTCTCCCTTCAGGAAGCCCACGTCACTGGCGATGGCAGTCACTTCCAGGTTATTGCTGTGGGTGAGCTGTTCGACGGTATGAGCCGTGTGAAGAAGCAGCAGGCTGTGTACGCGCCGCTGATGGAATATATTGCGGATAACCGCATCCACGCTCTGTCGATTAAAGCGTTCACCCCGCAAGAGTGGGCACGCGATCGCAAACTAAACGGTTTTTGAGCTGAGGGCGACAAGCCCGCAGCACGGTTGAATTTATAAGAGAACACACAATGGATAAATTTCGTGTACAGGGGCCAACGCGTCTCCAGGGCGAAGTCACAATTTCTGGCGCGAAAAACGCCGCGCTGCCAATCCTCTTTGCTGCGCTGCTCGCGGAAGAGCCGGTAGAAATTCAGAACGTACCAAAGCTGAAAGATATCGACACCACCATGAAACTGCTCACCCAGTTGGGAACCAAAGTTGAGCGTAATGGTTCCGTCTGGATCGATGCCAGCAATGTGAACAACTTCTCTGCGCCGTACGATCTGGTGAAAACCATGCGTGCGTCCATCTGGGCGCTTGGCCCGCTGGTGGCGCGTTTTGGGCAGGGTCAGGTTTCACTGCCAGGCGGCTGTGCAATCGGCGCACGCCCGGTTGACCTGCATATCTTTGGTTTGGAGAAACTAGGCGCAGAGATCAAACTGGAAGAAGGTTACGTTAAAGCGTCCGTGAATGGTCGCCTGAAAGGCGCGCACATTGTCATGGACAAAGTGAGCGTAGGCGCAACGGTAACCATTATGTCTGCGGCAACGCTGGCAGAAGGTACCACCATTATTGAAAATGCCGCACGTGAACCGGAAATTGTGGATACCGCAAACTTCCTCGTCGCGCTGGGTGCGAAGATCTCCGGCCAGGGTACCGACCGTATCACCATCGAAGGTGTTGAGCGCCTGGGTGGCGGTGTCTATCGCGTTCTGCCGGACCGTATCGAAACCGGTACCTTCCTGGTCGCTGCGGCGATTTCTGGCGGTAAGATTGTTTGTCGTAACGCTCAGCCGGATACGCTGGATGCGGTGCTGGCGAAGCTGCGCGATGCGGGTGCTGATATTGAGATCGGTGAAGACTGGATCAGCCTCGATATGCATGGTCAGCGTCCAAAAGCGGTGAATGTACGTACTGCTCCACATCCGGCGTTCCCGACGGACATGCAGGCTCAGTTCACGTTGCTAAACCTGGTCGCTGAAGGTACTGGCTTCATCACTGAAACCATTTTCGAGAACCGCTTTATGCACGTACCGGAGCTGATCCGTATGGGTGCACATGCAGAGATCGAGAGCAATACTGTGATTTGTCACGGCGTTGAGAAGCTGTCAGGTGCCCAGGTGATGGCTACCGATCTGCGTGCGTCCGCAAGCCTGGTGCTGGCGGGTTGTATCGCGGAAGGTACAACGGTTGTGGATCGTATTTATCACATCGATCGTGGTTATGAGCGTATCGAAGACAAACTGCGCGCGCTGGGTGCTAACATCGAGCGTGTGAAGGGCGAGTAATCGTTCCGGCAGCCCCCTGCCAGCAATGACCGGGGGGTTGCTGTTCCTGTCAAAAATCGCATTATTCCTGCGGTTTTTTCTTTGCCTTTTTCTGGCGAATCATGCGCGATCTGTCGATAAATTCATGGGTAATGGGATCGTGATAACGCGAGGGCCAGATCACCCACGGATGCGTATCCAGCGCAGTTGCGATAATTAATTCTCCCTTTGGCCAGGGACGAGTCAGGGCGTTTGCCAGGGTTGAAGAACTCAGGCCATTGCGGCGAGATTCAGCTGCCAGTGAGGTGCCTTTTTTGCGCAGTGCCGCAATGATATCTGCCGTGTGCCAGTCGATAAATTTCGTATCCATAACGCTGTCCTTAAGTTCGGATTCTGTCACGCCGTTTCTTCTGAAACGACTGGCTTACTATACCCATTTCACACTCTTGTTCTAAAAAGTTCGCGTTACTGGAAGGGATATTCAGAATAAGGCATGGCTTTATTCATGCGGTCTTTAAACCGATGAATTTACATGAACACGGAATTTACAGGTGTGTGCTGGAATCTCCCCGCGATAGCCGCAGGGAGATGCAGGAGGGATTAACGGTCTCGCTGAACGGCAATGTGGGCAAGCGCAATCAGTGCATCGCGCCATGGGCTGTCGGGAATGACCTGAAGAGCTTCGATGGCTTTGTCGGCTTCTTCTTCCGCACGTTGGCGCGTCCATTCCAGCGATCCGCAGATTGCCATGGTTTCCAGCACAGGTTCCAGCAGATGACGGCCATTTCCCTGCTCAATCGCTTCACGGATCATTTTTGCCTGTTCGGCTGAACCGTTGCGCATAGCATGAAGCAGTGGCAGGGTGGGTTTGCCTTCGTTCAGGTCATCGCCCACGTTTTTGCCAAGTGTTTCGCCGTCAGCACTGTAGTCCAGCAAATCATCAATTAACTGGAATGCGGTACCCAGATAACGGCCATAGTCCTGCAGGCCTTTTTCCTGTGCTTCGGTACAGTCCGCCAGAATACCGGAGCACTGGGCAGCCGCTTCAAACAGGCGCGCGGTTTTGCTGTAGATCACGCGCATGTAGTTTTCTTCGGTGATGTCTGGGTCATTGACGTTCATCAGCTGCAGCACTTCACCTTCAGCGATCACGTTAACGGCCTCGGACATCACTTCCAGTACTTTCAGAGAGCCCAGACTGGTCATCATCTGGAAGGCGCGGGTATAGATAAAATCCCCCACCAGAACGCTGGCTGCGTTCCCGAAAGCAGCGTTTGCCGTGGCTTTACCACGACGCATATCCGATTCATCCACAACGTCGTCATGCAGAAGCGTCGCCGTGTGAATAAATTCGATAAGTGCTGCGATGGTCACGTGGGCATTTCCCTGATAACCAACGGCTCTGGCGGCCAGGATGGCAATCATCGGGCGAATGCGTTTACCGCCGCCGCTGACGATGTAGTAGCCCAACTGATTGATCAGTTGAACATCAGAGTTGAGTTGCTCCAGGATTGCTGCATTCACACCCGCCATATCTTGCGCGGTTAACTCGTTGATTTTTTCTAAATTCATCGCAAAAGCCGGGCTTTTTATCCTGTTGATCCCATCTTCAATGGGGTAACGAAGGGTTTCGGTTTATCAATAGTAGTGCTGATTGTACTGAAAAAACGGCTCAGATAAACGTTACCGTACGTGTTGTGTTTTTTTTCTTCATGTATTGACGGTAGCACTTGTCAAAGGCTCGCGTTTTGCGTAATATTCGCGCCCTATTGTGAATATTTATAGCGCACTCTGATTCATACGAGGATGTGCGCGGAAGCGGAGTTTATATGTACGCGGTTTTCCAAAGTGGTGGTAAACAACACCGAGTAAGCGAAGGTCAGACCGTTCGCCTGGAAAAGCTGGACATCGCAACTGGCGAATCTGTTGAATTCGCTGAAGTTCTGATGATCGCAAACGGTGAAGAAGTCAAAATCGGCGTTCCTTTCGTTGATGGCGGCGTTATCAAAGCTGAAGTTGTTGCACACGGTCGTGGCGAGAAAGTTAAAATCGTTAAGTTTCGTCGTCGTAAGCACTACCGTAAGCAGCAGGGCCACCGTCAGTGGTTCACTGATGTGAAAATTACTGGCATCAGCGCCTAAGACCTGAGGAGAGATTTAAATGGCACATAAAAAGGCTGGCGGCTCCACACGTAACGGTCGCGATTCAGAAGCTAAACGCCTGGGCGTTAAGCGTTTCGGTGGCGAATCCGTTCTGGCGGGTAGCATCATCGTTCGTCAACGTGGTACCAAATTCCACGCTGGCAACAACGTAGGTTGCGGTCGTGACCACACTCTGTTTGCTAAAGCAGACGGTAAAGTGAAATTTGAAGTTAAAGGCCCGAACAACCGTAAATACATCAGCATCGTTGCTGAGTAAGGTTTTCTCGGTCCGGTAACGGATTAAAGCCCCGCAACCTGTTGCGGGGCTTTTTACATTGGAAACCCGGTAATTTTTTCTGTAGGGAAAACGGGCATGAAGCAGCAGGCCGGCATTGGTATTCTTTTGGCGCTCACCACCGCAATGTGCTGGGGTGCGCTGCCAATTGCCATGAAGCAGGTACTGGAAGTGATGGAGCCGCCTACGGTGGTCTTTTATCGCTTTCTGATGGCAAGCATCGGCCTTGGGGCCATTCTGGCTATCAAAGGTAAGCTTCCACCCTTGCGGCTCTTCCGTAAACCGCGCTGGCTGGTGTTGCTGGCTATCGCGACGGGCGGTCTGTTCGGTAACTTCATCCTGTTCAGCTCTTCCCTGCAATATCTCAGCCCCACGGCGTCGCAGGTGATTGGTCAGCTTTCACCGGTGGGCATGATGGTCGCCAGCGTCTTTATCCTCAAGGAGAAGATGCGCGGTACACAGATTGTCGGGGCGAGCATGCTGCTATGCGGACTGGTGATGTTCTTCAACACCAGCCTGATAGAGATTTTTACCCGGCTGACGGATTACACCTGGGGTGTGATCTTCGGTGTAGGTGCCGCTGCGGTCTGGGTGAGTTATGGTGTCGCGCAAAAGGTGTTATTGCGACGTCTGGCCTCACAGCAGATCCTCTTTTTGCTGTACACTTTGTGTACAATAGCATTACTGCCATTAGCAAAGCCGGGTGTGATTGCCCAGCTTAGCGACTGGCAACTGGCGTGTCTCATTTTTTGTGGACTGAATACGCTGGTCGGTTATGGCGCGCTGGCCGAAGCGATGGCGCGCTGGCAGGCAGCACAGGTGAGCGCGTTAATCACGCTGACTCCGCTGTTTACGCTGTTATTTTCAGATTTGTTATCAATGGCCTGGCCCGATGTCTTCGTCAGACCGATGCTCAACTTGTTGGGTTATCTCGGTGCGTTTGTCGTGGTTGCGGGCGCGATGTATTCCGCCATTGGTCATCGTCTTTGGGGACGTTGGCGCAAAAATGAAGCGGTTGTAGTGGTCCCCCGCTCAGGCGAATGAGTTACGGAGAGTAAAATGAAGTTTGTTGATGAAGCGACGATCCTGGTCGTGGCTGGTGATGGCGGCAATGGTTGCGTGAGCTTCCGCCGTGAAAAATATATCCCACGTGGTGGCCCTGATGGTGGCGACGGCGGGGATGGTGGTGACGTTTGGCTGGAGGCAGATGAGAACCTCAACACGCTGATCGACTACCGTTTCGAAAAATCATTCCGCGCTGAACGTGGCCAGAATGGCCAGAGCCGTGACTGTACCGGTAAACGCGGTAAAGATGTCACCATTAAGGTTCCTGTCGGTACGCGTGTTATCGATCAAGGTACCGGTGAGACCATGGGTGACATGACCAAACACGGTCAGCGTCTGATGGTCGCAAAAGGTGGCTGGCACGGTCTGGGTAACAGCCGTTTCAAATCTTCCGTTAACCGTACTCCGCGTCAGAAAACGATGGGGACGCCTGGCGATAAGCGCGATCTGCAACTGGAGCTGATGCTTCTGGCAGACGTGGGCATGCTGGGTATGCCAAATGCCGGTAAATCGACGTTTATTCGCGCCGTGTCTGCCGCGAAACCCAAAGTGGCGGATTATCCGTTTACCACACTGGTACCAAGCCTGGGCGTTGTCCGCATGGACAACGAGAAGAGCTTTGTGGTTGCCGATATTCCGGGTCTGATTGAAGGTGCTGCTGAAGGTGCCGGTCTGGGTATCCGCTTCCTGAAACACCTTGAGCGCTGTCGCGTATTGCTGCACCTCATTGATATCGATCCTATCGACGGTTCCGATCCGGTTGAAAACGCCCGAATCATCATCGGCGAGCTGGAAAAATACAGCGAAAAACTGGCGAATAAACCACGCTGGCTGGTCTTCAACAAAATTGACCTGATGGACAAAGCCGAAGCGGAAGCGAAAGCTAAAGCGATTGCTGAAGCAATGGGTTGGGAAGAGAAATACTACCTGATCTCTGCGGCAAGCCAGGTTGGCGTGAAAGACCTCTGCTGGGATGTGATGACCTTTATCATCGAGAACCCAATTGTTCAGGCTGAAGAAGCGAAACAGCCTGAAAAAGTCGAATTCATGTGGGATGACTACCACCGTCAACAGCTCGAAGAGCTGGAAGCGGAAGAAGAAGAAGACTGGGATGATGATTGGGATGAAGACGACGAAGAAGGCGTCGAGTTCATCTACAAGCACTAATATCAGTTCAAAGCCCCCATTAAGGGGGCTTTTTTTATTCCAGCGTCGAGGGTAACCAACAGCTGGCGATTAAACCGCCCTCAACACCGTTCTCAAGTGTCAGCTTGCCGCGGTGGAGTTGCACGATGCGCTGCACAATACTCAGTCCCAGGCCACTACCACCATAACGCTGATCAAGACGACGGAACGGTTCAGTGATTGACTGTCGGTGCGCTTCAGCAATACCTGGCCCCTGATCGATAACACTGACCTGTGTACCGCCCTCGACTTCTGCTAATGTCACTTCAATGGTTGTCCCTGACGGGCTGTAACGTCCGGCATTCTCCAGCAGGTTACGCAGCATCAGACGCAGAAGCACGGCGTCTCCCTGAACCGTGAGCGCACTTTTGGCAGGCCATATCACGGTATGGTCTTTGGCTTCATGCTCCAGACCAAGCGGGGTGATGATATTCTCCGTCCAGTGAATGGTTTCGTAGTGACCACTGGCCATTGCTTGCCCTGCTCGGGCCAGCATTAGCAGTTGCTCAACGGTGTGCATGAGTTGGTCAATACGGCTAATTAACGTCGCAGCCTGAGGAGAGCCAGACTGTGCCATCAGTTCAAGATGGAGCCTGATACCGGCAAGGGGCGTCCGCAGTTCATGTGCGGCGTCTGCGGTGAAAAGACGCTCCTGTTGGATAGTATTATCCAACCGGGCGAGCAACTGATTCAGCGAGGTGGTGACGGCACCAATTTCTTCCATGTCGGAATACATAGGAAGCGGTGTTAAGTTATCCGCCGAACGGTTAGCCAGGCTGGCACGCAGTTTATTCAGCGGTCGGGTTATCCAGGTCACTGCCCAGAATGAGAAAAACAGCGTGAAACCAACCATCACCAGAGATGGAACCAGCAGAGAGGCGATCGCTTCGCGGATCTCTTTTTCGACATGGTTGTTACGCGCTTTTGCTGACAACGTCTCACTGACCAGAAAACCAATCTGTTCACGGCTTTCATGCCACAGCCAGATCACGCTTATCAGTTGAAAAAATAAGAGAATCACCGCCAGCAGCACCATCAAGCGCCGACGCATGCTGTTCATTTCTGGCTCTCCAGGCGGTAGCCAACGCCACGGACGGTTTTGATCCGGTCTTTGCCAAGCTTACGACGCAGGTTGTGAATATGGACTTCAAGGGTATTGGACCCAGGATCGTCCTGCCAGGAGTAAATATCCTGTTGCAGGGTTTCTCTGTGCACCGTTTGCCCGCTGCGCATAATCAGGCGCGTAAGCAAAGCAAACTCTTTGGGTGTTACCTCAATCGGCTGGGACTGACGCAGTACCTGCTGGGTTTGCAGATTCAGCGTAATATCACCGTCAGTCAGCAAGTTATCGCTATGACCCTGATAACGGCGTATTAACGCTCGCACGCGAGCCTGCAGTTCTGCCAGTGCAAAAGGCTTCACCAGGTAATCATCTGCTCCAGCATCGAGGCCGGTGATACGATCTTCTATGGCATCGCGTGCTGTCAGGATCAACACTGGATTGGCGACTCCGCGGCGACGCCACTGACTAAGCAGCGTGGCACCGTCTTTATCAGGTAAGCCCAAATCAAGGATCACCAGACTGTATTCGCCGCTCTGGATCAGAGCATCCGCCTCCGCCGCTGTGCCGGCACAGTCAAGGGCATACCCTTCATTAGCCAGCCCTAGCGCCAGCCCTTCCTGTAATAACAGGTCGTCTTCAACTATGAGTAGTTTCATCGCTAGTTATTCTGGTAGATGTCCTTATAAAGCCTGCTTTCGAACCGAACAAGCGGAATACGGCGATTGCGCTGGTCGGTCGGCTCGACGGCATAGCCGGAAAGATACTGCACGAATGCCATGCGTTGTCCGCTGGCGGTGGTGATGAAGCCTGCAAGGTTGTAAACCCCCTGCAATGAACCTGTCTTCGCGGATACTTTACCATCCACACCGGCAGCGTGAAGCCCGGCGCGGTACTGCAGCGTACCGTCCTGCCCGGCAAGTGGCAGCATAGAAATAAAGTTTAGCTCAGTGTCATGTTGTGCAATGTACTGAAGCACTTGCATCATGCTGGCCGGGGAGATCAAATTATGGCGTGATAACCCGGAGCCATCGACGGCGATGGTATTACCCAGATCGATCCCTGCTTGTTGTCGCAGGATCTGACGAACAGCATCTGAACCCGCACGCCAGGTCCCTGGCACGCCAAAGCGCGCGTGACCAATCATGCGGAACACGGTGTCGGCAATCATGTTGTCAGACTTTTTCAGCATAATTCGCAGCAAATCGTGCAGCGGTGGCGACTGTTTGCTGGCGATGACCGTGCCGGGTTGGTTGACCTGCGTCTGACGAAGCAGTGTGCCGGTGTATGTTATTCCCGCTTGTTTCAGTTCATCTTTCAGAATGGCACCCGCATAGCTTGCCCCATCCTGTATCGCAAAGGCCAGCGGCAGCGGATCGGCGCGCTGCGTGAGGCAGCCCGTCAGCGTGAAGCGGTTAAGATCGCCTGGTACCACGTCCAGTTCGCAATACTGCGCATCCGGTGAGCCCTTGGCCAGCGTGCGTACCTGACTAAACATCGTGACCGGGTAGTAGGATGCCACACGGATAAACGCTAAATCATCTGGCTTTGGCGCGCTGTACAGCGAAACAGAGAAACAGTTACGGTCAACAATCGCGGCGGCGGGCGGGGCGCTAAAGCACTGCGTCATGTCGTTCCACGGCCAACCAGGAGCCTTATCGTGGCTGGCAAAGATAGAGGTGTCGATCAGTACATTGCCATCAATCTTCTGCACACCGGATTTTTTCAGCACCGCAACCATGTTGCGGATATCCTGGCGTTTAAAGGTTGGGTCACCTCCGAAGCGGGCGATAAGATCGCCTTTCAGTTCACCGCCCTCGACGTTGCCTTTGGTCTCAAGGGTGGTGGTGAAACGGAAATCAGGCCCGAGCTGAAGCAGGGCGGCGAGCGCAGTGATCACCTTCTGGGTACTGGCGGGCAGCGCCATTTGTTGACTGTGGTAGTCAATTTCTGGCGTCGGCGCTCCGACCTTCTGCACCATTAATGCAAGGTTGGCACCTGCGGGCAGTTGATTAATATACTCATCAACATTCGCAGCCTGAACGCTGAACGTTATACCGGTAGTCAATCCGATGATAAATCTGGAAAATCGCATAATCTCGCGCTAACAACCCGAAAACAAACCGTCATACTACGGTGCATAGCACTGCAAAGTAAACGATGACCCATAGTGAACTTCGGGGTAAAATGCGTATCAAATTGAAAATTGCTGCTGACCTGGGGTCTGACCCCCGGGTCGGTTTTCTTTTTGCTTCTGGCCTGCTAATGCGGCCGGGGCAGGGAACACTGCTCCCAACAGGAATGTTTAAGAGGTATAACAAATGCAAGCTATTCCGATGACCTTACGTGGTGCCGAAAAACTGCGCGAAGAGCTGGATTTCCTAAAATCCGTTCGTCGCCCTGAAATTATCGCCGCTATCGCGGAAGCGCGTGAGCATGGCGACCTGAAGGAGAATGCTGAATATCATGCGGCGCGTGAGCAGCAGGGCTTTTGCGAAGGGCGTATTAAAGATATCGAAGCCAAGCTGTCTAATGCGCAGGTTATCGACATCACAAAAATGCCAAATAATGGCCGCGTGATCTTCGGCTCAAGCGTTACTGTGCTGAACCTGGACAGCGACGAAGAGCAGACTTATCGCATCGTGGGCGATGATGAAGCTGATTTTAAACAGAACCTGATTTCGGTGAACTCACCGATTGCTCGTGGCCTGATTGGCAAAGAGCAGGATGATGTTGTGACTATCCGCACCCCTGGTGGTGAAGTGGAGTACGAAATTATCAAGGTCGAGTACCTGTAATTCGCCTCTCTGCTAAGATGTTGATACATTGTAAAGAAAAGAAAAAGGCCGCATAGCGGCCTTTTATCAACTCAAGGAGCGTGGCATTTTGCTCACCTGCTGACAGAAATCCCTCGTTTTACACAGAAAATGTGTTCGATTCAGGATATCCTTAGCGTGGCAGCGAGATTTTACGCTCTTTAGATGGGCGGTAGAGCACCAGCGTTTTACCGATGACCTGTACATTACAGGCGCCGGTTTCGCGCACGATGGCTTCCACGATCAGGTTTTTAGTGTCTCTGTCTTCAGAGGCGATTTTCACCTTGATCAGCTCGTGGTGTTCCAGCGCTTGTTCAATCTCGGCAAGCACCCCTTCGGTCAAACCATTGTTGCCAAGCATGACTACAGGCTTGAGCGGATGTGCCAGACCTTTAAGGTGCTGTTTTTGTTTAGTACTCAGATTCATCGTATATTTTTGCTTACGTTGGGATTGAAAACGGTTCATTCTACCGCCATCTCCCTTATATCGCCAAATAGCTGCGTAGAAATTTACGTCACAGGCAAGCAACGATGAACCAGGACGGAAATGTTAAATGACAGGTAAAAAGCGTTCTGCCAGCTCCAGCCGCTGGCTTCAGGAACACTTTAGCGATAAATATGTTCAACAGGCGCAGAAAAAGGGGTTGCGATCCCGCGCCTGGTTTAAACTTGATGAAATACAGCAAAGTGACAAACTTTTTAAGCCGGGGATGACGGTTGTCGACCTCGGTGCGGCACCTGGCGGATGGTCCCAGTATGCGGTAACGCAGATCGGCGGAACCGGTCGAATCATCGCGTGTGATCTTTTACCAATGGATCCCATCGTTGGTGTCGACTTCCTTCAGGGCGATTTTCGTGATGAATTAGTGCTGAAAGCGTTACTTGATCGTGTAGGTGACAGTAAGGTCCAGGTTGTCATGTCGGATATGGCACCAAATATGTGTGGAACACCGGCGGTGGATATCCCCCGCGCCATGTATCTGGTGGAGCTAGCGTTAGAAATGTGTCGTGATGTACTAGCGCCTGGTGGTAGTTTTGTTGTGAAGGTGTTTCAGGGCGAAGGTTTCGAGGAGTATCTTAAGGAAATTCGCTCCCTGTTTGCGAAGGTCAAAGTTCGTAAGCCGGACTCTTCCCGGGCCCGTTCCCGAGAAGTGTATATTGTAGCGACCGGGCGAAAATGATAACCGGCGGATTTCAGGCGAAAGTTTGAATGAAACTGGATATAGAGTATCCTGACGCTGTTTTTAACACAGTTGTAATATGAGGTTAATCCCTTGAGTGACATGGCGAAAAACCTAATACTCTGGCTGGTCATTGCCGTTGTGCTGATGTCAGTATTCCAGAGCTTTGGGCCCAGCGAGTCGAATGGCCGCAAGGTGGATTATTCTACCTTCCTGCAGGAGGTCAATCAGGACCAGGTTCGCGAAGCGCGTATCAACGGACGTGAGATCAACGTTACCAAGAAAGATAGTAACCGTTACACGACTTACATCCCGGTGAACGATCCTAAGCTGCTTGATAACCTTCTGACTAAAAACGTCAAGGTGGTAGGTGAGCCGCCAGAAGAACCAAGCCTGCTGGCTTCTATCTTCATTTCCTGGTTCCCGATGCTGCTTCTTATCGGCGTCTGGATCTTCTTTATGCGCCAGATGCAGGGCGGCGGTGGCAAAGGTGCCATGTCGTTCGGTAAGAGCAAGGCGCGTATGCTGACGGAAGACCAGATCAAGACCACGTTCGCTGACGTTGCCGGGTGTGACGAAGCGAAAGAAGAGGTTGGTGAACTGGTTGAATACCTGCGCGAGCCGAGCCGTTTCCAGAAACTGGGCGGTAAGATCCCGAAAGGCGTGCTGATGGTAGGCCCTCCGGGTACCGGTAAAACCCTGCTGGCGAAAGCCATCGCGGGTGAAGCGAAGGTGCCGTTCTTTACAATTTCGGGTTCTGACTTCGTTGAAATGTTCGTAGGTGTGGGTGCATCTCGTGTGCGCGACATGTTCGAGCAGGCTAAGAAGGCAGCACCGTGCATTATCTTCATTGATGAAATCGACGCCGTAGGTCGCCAGCGTGGTGCTGGGCTGGGTGGTGGTCACGATGAACGTGAACAGACGCTGAACCAGATGCTGGTTGAGATGGACGGTTTCGAAGGTAACGAAGGTATCATCGTTATCGCGGCGACTAACCGTCCTGACGTACTTGACCCTGCACTGCTGCGTCCAGGCCGTTTCGACCGTCAGGTTGTGGTGGGTCTGCCAGATGTTCGCGGTCGTGAACAGATTCTGAAAGTCCATATGCGTCGCGTACCGCTGGCGCCAGATATCGACGCGGCAATCATTGCGCGCGGTACCCCGGGCTTCTCTGGTGCGGACCTGGCTAACCTCGTCAACGAAGCAGCACTGTTTGCCGCTCGCGGTAACAAGCGTGTTGTGTCGATGGTAGAGTTCGAGAAAGCGAAAGACAAAATCATGATGGGTGCGGAACGTCGCTCCATGGTGATGACCGAAGCGCAGAAAGAGTCCACGGCGTACCACGAAGCGGGTCACGCGATTATCGGCCGCCTGGTACCGGAACACGATCCGGTGCATAAAGTGACGATTATTCCGCGCGGTCGTGCGCTGGGTGTGACCTTCTTCCTGCCTGAAGGCGACGCGATCAGCGCCAGCCGTCAGAAACTGGAAAGTCAGATTTCAACCCTGTACGGCGGTCGTCTGGCGGAAGAGATTATCTACGGTGCAGAACATGTTTCTACCGGTGCGTCTAACGATATTAAAGTCGCGACAAACCTGGCGCGTAACATGGTGACTCAGTGGGGCTTCTCCGACAAACTCGGTCCGCTGCTGTATGCAGAGGAAGAGGGTGAAGTATTCCTGGGCCGTTCTGTGGCGAAAGCGAAACATATGTCCGATGAGACTGCACGTATCATCGACCAGGAAGTGAAAGCGCTGATTGAACGTAACTACGGTCGCGCACGTCAGATCCTGAACGACAATATGGACATTCTGCATTCAATGAAAGATGCGCTCATGAAATATGAGACCATCGATGCTCCGCAGATCGACGACCTGATGGCCCGCCGCGAAGTGCGTCCGCCAGCTGGCTGGGAAGACCCTGGTGCTTCCAACAATTCTGACAATAATGGCACCCCGCGTGCGCCGCGTCCGGTTGATGAACCGCGTACGCCAAACCCGGGCAACACCATGTCAGAACAGTTGGGCGATAAGTAAGTCTCTGCTGTTGAAGCATTTGTCTGTACATCAAACCCTGGAGCTTGCTCCGGGGTTTTTCTTTTCTGTTTAACCTTGAAAATACCAGGGATTTTGCCATGAAACTATTCGCTCAGGACTCGCATCTCGATCTCTCACATCCCCATGTGATGGGGATCCTGAATGTTACCCCTGATTCCTTCTCCGACGGTGGCACGCATAACACGCTCATCGAAGCGGTTAAGCACGCCAATTTAATGATCAATGCAGGTGCCACGATCATTGATGTTGGCGGCGAATCGACGCGTCCTGGTGCGGCGGACGTTTCTGTGGAAGAAGAGCTGGCGCGCGTGGTGCCGGTGGTGGAAGCGATAGCACAGCGATTTGAGGTCTGGATCTCTGTGGATACATCCAAGCCAGAAGTGATCCGTGAAGTGGCGAGAGTAGGTGCTCACATTATCAATGATATCCGTTCGCTCACCGAACCTGGCGCACTTGAAGCCGCTGCGGAAACCGGCTTGCCGGTTTGCCTGATGCATATGCAAGGGCAACCGAAAACCATGCAGGAAGCGCCAAAGTATGATGATGTGTATGCCGATGTGAACCGCTTCTTTATTGAGCATATTGCGCGATGCGAACGTGCCGGTATCGCAAAAGAGAAATTGCTGCTCGACCCGGGGTTCGGTTTCGGTAAAAATCTCTCCCACAATTATGCATTGCTTGCGCGCTTATCGGAATTTCATCACTTTGGCCTGCCGCTGCTGGTGGGGATGTCGAGAAAGTCGATGATTGGTCAGTTACTGAATGTGGGGCCAGGGGAACGCCTGAGTGGCAGCCTGGCCTGTGCGGTGATTGCGGCGATGCAAGGTGCGCACATTATCCGTGTCCATGACGTCAAAGAAACAGTAGAAGCCATGCGAGTGGTGGAAGCCACACTGGCAGCGAAGGAAAACAAACGCTATGAGTAATCGTAAATATTTTGGTACCGATGGTATCCGTGGGCGTGTAGGCGATGCTCCCATCACCCCTGATTTTGTCCTGAAGCTCGGCTGGGCTGCTGGCAAGGTACTGGCACGTCATGGTTCCCGTAAGATCATTATCGGTAAAGACACCCGTATTTCGGGTTATATGCTGGAATCGGCACTGGAAGCAGGCCTTGCGGCTGCCGGGCTATCCGCCTCCTTTACGGGCCCAATGCCAACACCTGCAGTCGCATACCTGACGCGTACTTTCCGGGCAGAAGCGGGGATTGTTATTTCGGCTTCACACAACCCGTTCTATGACAACGGTATCAAGTTCTTCTCCATTGATGGCACCAAGTTACCGGATGAAGTGGAAGAAGCCATCGAAGCCGAAATGGAAAAAGAGATCACCTGTGTCGATTCCGCAGAACTGGGTAAAGCCAACCGTATCGTCGATGCGGCGGGTCGTTATATCGAATTCTGCAAAGGGACTTTCCCGAACGAACTGAGTCTGGCACATCTCAAAATTGTGGTGGACTGCGCAAACGGTGCGACCTACCACATTGCCCCGAATGTCTTCCGTGAACTGGGCGCGAAGGTCATCACCATTGGCTGTGAGCCGGATGGTCTGAACATTAACGAACAGGTTGGTGCGACAGACGTTCGTGCCCTGCAGGCGCGTGTGCTGGCTGAAAAAGCCGATCTGGGTATTGCGCTGGACGGCGACGGTGACCGCGTAATCATGGTCGACCACGAAGGTAATAAGGTCGATGGTGACCAGATCCTGTATATCATCGCGCGTGAAGGTCTGCGTCAGGGGCAGTTGCGTGGCGGCGCAGTCGGCACCTTAATGAGTAACATGGGCCTGGAACTGGCACTGAAACAGCTCGGTATTCCGTTTGTTCGCGCGAAAGTGGGTGACCGCTATGTGCTGGAAAAACTGCAGGAGAAGGGCTGGCGAATTGGCGCAGAAAACTCCGGTCACGTGATTCTGCTGGACAAAACCACCACCGGGGACGGTATCGTCGCCGCACTGCAGGTGGTTGCGGCCATGGCGCGCAACCATATGAGCCTGCACGATCTCTGCAGCGGTATGAAAATGTTCCCACAGATCCTGGTGAACGTGCGGTTTACCGCCGGTAAAGGCGATCCGCTGGAAAATGATAACGTGAAAGCGGTGATGGCTGATGTTGAAGCTGCCCTGGGCAACCGTGGACGCGTACTGTTGCGTAAGTCTGGTACTGAACCACTGATTCGCGTCATGGTGGAAGGTGAAGACGAAGCGCAGGTGAATGAATTTGCGCACCGTATCGCGGATGCCGTAAAAGCTGCATAATCTTGCACGCTAAATGTTTAAAAAGGCGGCTTTTGTCGCCTTTGTTTTAAGCAATTAATGGCTTTTTGCTGTTTTTTTCCGCAGTTGATACAATGCGTCAAAAATGCCCTTGCGAAGGTCATTCGCTTTGGTTAGTATTCACACCCGCTTCAGTGGGAAACAAAAATCCTGCTAATTGGTCGAAGCATTGGTATGCGGCAAATCCGCAAGGAACAGGTTGATTATGTACGAAGCTCTTTTAGTTGTTTTCCTTATTGTAGCCATCGCTCTCGTAGCGCTGATTATGCTGCAGCAAGGTAAAGGCGCTGATATGGGAGCCTCCTTCGGAGCAGGCGCTTCCGGTACGCTGTTCGGTTCAAGTGGTTCTGCGAACTTCATGACCCGCACAACGGCGATTCTGGCTACGCTGTTCTTCATCATCAGTCTGGTGCTTGGCAATATCAACAGCAACAAGTCCAGCAAAGGAAGCGAGTGGGAAAATCTGAGCGCGCCAGCAAAAACTGAGCAAACTCAACCAGCTGCTCCGGCTAAGCCGACCAGCGATATCCCGCACTAAGTATTCTGTACCGAGGTGGTGGAATTGGTAGACACGCTACCTTGAGGTGGTAGTGCCCTAACGGGCTTGTGGGTTCGAGTCCCATCCTCGGTACCAATATTCCAGAAGAAAGACGTCGAAAGACGTCTTTTTTTCGTCTGTGGATTAACAGGCATAAAAAAGGCGTCCATCGGACGCCTTTTGCATTTCTTGTCAGCGATTACTTCTTATCGCTGTGCTCCAGGTTTTCAACCTGTGGCAGACCATTACCGGAACTGGCAGAGAGCAGGCCATTCTCAACGTAGTTAAACAGCTTCGCACGCGTATCGGTGATGTCCAGGTTACGCATGGTTAACTGGCCAATACGATCGTCCGGAGAGAACACAGATTCCCCTTTCTCCATGGTCAGACGTTCTGCTTTGTAAGTCAGATTGTCAGACACGGTGTTCAGGATGGAGTAGTCGTTACCGCGACGCAGCTCAAGAGTGACTTCACCAGTGATTGCACTTGCAACCCAACGTTGCAGGGAATCACGCAGCATCAGTGCCTGCGGATCGAACCAGCGGCCCTGGTACAGCAGTTTACCCAGTTGGCGCCCATGAGAGTGATACTGCTCAATGGTATCTTCGTTGTGAATACCGGTCAGCAGACGCTCGTATGCGATATGCAGCAGCGCCATCCCCGGGGCTTCATAGATGCCACGGCTTTTCGCTTCGATGATACGGTTTTCAATCTGATCGCTCATGCCCAGACCGTGACGACCACCGATACGGTTTGCTTCCAGCATCAGTTCAACATCGTCAGAGAACGTTTTGCCGTTCAGCGCAACCGGATGACCACGTTCGAAACGCACGGTCACTTCTTCCGCCTGAATTTTGACGTTTTCGTCCCAGAACTTCACACCCATGATCGGGTTAACAATCTTCACGCTGGAATTCAGGAATTCCAGGTCTTTCGCTTCATGCGTCGCACCCAGCATATTGGAGTCGGTGGAATAGGCTTTCTCGACTGACATTTTGTAGTCAAAACCACAGGCAATCATGAATTCGGACATCTCATGACGGCCGCCCAGCTCGTCGATGAAGTCAGTATCCAGCCACGGTTTGTAGATCTGCAGTTCAGCGTTCGTCAGCAGACCATAACGATAGAAACGTTCGATATCGTTGCCTTTATAGGTGCTACCGTCACCCCAGATGTTCACGCCATCTTCTTTCATGGCAGCAACCAGCATGGTACCGGTCACGGCACGGCCCAGTGGGGTGGTGTTGAAATAGGTCAGGCCGCCGGTGGTGTTATGGAACGCGCCACACTGAATAGCCGCGATACCTTCAGCGACCAGTTGCTTACGGCAGTCAATCAGACGTGCGTTCTCTGCACCATATTCCATGGCACGACGAGGGATCGCATCATAATCTTCCTCATCTGGCTGACCGAGGTTCGCAGTATATGCATACGGAACCGCTCCCTTCTGGCGCATCCACAGCAGTGCAGCGCTGGTATCCAGGCCGCCTGAGAAAGCGATGCCAATACGTTGTCCTACCGGAAGATGCTTGAGAATCGTCGTCATATAATAAAACCCTGCTTGATTGACTGATTAGAGACCGCTTTCGCTATCTGTGCATGTTTATGCAAAATAAGTGAGTATTCATTTAATCATCTTTTGCCGATGACCGAAAGAGACTCCTGCGTTTTTTGTAAAAATTTTGGTCTGATTGCTCTGACGGAAGTCACCTTGACAGGTGGGGTCAACTATCAATATACTGAACGCCGATTTTACGTCCCGTCTTCGGTACCAAATCCCAGCATTATTTGCAAATTCTGTCCAAAACGCGTAGAATTTGCCACGTTTCAGGCGCGGGGTGGAGCAGCCTGGTAGCTCGTCGGGCTCATAACCCGAAGGTCGTCGGTTCAAATCCGGCCCCCGCAACCACTTTCCCATAAAGTTCTTTTTCAAATATACTGTGAAGACTTAGAGCCTTCGTAGCTGGATTTGAAAAAATTCTTTCGGAGAGTGCTCCAGGCCACAGTTGTGGCTATAGGGTTCAGTTATCTAAAGCCCCGATTTATCGGGGTTTTTTGTTATCTGACTACAGAATAACTGGGCTTTACGCCCTTTTTTTATGTCTTGGGGGTGGGCTTGTCCACATTAGAGCAAAAATTAACAGAGATGATTACTGCACCGGTCGAAGCACTGGGCTACGAACTGGTCGGCATCGAATTCGTTCGCGGCCGTACATCGACGCTGCGCATCTATATTGATAGTGAAGATGGCATCAATGTTGATGATTGTGCTGATGTCAGCCACCAGGTGAGTGCGGTTCTTGATGTTGAAGACCCGATTACCGTTGCGTACAACCTGGAAGTTTCCTCACCTGGCCTCGATCGCCCGATGTTCACGGCCGAACACTATGTGCGTTTTACCGGTGAAGAAGTGGCTCTCGTTCTGCGTATGGCCGTACAGAACCGCCGTAAATGGCAGGGAATTATCAAAGCCGTTGATGGTGAAATGATCACGGTAACAGTCGAAGGCAAAGATGAAGTGTTCGCGCTGAGTAATATCCAGAAGGCGAACCTGGTTCCCCACTTTTAACAGTCTGGATTGAGGTGAAAAGCCCGCGATGAACAAAGAAATTTTGGCTGTTGTTGAAGCCGTCTCCAACGAGAAATCACTGCCGCGTGAGAAGATTTTCGAAGCGCTGGAAAGTGCACTGGCTACAGCAACCAAGAAAAAATACGAGCAAGAGATCGATGTTCGCGTAGAAATCGATCGTAAAAGCGGTGACTTCGATACATTCCGTCGTTGGGTAATCGTTGAAGAAGTGACCCAGCCGACCAAAGAGATCACCCTGGAAGCGGCACGTTTTGAAGACGAAAGTCTGAACGTGGGTGAATACGTTGAAGATCAGATTGAATCTGTGACTTTCGACCGTATCACGACCCAGACCGCGAAACAGGTTATCGTGCAGAAAGTGCGTGAAGCCGAGCGCGCGCTGGTTGTCGACCAGTTCCGCGATCAGGAAGGCGAAATCATTACTGGCGTGGTGAAGAAAGTAAACCGCGACAACATCTCTCTGGAAATCAAATCCGAAGGGATGCCGGGTAACGCTGAAGCGGTAATTCTGCGTGAAGATATGCTGCCACGTGAAAACTTCCGTCCAGGTGACCGTATTCGTGGTGTTCTGTACGCCGTGCGTCCTGAAGCGCGTGGTGCACAGTTGTTCGTGACCCGTTCTAAACCAGAAATGCTGGTTGAACTGTTCCGTATCGAAGTACCGGAAATCGGCGAAGAAGTTATCGAGATTAAAGCAGCGGCTCGCGATCCGGGCTCTCGTGCGAAAATTGCGGTGAAAACCAACGACAAGCGTATCGACCCAGTCGGTGCTTGTGTCGGTATGCGTGGTGCGCGTGTTCAGGCTGTCTCTACTGAGCTTGGCGGCGAGCGTATTGATATCGTTCTGTGGGACGATAACCCGGCGCAGTTCGTGATCAACGCAATGGCTCCAGCTGATGTGGCGTCTATCGTTGTTGACGAAGACAAACACACTATGGATATCGCAGTTGAAGCGGGCAACCTGGCGCAGGCAATCGGCCGTAATGGTCAGAACGTTCGCCTGGCGTCACAGCTGAGCGGCTGGGAACTCAACGTCATGACCGTTGATGACCTGCAGGCCAAGCATCAGGCTGAAGCCCATGCGGCGATCGATACCTTCACTAAGTACCTGGATATTGACGAAGATTTCGCCACTGTTCTGGTTGAAGAAGGCTTCTCTACGCTGGAAGAACTGGCCTATGTGCCAATGAAAGAGCTGCTGGAAATTGACGGTCTGGATGAGCCAACCGTTGAAGCCCTGCGTGAACGCGCTAAAAACGCACTGACCACCCTGGCACTGGCTCAGGAAGAAAGCCTTGGCGATAAGAAGCCGGCTGATGACCTGCTGAATCTGGAAGGTCTTGATCGTGCGATTGCGTTCAAGCTGGCTGCCCGTGGTGTTTGTACGCTGGAAGACCTCGCCGAGCAAGGCGTTGATGACCTGGCTGATATCGAAGGTTTAACCGACGAGAAAGCCGGCGAGCTCATCATGGCCGCACGTAATATTTGCTGGTTCGGCGACGAAGCGTAATAAACTGTAGCAGGAAGGAACAGCATGACTGATGTAACTGTAAAATCGCTGGCTGCTGAGATTCAGACCTCCGTGGACCGCCTGGTACAGCAATTTGCTGATGCAGGGATCCCGAAGTCCGCTGATGACTCGGTGACCGCGCAAGAAAAACAAACCTTGTTAACGCATCTGAACCGTGAACACGGTTCGACGCCTGACAAGTTAACGCTGCAACGCAAAACGCGTAGCACGTTAAACATCCCAGGTACCGGTGGCAAAAGCAAATCGGTACAAATTGAAGTCCGCAAGACGCGCACCTTTGTAAAACGTGATCCGCAAGAGGCAGAACGCCTTGCCGCGGAAGAGCAGGCACAGCGTGAAGCGGAAGAACAAGCTCAGCGTGAGGCGGAAGCAACCGCTAAACGTGAAGCAGAATTAAAAGCTGAACGTGAGGCCGCAGAAAAAGCGAAACGCGACGCAAGTGATAAAGTGAAGCGTGACGCTGCGGAAAAAGACAAAGTGAGCAATCAACAGACAGACGAAATGACCAAAACCGCCCAGGCTGAAAAAGCCCGCCGTGAAAATGAAGCTGCCGAGCTGAAGCGCAAAGCGGAAGAAGAAGCCCGTCGTAAGCTGGAAGAAGAAGCGCGTCGTGTGGCTGAAGAAGCACGCCGTATGGCAGAAGAAAACGAGAAGAACGGTGTTGATATCGCTGAGCAGTCTGAAGATACCAGCGACTATCACGTGACCACTTCTCAGCACGCGCGTCAGGCTGAAGATGATAACGACCGTGAAGTTGAAGGCGGCCGTGGTCGTGGTCGCAATGCGAAAGCAGCGCGTCCGGCGAAGAAAGGCAATAAACACGCCGAATCTAAAGCTGACCGTGAAGAAGCGCGTGCAGCGGTACGTGGTGGTAAAGGCGGCAAACAGCGTAAAGGTTCTTCTCTGCAGCAGGGCTTCCAGAAGCCAGCTCAGGCAGTTAACCGTGACGTTGTGATCGGCGAAACCATCACCGTTGGCGATCTGGCGAACAAGATGGCAGTTAAAGGCTCTCAGGTCATCAAAGCGATGATGAAGCTGGGCGCAATGGCGACCATCAACCAGGTTATCGACCAGGAAACCGCACAGCTGGTTGCCGAAGAGATGGGCCACAAAGTTATCCTGCGTCGTGAAAACGAGCTGGAAGAAGCGGTAATGAGCGACCGTGACACCGGTGCTGCGGCTGAACCGCGTGCGCCAGTGGTGACCATCATGGGTCACGTTGACCATGGTAAAACCTCTCTGCTCGACTACATTCGTTCTACGAAAGTGGCCTCCGGTGAAGCGGGTGGTATTACCCAGCACATCGGTGCTTACCACGTAGAAACTGACAACGGTATGATCACCTTCCTGGATACCCCAGGTCACGCCGCGTTTACCTCAATGCGTGCTCGTGGTGCCCAGGCGACAGATATCGTTGTTCTGGTTGTTGCAGCTGATGATGGCGTCATGCCACAGACTATTGAAGCTATCCAGCACGCGAAAGCGGCGGGTGTGCCGGTAGTGGTTGCAGTGAACAAGATCGATAAGCCAGAAGCGGATCCGGATCGTGTTAAAAACGAACTGTCCCAATACGGCATCATGCCAGAAGAGTGGGGCGGTGAAAGCCAGTTCGTACACGTGTCTGCGAAAGCGGGTACCGGTATCGACGACCTGCTGGACGCGATCCTGCTGCAGGCTGAAGTTCTGGAGCTGAAAGCGATCCGTAACGGTATGGCGAGCGGCGCTGTTATCGAATCCTTCCTGGATAAAGGCCGTGGCCCAGTGGCGACCGTTCTGGTTCGCGAAGGTACACTGCATAAAGGCGATATCGTCCTGTGTGGTTTCGAATATGGCCGTGTTCGTGCGATGCGTAACGAACTGGGTCAGGAAGTCCTGGAAGCAGGTCCGTCCATTCCAGTGGAAATCCTGGGTCTGTCCGGTGTGCCGGCTGCCGGTGACGAAGTGACCGTTGTGCGTGACGAGAAGAAAGCACGTGAAGTTGCACTGTATCGTCAGGGCAAATTCCGTGAAGTTAAACTGGCTCGTCAGCAGAAATCTAAACTCGAGAACATGTTTGCCAACATGACCGAGGGTGAAGTTCACGAAGTGAACGTTGTTCTGAAAGCCGACGTTCAGGGTTCTGTGGAAGCGATCTCCGACTCCTTGCTGAAACTGTCTACCGACGAAGTTAAAGTGAAGATCATCGGTTCTGGCGTAGGTGGTATCACCGAAACCGACGCGACCCTGGCTGCAGCGTCCAACGCCATCCTGGTTGGCTTCAACGTGCGTGCTGATGCTTCTGCTCGCCGCGTGATCGAAGCGGAAAGCCTGGATCTGCGTTACTACTCCGTCATCTATAACCTGATCGACGAAGTGAAAGCTGCGATGAGCGGTATGCTGTCTCCTGAGCTGAAACAGCAGATCATCGGTCTGGCTGAAGTACGTGACGTGTTCAAATCACCGAAATTCGGTGCGATCGCGGGCTGTATGGTTACCGAAGGTATCATCAAGCGTCACAACCCAATCCGTGTCCTGCGCGACAACGTGGTTATCTATGAAGGCGAGCTGGAATCCCTGCGCCGCTTCAAAGATGACGTGAACGAAGTCCGTAACGGTATGGAATGTGGTATCGGCGTGAAGAACTACAACGACGTTCGCGTTGGCGATATGATCGAAGTGTTCGAGATCATCGAAATTCAGCGTACCATCGCTTAATGACCGATTGT
This sequence comes from Enterobacter sp. 342, assembly GCF_036663495.1. Taxonomy (NCBI): domain Bacteria; kingdom Pseudomonadati; phylum Pseudomonadota; class Gammaproteobacteria; order Enterobacterales; family Enterobacteriaceae; genus Enterobacter; species Enterobacter sp. 342. Next base: position 115,441 of record NZ_JAWUEI010000010.1, read on the forward strand.
AGGCCGGGATCGCCTCGCGCCACCCGGCAATAATTTAAAAAAGGGGCTTTAGCCCCTTTTTTGTCTGGAGAATTTATTATGGCGAAAGAATTTGGTCGCCCTCAGCGCGTAGCGCAGGAAATGCAGAAAGAGATCGCCCTCATTCTGCAACGTGAAATTAAAGACCCACGCGTGGGTATGATGACCACCGTGTCTGGCGTAGAAATGTCCCGTGACCTGGCGTATGCCAAAGTGTTCGTGACTTTCCTGAACGATCAGGATGAAGCCGCAGTTAAAAACGGTATCAAAGCCCTTCAGGAAGCCTCTGGTTTCATCCGCTCTCTGCTTGGTAAAGCGATGCGTCTGCGTATCGTGCCTGAGCTGACCTTCTTCTACGACAACTCGCTGGTTGAAGGTATGCGTATGTCTAACCTGGTAACCAGCGTGGTGAAACATGACGACGAACGTCGTGTTAACCCAGCGGACGACAGCAAGGAGGACTAATGAGTCGTCCTCGTCGTCGTGGTCGCGACGTGCATGGTGTGCTGCTGCTGGATAAACCCCAGGGCGCTTCCAGCAACGACGTGCTGCAAAAAGTTAAGCGTATTTTTAACGCCAACCGTGCGGGCCACACGGGTGCGCTGGACCCTCTGGCAACCGGTATGCTGCCGGTTTGTCTGGGGGAGGCGACAAAGTTTTCCCAGTACCTGCTCGACTCCGATAAGCGTTACCGAGTTATCGCCAAACTAGGACAGCGTACGGATACCTCCGACGCAGATGGTCAGGTGGTAGAAGAGCGTCCGGTGACATTCAGCGCGGAACAGCTTGATGCTGCGCTGGAGAGCTTCCGTGGGGACACGATGCAGGTGCCGTCGATGTATTCGGCGCTGAAATATCAGGGAAAAAAACTCTACGAATATGCACGCCAGGGCATTGAAGTCCCGCGTGAAGCCCGTCCGATAACCGTGTATGAACTGCTGTTTATTCGCCACGAAGGGGATGAACTGGAGCTGGAAGTACACTGTTCGAAAGGCACCTATATTCGTACCATCATCGACGATCTCGGTGAAAAACTGGGCTGTGGCGCGCATGTTATCTACCTGCGCCGCCTTGCGGTGAGTAAGTATCCAGTAGAGCGAATGGTGACCCTTGAACATCTTCGCGCGTTGGTTGAACAGGCTGAAGCCCAGGGTATTGCTCCGGCAGATTTACTGGATCCATTGCTGATGCCGATGGACAGTCCGGCAGCGGACTTCCCTGTAGTTAATCTTCCTTTAACATCGTCCGTTTACTTTAAGAACGGAAACCCGGTTCGTACGGCTGATGCGCCGCTCGAAGGTCTGGTACGTGTGACTGAAGGTGATGAAGGCAAGTTTATTGGGATGGGCGAAATGGATGGTGAAGGGCGCGTTGCGCCGCGCCGTCTGGTCGTCGAATACCCGGTAGAAGCGTGACGGCGATAACGGCTCACCTTGCGATAAGCAGGGGAGACGAGTAGAATATTGCCGCTTAACGCCTGGTAAATTGTTTAACAATCTGCGGGGCGTACATTGGATTGCTGAATTAGAGATCGGCATCCTTACATTCTTTATACTTTGGAGTTTGAAAATGTCTCTAAGCGTTGAAGCTAAAGCTAAAATCGTTTCTGAGTTTGGTCGTGGTACTAACGACAGCGGTTCTACCGAAGTTCAGGTTGCACTGCTGACTGCACAGATTAACCACCTGCAGGGTCACTTTGCAGAGCACAAAAAAGATCACCACAGCCGTCGTGGTCTGCTGCGCATGGTTTCTCAGCGTCGTAAACTGCTCGACTACCTGAAACGTAAAGATGTTGCACGCTACACCGCGCTGATCGAGCGTCTGGGTCTGCGTCGCTAAGTCTTGCGAGTTTCAGAAAAGGGGGCCTGATGGCCCCTTTTTTCAACCAGACGGCAGCAATTCACTGGAAACTATTGTATTGTTGCTATAAATGATCTTCATTGCAGAGGTTCGCGCGGCTAATGAGAGGCTTCACCCATGAGGGTGTCGGTTGTCATTAGTCGCGAGGATGCGAAGAAGGTCGGGTTAAATCGACAGCACGCCGTGGGTGTGCTGTCAAACATTTAAGAAAGGACAGAATTTTGCTGAATCCGATCGTTCGTAAATTCCAGTATGGTCAACATACCGTCACGCTGGAAACCGGCATGATGGCACGTCAGGCTACTGCTGCCGTTATGGTAAGCATGGATGACACTGCAGTATTCGTGACCGTAGTTGGCCAGAAAAAAGCAAAACCAGGTCAGGACTTCTTCCCGCTGACCGTTAACTACCAGGAGCGTACTTACGCTGCCGGTAAAATCCCAGGTGGTTTCTTCCGTCGTGAAGGCCGTCCAAGCGAAGGCGAAACCCTGATCGCGCGTCTGATTGACCGCCCGGTTCGCCCGCTGTTCCCGGAAGGTTTCGTGAACGAAGTTCAGGTTATCGCGACCGTTGTTTCCGTTAACCCACAGGTTAACCCGGACATCGTAGCGATGATTGGTGCTTCTGCCGCCCTGTCACTGTCTGGTATTCCATTCAATGGCCCAATCGGTGCCGCGCGCGTCGGTTACATCAACGACCAGTACGTACTGAACCCAACTCAGGAAGAGCTGAAAGAAAGTAAGCTGGACCTGGTTGTTGCGGGTACTGAAGCTGCCGTTCTGATGGTTGAATCTGAAGCTGAACTGCTGAGCGAAGACCAGATGCTGGGCGCCGTGGTCTTCGGTCACGATCAGCAGCAGGTTGTTATCCAGAACATCAACGACCTGGTGAAAGAAGCGGGTAAACCACGTTGGGACTGGCAGCCAGAAGCGGCAAACGACGCACTGAATGCACGCGTTGCTGCACTGGCAGAATCTCGTCTGAGCGATGCGTACCGTATCACTGACAAACAGGAGCGTTACGCTCAGGTTGACGTGATCAAATCTGACGTTACCGCTGCCCTGGTTGCTGAAGACGAAACGCTGGACGCTAACGAAATTGGCGAAATCCTGCACGCAATCGAGAAAAACGTTGTTCGTGGCCGCGTTCTGGCTGGTGAGCCGCGTATTGATGGCCGCGAAAAAGACATGATCCGTGGTCTGGACGTTCGTACTGGCGTACTGCCACGTACTCACGGTTCTGCGCTGTTCACCCGTGGTGAAACTCAGGCGCTGGTGACGGCAACTCTGGGTACTGCCCGTGATGCACAGATCATCGACGAACTGATGGGCGAGCGTACTGACAGCTTCCTGTTCCACTATAACTTCCCTCCGTACTCCGTAGGTGAAACCGGTATGGTGGGTTCGCCGAAGCGTCGTGAAATTGGTCACGGTCGTCTGGCGAAGCGCGGCGTGCTGGCAGTGATGCCAGACGCAGACAAATTCCCGTACACCGTTCGTGTGGTTTCTGAAATCACCGAATCTAACGGTTCTTCTTCCATGGCTTCCGTGTGTGGTGCCTCTCTGGCGCTGATGGATGCAGGCGTGCCAATCAAAGCCGCTGTTGCGGGTATCGCAATGGGTCTGGTGAAAGAAGGCGACAACTTTGTTGTTCTGTCTGACATTCTGGGCGACGAAGATCACCTGGGCGATATGGACTTCAAAGTAGCGGGTTCCCGCGACGGTATCTCTGCACTGCAGATGGATATCAAAATTGAAGGTATCACCAAAGAGATCATGCAGGTTGCTCTGAACCAGGCTAAAGGTGCGCGTCTGCACATCCTGGGCGTGATGGAACAAGCGATTAACGCACCGCGTGGCGATATTTCTCAGTTCGCTCCGCGTATTCACACCATCAAGATCAATCCAGACAAGATCAAAGATGTTATCGGTAAGGGCGGTTCTGTTATCCGTGCTCTGACCGAAGAAACTGGCACCACCATCGAAATCGAAGATGACGGTACAGTGAAGATTGCTGCAACCGATGGCGAGAAAGCGAAATTCGCTATCCGTCGTATCGAAGAAATCACTGCAGAAATCGAAGTGGGCCGCGTCTATGCAGGTAAAGTGACCCGTATCGTTGACTTTGGCGCGTTCGTTGCCATCGGTGGCGGTAAAGAAGGTCTGGTTCACATCTCTCAGATCGCTGACAAGCGCGTTGAGAAAGTGACCGATTACCTGCAGATGGGCCAGGAAGTACCGGTTAAAGTTCTGGAAGTTGACCGCCAGGGCCGTATCCGTCTGAGCATTAAAGAAGCAACCGAGCAGTCTCAGCCAGCTGCTGCGCCTGAAGCACAGGCAGCAGAACAGCAAGGCGAGTAAGTTGCCATTTGCCCTCCGCTTTGCGGAGGGCCTATTATCAGGCAGGACGCCTTGTTAAGCCGCCGGGGGACAGGACGTTCATCCAATAGTTGTCTTCGGGAGTGGGAAATGAAGCCTTTTTTGCGCTGGTGTTTCGTTGCGACAGCTCTAACGCTGGCAGGATGCAGCAACTCTGCCTGGCGTAAGAGCGAAGTCCTCGCAGTGCCATTGCAACCGACTTTGCAGCAGGAAGTGATTCTGGCACGCATGGAACAAATTCTTGCCAGTCGGGCTTTAACCGATGACGAACGCGCACAGCTTTTATATGAGCGCGGAGTGTTGTATGATAGTCTCGGTCTGAGGGCATTGGCGCGAAATGATTTTTCACAAGCGCTGGCAATCCGACCTGATATGCCTGAAGTATTCAATTACTTAGGCATTTATTTAACGCAGGCAGGCAATTTTGATGCTGCCTATGAAGCGTTTGATTCTGTACTTGAGCTTGATCCAACTTACAACTACGCGCACTTGAATCGCGGTATCGCATTGTATTACGGCGGTCGTGATAAGTTAGCGCAAGATGATCTGCTGGCGTTTTATCAAGACGATCCTAATGATCCTTTCCGTAGCCTGTGGCTTTACATCGTTGAGCGGAAGCTCGATGAGAAGCAGGCAAAAGAGGCGCTGAAACAGCGCTTCGATAAATCGGACAAGGAACAGTGGGGATGGAACATTGTCGAGTTCTACCTGGGCAACATTAGCGAAGCAACGCTGATGGAACGCCTCAAGGCGGACGCAACGGATAACACCTCGCTCGCTGAGCATCTCAGTGAAACCAACTTCTATTTAGGTAAGTACTACCTAAGTCTGGGGGATAAGGACAGCGCTACGGCACTGTTCAAATTAGCGGTTGCTAACAACGTACACAACTTCGTTGAGCACCGTTATGCATTGTTGGAATTATCGCTCTTGGGCCAGGAGCAAGACGACCTGGCAGAATCGGACCAGCAATAGCTGACGACATAAACATCAGCCCGTAATCTTTTGATTGCCATCATCTTAACTGGTGAGGGCGTTGTTGTTCGTCAATACATCTAATTTGAGCCGGTTCACACTTTTCAATGAAAATTGCAGATCATTTTCACGATGAGCTAAGTAGACTGGCCGCCATTGACATTGAGGCACTCGTACTACATGGCTGAATTCGAAACCACTTTTGCAGATCTGGGCCTGAAGGCTCCTATCCTTGAAGCCCTTAACGATCTGGGTTACGAAAAACCATCTCCGATCCAGGCAGAATGTATCCCACATCTGCTCTCTGGTCGTGACGTGCTGGGCATGGCCCAGACTGGTAGCGGTAAAACTGCGGCGTTCTCGCTGCCGCTGCTGAACAATATTGATCCGGACCTGCGTGCACCGCAGATCCTCGTCCTGGCTCCAACCCGTGAACTGGCTGTTCAGGTTGCTGAAGCAATGACGGAATTCTCTAAACATATGCGCGGCGTAAACGTGGTAGCCCTGTACGGCGGCCAGCGTTATGACGTGCAGTTACGCGCCCTGCGCCAGGGCCCACAGATTGTTGTCGGTACGCCTGGCCGTCTGCTGGATCACCTGAAGCGCGGTACTCTGGACCTCTCTAAACTGAGCGGCCTGGTACTGGATGAAGCAGATGAAATGCTGCGTATGGGCTTCATCGAAGACGTAGAAACTATCATGGCGCAGATCCCGGACGGTCATCAGACCGCGCTGTTCTCTGCAACCATGCCAGAAGCGATTCGTCGCATTACCCGCCGCTTCATGAAAGAGCCGCAGGAAGTGCGTATTCAGTCCAGCGTTACCACTCGCCCGGACATCAGCCAGAGCTACTGGTCTGTATACGGCATGCGCAAAAACGAAGCGCTGGTACGTTTCCTGGAAGCGGAAGATTTTGATGCGGCGATTATCTTCGTTCGTACCAAAAACGCGACCCTGGAAGTGGCTGAAGCGCTTGAGCGTAGCGGCTACAACAGCGCAGCGCTGAACGGCGACATGAACCAGGCCCTGCGTGAGCAGACTCTGGAGCGTCTGAAAGACGGTCGTCTGGATATCCTGATTGCAACCGACGTGGCAGCACGTGGTCTGGACGTTGAACGTATCAGCCTGGTTGTTAACTACGACATCCCGATGGACTCCGAGTCTTACGTTCACCGTATCGGCCGTACCGGTCGTGCGGGTCGTGCGGGTCGTGCTCTGCTGTTCGTTGAGAACCGTGAGCGCCGTCTGCTGCGTAACATCGAACGCACCATGAAGCTGACCATTCCAGAAGCTGACCTGCCAAACGCAGAACTGCTGGGCAAACGCCGTCTGGAAAAATTCGCCGCGAAAGTTCAGCAGCAGCTGGAAAGTAGCGATCTGGATCAGTACCGTGCACTGCTGTCTCAGATTCAGCCAACCGCTGAAGGCGAAGAGCTGGATATGGAAACTCTGGCAGCAGCACTGCTGAAAATGGCGCAAGGCGAACGTAGCCTGATCGTGCCACCAGATGCACCAATGCGTCCTAAGCGTGAATTCCGTGACCGTGACGATCGCTTCGAACGTCGTGGCGACCGTAACGATCGTGGCCCACGTGGTGACCGTCCAGAGCGCGGTGGTGAAGACCGTCCACGTCGTGAGCGTCGTGACGCTGGCGACATGGAGCTGTACCGCATTGAAGTGGGCCGTGATGATGGTGTTGAAGTTCGTCACATCGTTGGCGCGATCGCTAACGAAGGCGACATCAGCAGCCGTTACATTGGTAACATCAAGCTGTTCGCATCCCACTCTACCATTGAGCTGCCAAAAGGCATGCCGGGCGAAGTACTGCAGCACTTTACTCGCACCCGCATCCTGAACAAGCCGATGAACATGCAACTGCTGGGCGATGCACAGCCACGTCCTGACCGTGGCGGCGAACGTCGTGGCGGTGGTCGCGGTTTCGGTGGTGAGCGTCGTGAAGGTGGTCGCAGCGAAGGTCGTGGCGGTGAAGGTCGTCGTTTCTCCGGCGAGCGCCGTGAAAACCGCGGCCCACGTCGTGACGAAGGTTCAAGCCGTCGTCGTGACGCGTAATCCTTACGCAACTGACGTAAAGTAAAATATACAGCCCCGATAAACACAATCGGGGCTTTTTTTATTTCTTTTGTACTCCTGTACTGGTACAGTGCTGCACATTAAAATGCATCACCGCATTATTGACTGGAGAAATGGCTGTATGGCGACACTAACCACCACCCAAACGTCACCTTCGCTGCTTGGCGGCGTGGTGATCATCGGCGGAACCATTATTGGCGCCGGGATGTTCTCCCTGCCAGTGGTCATGTCCGGTGCGTGGTTCTTCTGGTCGCTGGCGGCGCTGGTCTTTACCTGGTTCTGTATGCTCCATTCCGGGCTCATGATCCTCGAAGCGAACCTGAACTACCGTATAGGCTCCAGCTTCGACACCATTACCAAAGATCTGTTAGGCAAAGGCTGGAACCTGGTGAACGGCCTCTCCATCGCGTTTGTGCTTTACATCCTGACCTACGCGTATATTTCAGCGAGCGGTTCTATTCTGCATCACACCTTCTCGGAGATGTCGCTGAACGTTCCGGCGCGTCTGGCAGGGCTGTGCTTTGCACTGGGCGTGGCGTTTATCGTCTGGATGAGCACCAAAGCAGTGAGCCGCATGACGGCGATTGTGCTGGGCGCTAAGGTCATCACCTTCTTCCTGACCTTCGGCAGCCTGCTGGGGCACGTCACTCCCGCGACACTGTTTAATGTCGCCGAAGTGAATACCTCCTATACGCCGTACCTGCTGATGACGCTGCCATTCTGTCTGGCGTCGTTCGGCTACCACGGTAATGTGCCGAGCCTGATGAAGTACTACGGCAAAGATCCACGCACGATTGTGAAGTGTCTGGTCTACGGCACGCTGCTGGCGTTGGGTCTGTATGTGATTTGGCTGCTGGGGACGATGGGTAACATCCCGCGTCCGGAATTTATCGGCATTGCGCAGAAGGGTGGAAACATTGATGTGCTGGTGCAGGCGCTGAGTGGTGTGCTGAACAGCCGTAGCCTGGATCTCTTGCTGGTGGTGTTCTCCAACTTTGCCGTGGCGAGCTCGTTCCTCGGCGTGACGTTGGGTCTGTTTGACTACCTGGCTGATCTGTTTGGTTTTGATGATTCTGCAATGGGGCGCTTCAAAACCGCACTGCTGACCTTCCTGCCACCGATTGTAGGAGGTCTGCTGTGGCCGAATGGTTTCCTGTATGCCATCGGTTATGCCGGACTGGCAGCAACCATCTGGGCTGCGATTGTCCCGGCGCTGCTGGCGCGTAAATCACGTAAACGCTTCGGTAGCCCTAAATTCCGCGTCTGGGGCGGCAAGCCGATGATTGTGCTGATTCTGGTGTTCGGTGTTGGCAACGCACTGGTGCATGTGCTGTCGAGCTTCAACCTGCTGCCTGTGTATCAGTAAACGCCTCTTTTCACCCTCTCCCTGTGGGAGAGGGCTGGAGTAACAAAACACACTTCACGACATTTCTTCTTTCACCTGCATCGCCAGCTCAAACGAATATAAACGCGCCTGGTGATCGAAAATCTGGCCGTTAACCATAATCTCATCCGCCTGCGTTTCACGCAGCACCGCTTCCAGACCGTGACGCACTTTCGCCTTATCGCCCACCAGAGACATGCTTAGCGCCTGTTGCACGCCATACTGCTCGGAAGCGGACCATAACTGATGCATATTCTCCACCGGTGGCGGCAACTGGCCTGTCTCACCGCGGCGCAACTTCACAAACGCCTGCTGCATGGAGGTGAACAAAAACTCGGCATCGCGAGTACTGTCGGCAGCAATGATATTGATACACACCATCGCATACGGTTTTTCCAGACGCTCAGATGGTTTGAAGTTCGTACGGTAGAGATGTAGCGCCTGATGCAGCATATCCGGCGCGAAGTGTGAGGCAAATGCAAATGGCAGCCCCAGTTGTGCGGCAAGCTGTGCGCTGTAGAGGCTTGAGCCCAGCAACCACACCGGGATCTTCTCGCCATAACCCGGTACCGGGCGCACGTGAGGGTTTGGGTCCCGCGCATCGAACCAGTCCACCAGTTCCGCCACATCGCGTGGGAAGTTGTCGATATCCCCACTCATATGGCGACGTAGCGCGCGCATGGTCGGCTGATCGCTGCCCGGCGCACGGCCAAGCCCTAAATCAATGCGGCCAGGATAGAGGGTATTGAGCGTACCAAACTGCTCGGCAATCACCAGTGGTGCATGGTTCGGCAGCATGACGCCACCGGATCCCAGGTGCAGCGTGGTGGTGTTCGCCGCCAGATAGCCAATCAGCACTGAGGTCGCGGCACTGGCGATACCCACCATATTGTGGTGTTCCGCCAGCCAGTAGCGATGATAGCCACGTTTTTCGGCAAGAAGAGCAAGATCCAGAGAGTGGGAAAAGGCCTCGCGCGCTGAGGAACCTTGTGGGATCGGCGCCAGATCCAGCACCGAAAACGGAATGGTTTTATCAGTCATAACAGCTCACTTTGTCGACGGTGAATCTTTTAATAGTGCATTAAAAATTAATAACCGTTGTTAACAAAGTGAGCCTTTACACTTTATCGCTATGCCTGCAGTTCCAGCCCGGCGAGCCGCTTCCAGTAACCGTTGCAGTCGCTGTTAGCGGTCAGCGGAAGTGGAGATGTCCCATTTTCATTGGCGCGGAAGGCGTCCAGCATTGCGAACACGCTGGTATCCAGCGGTGACAGACGCACCATGTCTACCAGCCCGTTCATCGATGCCAGCTCATTGCCCAGGTTATAGACATAACCGCTCATGGTCTGAATACCGTTCAGAACAAATACCTGCTGATTCTCCTGAGACAGCATGCTGCGCCCGTTCGGATACTTGATGCAGCAGGTTTCACACTCGTCTTTCGGACGATCTTCCGAGCGCGCGGTAAAGCAACGGGCAGAGTAGGCTAGCGGCAAATGGCCATAGCTCAGTACTTCCACTTCAAACTGATTGCGAATACCCAGCTCTTCGCACTGTGTCAGCAGATTTGCCAGCCAGTCGCGGGAGAGTTCTACCGGCATGCACCAGCGCGTCATCCCCTGTTTGAGCAGCAGACGCAGGGTGACGGCGTTATAGCAGTTCAGCGCATGACCCGCGACAAACGGCAACTTGCGTTCAGCGCACATGTTCACCACTCCCAGGTCGCTCGCTTCCAGCAGGAACTCGCCATTCTCAACGTAACGCTTCAGTTCCCCCAGTTCGGAAGAGGCTTGTACCAGCGCGAGCGTTGAAAGCACCACCTGTTTGCCGCTTCCGGCCAGGTTTTTTGCCATATCCAGCCAGTCGCCTACCTTAGTGGCGCGGCGTTTGCTGCACACGGCTTCACCGAGATAAATCACATCGGCGCTGCTGCTGGCGGCCTGTTGGTAAAAGTCTTCCAGCGTCTCTTTTGACCAGTAGTAGAGCACCGGCCCTAATGAATATTTCATGGTTATCTCACTGCCATTTACGGTGATACGCGCCAAGCGTGGTTTGCGTGCCTTCGGACATCGAACCGAGCGTTTCCATCCAGGCCGGTTGTGGAGCGTAATTCTGCGGATCGGCCATGCAGCGGTCGATGGCCTGACGCCAGACTTTCGCCACCTGGCTCACGTACGCCGGGCTGCGCTGGCGACCTTCGATTTTTACCGAGGCAATATTGGCCGCCAGCAGTTCCGGCAGCAGCTCCAGCGTGTTGAGGCTGGTGGGTTCTTCCAGCGCGTGGTAGCGCTCGCCGTCGACCAGGTAGCGGCCTTTACACAGCGTCGGATAGCCAGCGTTTTCACCGTCCTGATAGCGGTCGATCAGAACTTCATTCAGGCGAGACTCCAGCCCCTGTGGCGTCTGCTGCCAGCGGACGAAGCGGGCAGGGGAGCAGGCCCCGACGGTATTCGGCGATTCACCGGTTAAATAAGAGGAAAGGTAGCAACGACCTTCAGCCATAATGCACAGGCTACCAAAAGCAAAAACTTCCAGCGGCACTGGCGTGACGCGCGCGAGTTGCTTAACCTGATGAATAGAGAGCACGCGCGGTAGCACCACACGGGCCACGTCAAAGTTTTGATGGTAAAAACGTACGGCCTCTTCGTTAGTGGCAGATGCCTGAACAGAGACGTGGCGCTCAATATGGGGATAGCGTTCTGCCGCATACTCAAGCATAGCGAGGTCGGCCAGAATCAGCGCATCCGCACCCAGTTGCGCAGCCATATCCACCGCACGCTGCCAGCGGGCATAGCCATCAGGATGGGCAAAAGTGTTGATGGCGATATGCAGTTTGCGGCGGTGCTGATGAACGAAGTTAACGGCTTCCTGAAGCTTTTTCTCCGTAAAGTTGAGGCCAGCAAAATGGCGGGCATTGGTGTCATCTTTTAGCCCGATATAGACCGCATCGGCCCCATTTTCGATGGCCGCCTTAAGCGCCGGAAGGTTTCCGGCTGGGCAGAGCAGCTCCATAATTTATCCTGATGTAGTCGATCGCAAAATTGTTAACGAGCTGGGATTTTAATTAACCCATACGCGACAATTTTTGATTTAAGGCAGCTAATGGCGTATTGATGGCACCAATAATGAGGTACACCGGACGACGGTTTGTTGATTTACGCCGCTATGTTGTGCTTCGGATATGGCAAAATAGCAGGACTATAGATATCAGGGAGTAAAGCTCGTGCTGGATAAACTGCGTTCACGTCTCGTACAATTTGGTCCATCAATGCTGAGCGTGCCGGTCAAACTGGCGCCGTTCGCGCTTAAACGCCAGGTGCTGGAGCAGGTCCTGAGCTGGCAGTTCCGCCAGGCGCTGCAGGATGGCGAGCTGGAATTCCTGGAAGGCCGCTGGTTAAGCATTGAGGTGCGTGACATCGGGCTGCGCTGGTTTACCTCTGTTGAGAATGACCAGTTGATCGTACGTGAATCTGCCGACGCGGATGTGAGTTTTAGCGCCAACGCCAGCGATTTGCTGATGATTGCCGCGCGTAAGCAAGATCCGGATACGCTCTTCTTCCAGCGTCGTCTGGTCATTGAAGGCGATACGGAGCTGGGCCTGTACGTTAAGAATTTAATGGATGCCATTGAGCTGGAGCAGATGCCGAAAGCGCTGCGTGTCATGTTGATGCAAATGGCAGATTTCGTTGAGGCCGGGCTGAAAAGCCCGCCGGAAAGCAAACACACTTCAGTAGGTGAGCCATGCTGATTCGAGTTGAAATTGGGATTGATGCACCGGGAATTGATGCGTTGCTACGCCGCTCTTTTGAGAGCGATGCCGAAGCCCAACTGGTCCACGATCTTCGCGAAGACGGCTTGATTACGCTGGGGCTGGTTGCCACCGATGATGAAGGTCAGGTGGTGGGCTACGTTGCCTTCAGCCCGGTTACCGTTCAGGGAGAAGAGCTCCAGTGGGTAGGTATGGCTCCACTGGCCGTTGATGAAAATTATCGTGGACAAGGGCTGGCACGCCAGTTGGTCTATGAAGGGCTGGATTCGCTCAATGAGTTTGGCTATGCCGCTGTGGTCACACTGGGCGATCCGGCGTTCTATGGCCATTTAGGCTTTGAGCAGGCCGCGCATTACGATCTCCGCTGCCGCTGGCCGGGCACGGAATCCGCCTTCCAGGTACACCGTCTGGCCGATGACGCGCTCAATGGCGTTAATGGCCTGGTGGAATACCACGACCATTTCAATCGCTTTTAATCAGGCGCTCGCGTAGCGCCTCAAACGAGCCGTCTCCGCTCACGAGGCGCTCTTTCTGGCGCTTCGTCAACTGCTTAATACGGTATTCCAGTCTGAGCGCCAGCGATCTGTCACCAACAGGTGCTGAAAAGGCGAGTTGTAGTTCTCCTTTCCCCCGCAGTGCTTTTGCCCCTTTTCCCGTTTGATGTTGTAAAAAACGCCGCGCCACATCGGTGGTGATCCCGGTGTAGAGTGAGTTATCAGCGGTTCGGACAAGATAGAGAAACCAGCACACGGTAAACAGATTCAGTATGTTAAGGTGAACGCACCATAGCATGAGAGAGAATGAAAATGGAAACACTGGCCACCATTAACCGCTGGCTGGCGAAACAGCATGTCGTCACCTGGTGCGTGTACAGCGAGGGCGAGATGTGGTGCGCAAACGCGTTTTACTACTACGATCCCGAGCGTGTGGCCTTTTATGTCATGAGTGAAGATAAGACTCGTCATGCGCAGATGACTGGCCAGCAGGCGAAGGTCGCGGGCACGGTGAATGGCCAGCCTAAAACGGTCGCGCTGATCCGTGGGGTGCAGTTTAAAGGGGAAATCCGTCGTCTGGACGGAGAAGAGAGCGACGCGCGTCGTACCCGTTACACGCGCCGCTTTCCTGTTGCCGCTTCGCTAAAAGCCCCGGTATGGGAAATCCGCCTTGATGAGCTGAAATTTACCGACAACACGCTGGGCTTTGGCAAGAAGCTGCACTGGCTACGCGCCGAGCAGGCGTAGCGCTTCGCGGTTAAATGCCGGAAGATCGTCCGGGGTCCGGCTGGTGATCAGCTGGTCTTTGTCGTTGACCACTTCCTGATCGTAAAACTCGGCCCCTGCATTTTTCAGATCGATAACGATCGGTTTCACCGCCGTGAGCTTACGCCCGCGTACAACCTCAGCGCTGATGAGCAGTTGCGGGCCGTGGCAGATGGCAAAGACCGGTTTGCCGGTAGAGACGAAGTCCCGGGTAAAGGTCACGAAACGTTCGTCGCCACGCAGGGAGTCCGGTGAATGGCCGCCGGGTAACAGCAGGGCGTCAAAATCTGAGGGGCTAACGTTATCGATAGTCTCGTCGATGGTCACGCTGGCTTCTCCCTTATGACCTTTCACCGTTTTGCCCGCTTCTTTCTCAATGGTGATGACCTCATGTCCCGCCTTGCGGAACGCCTCAGCTGGAGAGGTGAATTCTGAATCTTCAAACTCGTCGGTAATCAAGACTGCGATTTTCTTGCCCATGTTTCCTCCGTTGTTTTGGCTTCAGACTGATTTTTCTCCGCTTGTGGTAAATACTTACCTGTAACAGACTTCTAAGTGTGGTCGACCACGCTGAGTTCGCAAACGGACAATTCTGTAAAGGGGAAAAGATGAGCCAGGTATTGCTTACAGGCGCAACCGGGTTGGTGGGTGGACATTTGCTGCGCCTGCTGATTCAGGAGCGCAAAGTGAATTATATCGCCGCCCCGACGCGACGACCGCTCGCAGACATCTCCGGCGTCTTTAACCCACATGATCCGCAACTGACGGACGCGCTGGCACAGGTGCAGGACCCCATTGATATCGCATTTTGCTGCCTCGGCACGACCCGGCGTGAGGCGGGCAGTAAAGAGGCGTTTGTGCATGCGGACTACACACTGGTGGTAGATACGGCACTCACGGCCAAAAGGCTTGGGGCGAAACATTTCCTGGTGGTCAGCGCGCTGGGCGCCAGTGCCGGATCGCCTTTTTTCTACAACAAAGTGAAGGGCAAAATGGAGGACGCGCTGATTGCGCAGAGGTGGGAATATCTGACGATTGCTCGCCCCTCCATGCTACTGGGACACCGCGACGAACGGCGTTTTAATGAGTCAATTTTCGCACCGCTATTCCGCATTCTTCCGGGGAACTGGAAATCCATTGAGGCGCAGGATGTCGCTCGCGCGATGCTGAAAGAGGCGCTTTCGCCTTCGAAGGAAGGGGTGAACATTATCCCTTCGGCAAAACTGCGTGAAATCGCGCAGGGCGAGGCGTAAACTCCCCCGGCTAATTACCTACTACTCTCCGGGGAATGTTATGACTGGTCAGTCTTCATCTCAGGCGGCAACACCTGTTCAATGGTGGAAGCCCGCGCTCTTCTTTCTTGTGGTCATTATCGGCCTCTGGTATGTGAAATGGCAGCCTTATTACGGCAAAGCCTTCACCGCCGCCGAAACGCACAGCATCGGTAAATCTATTCTCGCTCAGGCTGATGCTAGCCCACTGCAGGCGGCGTGGGATTACGCCATGGTCTACTTCCTTGCCGTCTGGAAAGCCGCCGTTTTAGGCGTCATTCTGGGGTCACTGATTCAGGTACTTATTCCGAGGAACTGGCTGGTGAAAACTCTTGGGCAGTCGCGTTTTCAGGGCACGCTTCTGGGGACGATTTTCTCTCTGCCGGGCATGATGTGCTCCTGCTGCGCTGCTCCTGTTACCGCGGGGATGCGTCGCCAGCGTGTCTCAATGGGCGGAGCGCTGGCTTTCTGGATGGGTAACCCGCTATTAAACCCGGCGACGCTGGTGTTTATGGGATTTGTTCTGGGCTGGCATTTTGCGTTCATCCGTCTGGTGGCTGGATTGCTGACGGTGCTGGTAGTCGCGACGCTGGTACAAAAATGGGTGAAAGATAATGCCGTTGAACCGGCGTCAGTTGAGCTGAACGTCAGCGAGCCTCAGGGGAGTTTCTTCATGCGCTGGGGTCAGGCGTTATGGCAGCTTTTCTGGAGCACTATCCCGGTCTATATCCTGGCGGTACTGGTTCTGGGGGCTGCGCGCGTTTGGCTTTTCCCGCATGCGGATGGGGCTATCGACAACACGCTGATGTGGGTCATTGCGATGGCCGTTGCAGGCTGCCTGTTTGTGATCCCAACGGCGGCGGAGATCCCGATTGTGCAGACCATGATGCTGGCTGGCATGGGCACAGCACCGGCGCTGGCGCTGCTCATCACACTGCCTGCAATCAGCCTGCCGTCGCTTATCATGCTGCGTAAATCATTCCCGGCCAAAGCGCTGTGGCTGACAGCGGGGCTGGTGGCGTTGAGTGGGGTGGTAGTGGGAAGTCTTGCGTTGGTTTAAGACAAAAAAATACCCGACATTGCCGGGTATTTTTTATTACTTGATATAAGTAAACGCGGTGGTGACGTGTTTCACGCCGCTCACCCGGCTGGCGATATCAGCCGCAGCTTTTCCTTCACGGTCGGTTACCAGACCCAGCAGGAACACTTCACCGTTTTCCGTCGTCACTTTCACGTTGGAAGATTTCACCTGGTCAGAACCCAGCAACTGGGAACGCACTTTGGTGGTGATCCAGGTGTCAGACGATGCGGTGCCCAGGCTGACAGGTTGTCCCTGGCGCACTTCGTTGAAGACTTCTGTTGTACCTTCTACACCCATCGCAATCTGTTTGGCGCGTGAGGCGAGTTCCATATTGGGGGCCTGGCCCGCAAGCAACACTTTGCCCTGATAAGCCGTCACATTGATGCGCGCTTCTTTCTTAATCTGTTCGTCTTTCGACAGCGCACTGTTGACGCGCAGTTCAAGCGTACCGTCATCCACCTGCGTCCCGACAGTACGCGGATCGGTTGCTGCTTTGGTGCCTACCGCAGCAGTACCCACGACAGCCGCAGCGATACAGCCCTGAAGCAGTAATGCAGACATAAGGACTGCGAGGGTCGATAAAGCCTTCATAAGAACTCCTTAATCATCCTGGTGAGGGAAAAGCGTGTTATCGATCAGGTCACATAAGCAATTTACCGTCAGCATATGCATTTCCTGAATACGCGCGCTACGGTGAGAAGGAATGCGGATTTCCACATCCTGCGGCCCCAGCAAACCCGCCAGCTCACCACCGTCATAGCCGGTTAAAGCCACGATAGTCATGTCCCGGGTCACAGCGGCTTCTACGGCTTTGACAATGTCCCGGCTGTTGCCGCGTGTGGATATTGCCAGCAGTACATCTCCGGCATGGCCGAGGGCTCTCACCTGCTTCGCATAAATTTCGTCATGCAGACGATCGTTAGCAATCGCTGTTAAGACCACATTATCGGTATTAAGTGCAATGGCAGGTAAACTCGGACGTTCTGTTTCAAAACGATTGATCATGCTGGCAGCAAAATGCTGTGCGTTGGCGGCTGACGTTCCGTTGCCACAACAGAGGATTTTGTTGCCATTAAGCAGGGATTGCACCAGCGTCATCGCGGCACGGGAGATAGCATCCGGTAGCGCTTCAGCCGCGGCAATCTGAGTCTGGATGCTTTCTGTGAAGCACACTTTAATTCTTTCGAGCACGTTATCCCTTTTAAATCTTAATTATGCGTCTTCGCCAAAAGCGTTTTTAAGCCATTCGATCTCATTTCCGGTGAAGGCTATCACATCGAACCGGCAATCCACAGTATCAAAGCTCCCATTATGGCGGGCAAGCCACAAGTGGGCAGTCTGTAATAATTTATGTTGTTTGGCGAGCGTCACGCTGGCGGCAGCACCGCCAAAACGGGAGGACTGTCGAAAACGGACTTCTACAAACACAATGACCTGAGCCTCTTTCATGATCAGGTCAATTTCGCCGCCACGCCCACGGACGTTAGCGGCGATAAAGCGCAGTCCTTTGCCTTCAAGCCAGCGACGCGCTTTGAGTTCCCACGCATCGCCGGTCTCTTTACGGCTTAACTGGCCGGGACGATTTGCCCCTGCTGGTATTTGAGCCATGATAACTTCCTGTTGATCACGCAATCTTGAGTAGCGGTCAGATCGCCGGTGTTGCCGTTAAGCTCAAAGCCTGGCACCTGACGCATCTGGGTAAAGTGGTTTGCCAGCGCCCACGCATCGACACCCATCGCATACAGACGTGCCAGAGAGTAGTCGTTACGTACTGCCCCCAGCGCCTGCTGCATCAGTGCCGGATTGCTGCCTGCCAGCATAGGGATTTCGCTGTACTGCAGACCGTCCATTTCCAGACGGAAATCCGGGCCTGCAGTGCCTTGCGCGCTGCGTGAACTGGCGTACAGCGTTGCGCCGCTCTGGCTGCCGTTACGCATTGCAATCATCGGTTTGATAAAGGCGATCTCTTGTGGCGTGGCGACAATATAGGCTGCATCCACTTTACCGCCACCGCTGATCTGCGCGTCGGTAGGTGGGGCAGGGATTGTCAGACCACCAATTGTCACGCCCTGCTGCTGCGGCAGGCTTGCGGTCACCGGACTACCGTTCAGGGCGATACCTGCCCCGCCATTTACGCCAGCGCGCAGTTCAGAGACGGAACCGAATTTCTGCTGCAGCACCATACCGCCACCGAGCTTCTGCCATTCATCGGCAAAGGCATTCGCGACGCGATCGCCCAGCGTACTGCGTGGGATGAGCAACAGAGGAGCCTGTTTACCCTGCTCGTGGATATGTCGTGCGGCATCGCGGGCTTCATCTTCAGGGGAAAGCGCGAAGTAGCAGATATTGGCCCGGTTCTGAACCTGCTCAGGCTGATTGAGCGCCAGCACGTTCAGCGTGGTATTGCTCTTCATCAGCTCTTCCACGTTGTTTTTCAGCAGCGGGCCGACAACGATGCTTGCACCGTCCTGTTGAACCTGCGCCAGCACCTGGTCAAGCGGCTGTGAACTGGTGTCGTAGATTTTCAGCTCAGCACTCGGGTTGGCGCTGGAGGCTGCCACGGTTTGCGGCTGCGCAGCAGGTTGGGTTGCGGGTTGCGCAGGTTGCTGTTCAGACGGTTGTGCTGTGGCAGCAGGTGCCGGTGCTGCTTCTGTCTCAGCCGGAGCCTGTGTTGCAGGCGCAGTTGCGGCAGCCGGAGGTGTTGTTGGTGCGGTAACCGGGTTTTGCATCGTGCCCTGCGTCGGGGTTTGGGCGGTGGTCAGGTCACTGGTCTCGGCTGCGGAGGGGCTGACAACATCGTTCACATTTGCTGCCTGTGCTGCTTGTGCCGGAACGGCACTGCCTGTCACCGGCGTGGTACCGTTTTTCGCCGCTTCAAAACCCTGCTGAATAGTGCGACCAAATACCGACGCCTGACCGTTTAGCGGCAGCAGCAGGGCGATTTTGCTGGTCGATGCTGGCTTAAAGTTCTGCACGTTTACCAGCTGTGTTGGCAGCATTTTCGCGCCCGGATTCTGCGGGTAGCGGGTCTGCCAGTCAGTAATACCGGCTTTCAGCATCTTCGGATCGTTGCGGTTGTTAAACCACATCTGCTGCAGATCCAGCCAGCCCTGCAGTACGTTCTCATCGGCATTGATGACCAGTGCCTGCGCCTGTTCCTGGGTCATGGAGGCAAGCGCCTGCCAGGTGGCATCAATATTTTTCTGCTTGTCGGCACCGCCGAGCAGCGGTTCCTGGGCAATCAGTGCACGGAGCAGTGTCAGGGAAGGACGACCCTGCTCAGCGGCAATACCTGCCTGCCAGAAGCGAGCCTGCTGATTTTTATCCAGCGCGCTGACGTCGATATCACCCAGGAGCTTTTTCGCGCCATCATAATCTTTCAGCGCGACTTTCAGTTCAGCAGAAAGCAAACTCTGCTCACGACGTTGAGTGTCGTTAAGATCTTTCGGTAACTGATTGAACAGTTCGGCGGCCTGCTGGGTTTTCCCCTCTTTCAACAGTGCACGAATGGCGAGTAATTGCCAGTTGGTCTTGGTATCATTTGAACTCTGCGACATTTGTTGCAGATAAAAACCAGAATCAGCCTGAGCGGAACCCTGCAGATGTGCAGTGCTCTGGTCAGGTGCCTGGGTGCCACAGCCTGCAAAGATCAGCGCTGCCAGCAGAAGCGGCACGCTGCGTGTGGCTTTTTTTCGAAGAAATGTTAACGGTACCATACTGTATCCAGTGATTTTTTTTACGCAATGCTCAATATTAAATCGGCAATACGGACTAAACAATGAAACAACACGAAACGGCGGATAATTCTCAAGGCCAGCTCTATATTGTACCTACTCCTATCGGGAATTTATCTGATATTACCCAACGTGCGCTTACCGTGTTGCAAGCTGTTGATTTAATTGCTGCTGAGGATACCCGGCACACCGGTTTACTGCTTCAACATTTTGCGATCACCGCCCGTTTGTTTGCCCTGCACGATCACAATGAGCAACAAAAAGCCGAAACGCTGGTGGCGAAGCTGAAAGAGGGGCAGAACATTGCGTTAGTTTCCGATGCAGGAACACCACTGATTAACGACCCTGGTTATCATCTGGTGCGTACCTGTCGTGAAGCGGGGATCCGGGTTGTACCTTTGCCGGGCCCCTGCGCCGCAATTGCTGCGTTGAGCGCTGCGGGGTTGCCATCTGACCGTTTCTGCTATGAAGGTTTCCTGCCTGCTAAATCCAAAGGCCGCCGCGATGTGTTAAAAGATCTGGAGGCGGAACCGCGCACGCTGATCTTCTACGAATCAACCCATCGTCTGCTGGAAAGCCTGGAAGATATGGTGGCCGTCTGGGGGGAATCACGCTACGTGGTGCTGGCGCGTGAACTGACCAAAACGTGGGAAACGATCCACGGCGCACCGGTGGGTGAACTGCTGGCGTGGGTGAAGGAAGATGAAAACCGCCGTAAAGGTGAAATGGTGCTGATTGTCGAAGGGCATAAAGCGCAAGAAGATGCGCTCCCGGCTGATGCGCTGCGTACGCTGGCGCTGCTGCAGGCAGAACTGCCGCTGAAGAAGGCTGCGGCACTAGCGGCGGAAATTCACGGCGTGAAGAAAAATGCGCTGTATAAGTATGCGCTGGAGCAGCAGGGAGAGTAAACGTATGAGCCGCTACCTGCCTCCATTCGCTATCACGCCATCAATTCTCAATCAGGTTGTTGAGATTGGTGAGTTGCTGGGGCATTGGGCGGCTCATTCCGGAAGGACATCTCCTTTACTGCGTAAAGAGAACCGTATCCGCACTATCCAGGCATCGCTGGCCATTGAACACAACTCGCTGACTACCGGGCAAGTGACGGCAATCATGGATGGCAAGCGCGTGCTCGCGCCTGAAAAAGATATTCAGGAAGTACGCAATGCTATCCTGGCATATGAGAAATTGTCTGAATGGAAGCCATGGAAGCTCAATGACTTACTCAATGCACACCGGTTATTAATGACTGGTCTGGTCGATCTCCCTGGAAAGCTCAGGAATGGAGACGTAGGGGTATATCGTGGAAACCAGTTAGTCCACATGGCTCCTCCTGCCTCCCAGATGAACCGTCTGATCGACGATCTTCTTTCCTGGCTTAAGCAAACTGATCTCCACCCGCTGATTGCCAGTTCGGTATTTCATTACGAGTTTGAGTTTATTCATCCCTTTTCAGATGGAAATGGCCGCATGGGGCGGCTGTGGCAAACGTTGATCTTAAGCCAGTGGCGTGCGGAACTGGCATGGCTACCCGTCGAGACACTCATCCATTTTCAGCAGGCGCGCTATTACCAGATATTAGGACAATGCGATCGGGCCAGTGATTGCACGGCATTCGTGGAGTTTATGCTGCAAAATATGGCTGAAGCTTTGCGGGAAGTCATAGGTATGTCGCCAGTATTGTCGGAAAAAATGTCGGAAGAATTGTCGGAAAAGGAAAATACTATCCTTGAGCTTCTTACCGTTCAACCGCAAATGACTGCGGTAATGTTGGCATCTGTTTTGGGCGTAACTTCCCGCACTGCGGAACGTTATCTCCGTTCTTTGCAATCAAAAGGTAAATTAAAACGCGTGGGGGCAAGGAAAGGGGGAAGCTGGCAGGTCATGGCTTAACCTGCCAACTGAACACTTTTTATTTTTCTGGTAATGCTTCAAATACCAGCGTTTCCAGCGGTTGCAGCGTAATCACCACCGCTTTTTTGTACTGCCCAGGTATGGTTGAATTATTGCCGTACACCGCCCTCAGACTAAACTGCGTTCCGTCTCCTGTCGGGATTTCGAAATCTCTCGTCAAATCCAGGTAGTAGCTTTGCGGCTTATCCGACGGGTTACGTAAGCCGAGAATCGCTTTATCCTTGCTCCAGGATGCCCAACCGTAAACCTGCAGCGCAGTTGGATCACCACCAATCCAGTGCGTGTCTACCAGTACGCTGGCGTTGTCCCGCGACCACTTCGCGGCCTGCGCCAGGGTGTCCCACTTCGCCTTATTCAGCATTGAAGGGGTGATGTATAGCTCCTGCAACTGCGTGCCGGTGGCGAAATAGCTCCAGACCTGGTCGGCAAAATCGCTGTCCGTTTGCACTTTCTCCAGCCCGTAATAGGCATTTTCTGCACTGACGATCCCGTGGTACATCAGCGAATTGAGTGGGAACAGTGGGCCTTTGCGTACAATGGAACGGTACGTTTCAGCGTCGCGGTAAGTCATCCACTGCTGTACCGGTGTACCTGGGCCATACAGGTTTATGTCATCACCCTGACGCCAGATGGAATCGGCGTAGAACAGCCAGGATGGACTGGCATTGGTTCCGGTTGTCAGGTTGATAAACAGGTTCGGATTGGCGCTGCGCATGTTATGCAGCAGTGCAATAGAGGCGTCAAAATCCGAGGCGAACGGGCTGCCTTTAATGTGCGAGTTGGCGTTACCCATTCCGTCCAGCTTAAACGAGGTAATATGCTCGTTTTTTATCAGCTTACTAATCTGCTCATTAAAGTTTTTAAAGTAGTTCGGGCCTGACAGCGCCAGCTTCCCGTCTACCGTTTCGAAACCATACTCTTTTGCATGCGAGACACGAGTATCGCGCGGTTTGTTATATCCGCCCCACGGCGAAAGCCACAGGCCAACGGAGCTGTGGAGGCTGTCAGCTTTCTCCCGTACTTTACCAAAACCTGCTCTGAATGCCGGGCCGAACAGCCAGCGCCCGGTAAGGTCATCCCAGCCATCGTCAAGCAGGAAAGCATCCAGCGCTACGCCCCGCCCGGTGATAAATTCCTTGTTCCATTCGTCCATACGCCCCAGCACATCCTGCTCGGAGTAAGGGGTAAAGAAACCGATGTCCATCCAGCTGTTGTAGTGTAGATAAGGCTTATACGGACGCGGACGGACGGCGTCGATAAACTGGTTTACGCTACGGCGCAGCTGGCTGGTTTCCGGGAAGGTACCGAAGTACGTGGTATAGCTGACCGGCGTTGCTGGTTGAATGGGCGTTTTCAGCTCCACATTGAGGTTGGTTGTCGCTTCATAGGCGTAAGTATTAACGATGGGTTTATCCGGCAGGATAAAGAACGAGTCTGCGATAATCGGCGAACTGTTAATTGCCCCGTCTACGTAAGGTGCCTGGGACTGCTTTTTGGTCGGGAAGAAGGTGATTTTCGCCACTTCACGAGGCTGCCCGACGGCTGCGATGGTGTAGTCGATGCTGGCGTATTTCCCCTTCACCAGGTTCAGCTTCACCGTCACGTTAAAGTCAGGATGGGTGTAGTCGATGACGATTCCGCTGTCCTGCTTTTCGACATGCTTGATCTTAAAATCCGCCGTGTGGATTTTTTTCTCATCTGGCAGCGTCAGAAAGAACAGCTCCTGCGGTGTCAGCGGATGGTTGGCCCTGGTGTCTTTAACCACAACCGTCGAGTTTGTGTCATCAAATGACAGGGCAATGTTGTCGTTATTAAGGCTGTAGTTCGCTGCCATCGCGCCATGAGAAACACACAGAGCAAGCATTGAGAGGGAGAGGATTTTTTTCATCAGGGTAAGATCCTTTTCAATCAGGCTTCTGCCGGCAGCAGCAAGCGATTTGCCGAGCCACAAACGTTAATTTTGCTTCTGACCACCTCTTTCATGGCATCCATGCCGACCCGCATATAGAAGCGTGGATCGTTACCTTGCGGGTTGTCGGCAAACCAGGCTTTGACGGCGTCAGAAAAGGCGATTTTCAGCTCGGTTGCCACGTTGACTTTGCACACGCCCAGCTCAATGGTGCGGCGAACGAACTCATCGGGTACATCGCTCGCGCCATGCAGCACTAGCGGTACGGTCACCACTTCGCGGATTTCGGCCAGTCGCTGGAAGTCGATTTTGGGTCGTTTGGTATAGAGGCCGTGGGCGGTGCCGATGGCGACAGCAAGGCTATCGACGCCGGTCAGCTCAACAAAGCGCTTCGCTTCTTGTGGATCGGTGAGAAATGCGCTTTCGGCGTCGACGTTCATGTCATCTTCCACGCCACCCAGACGCCCCAGCTCAGCCTCGACGCTACAGTCGTTGAGATGGCAAAAATCGACCACGGATTTCACCAGCTTCACGTTCTGCTCAAATGGATAGTGGCTGCCGTCGATCATTGCGCTGCGCACACCGGCGTTCACTTTACGACGAATATCGTCCAGTGATTCGTGGTGATCGAGATGCAACGCCAGTGGCATGTCATAAGTGACGGAATAAGCGCTGCACAAGGCGTAGATCTCTTCGAGCGCAATGTGTTTAAACGTCCCGGGGGTGCCCGCAAGGATCACCGGCGATCGCATTTCGCTGCAAACTTCGAGGATCGCCTGGATCGTCTCCGCGTTATGGATATTGAACGCCGGCACGGCGTAGCCTTTTGCCTGGGCGTCCTGCAGAAGATATTTAGTCGAGATAATGCTCATAATGAGATCCTCTTAAGCCTGCCACGGATGAATAACAACGCCCTGAACCACACGGTTAACCGTGCCGCTGGCGGATGGCGTATCGGGTGTGTTGCCTACGCTGAGTGACTGGGAAAGCGCAAAGACCTGGGCATACATCAGGAAGCAGAACGCCTGTTCCATATCGATAAACGAACGGGAAGGCGGTAGCAGGATGTGCGGACCAGCCTCAATAACCGGATCCATTTCAGCGGCGATAGCCACCACGCGCAGGGCCTGGCGATCGCGACGCAGTTCGGCCAGCAGATCGAGATCGTACTGACGCGTATACGGATGGCTGGAGACAAATACCACCACCAGTGTTTCGTGATCCACCAGCGACTTCGGCCCATGACGGAAACCAGTAGGGGAGTCGTAGAATGCCGCCAGTTTTCCGGCTGTCAGCTCCAGCACCTTCAGTGCTGACTCACGCGCAACACCTTGCAGGCCACCGCTTCCCAGGTAGACGATCCTCTTCCATGGCTCATGACCAAAGACACCCTGACTGAAATCGCCGAGCGACGTCAGGATCGCCTGGCAGCGATCGGCTACGTCGTGGAAGGTCTGGCTGTTGATCGTTTCCGGGGCGAAAACCGCCAGACAGCTTGCCATCATGGTGGTGATACTGCTGGTCATCGCGAAGCCGCGATCGTGCGTTTCGGCTGGCATCAGCAGGGCAAAGGCGTTATCGCTGTTGACGGCATTCTGGTACAAACTGCCTGCTTCGTTGCAGGTGATCGACAGGTGGTAGCATTCCGGCACAAACTGATTGGCCAGTTCTACAGCCGCCACGCTTTCCGGGCTGTTGCCGGAGCGGGCAAACGAAATCAGCAACAATGGATGCGCAGGGCTGAAGTAATCCATTGGGTTCGTCACCAGATCAGTTGTTGGTACGGCGGTGAAGTTTTTCCCGGTGTGGCTGGCAAGCCATGGCGCAATAATGTCGCCGATAAAGGCAGAAGTGCCTGCACCTGTCAGGACGATCCGCAGATCAGATTTGCGTAGCAGGGGAGTAAGAAAACCGTCAATCGACGAACGCAGGCTATCAATATTGCTGAGCGAGCGGACCCAGCTGGCAGGTTGCTGACGGATCTCTTCTTCGGTCCAGGTGCCGGTTGTGGCGGTAGTGATTTGTGGCATAACTCAGTCCTTAGTCGTGTGAATTCCACATCAGACGCTGGCAAATATGTCGCTATCTTTCGTTTCGTTTCACTTGTTCACAGAAGCAGTTAAATAAAATCTATAGAAAAGAAATCGAAAGTTCAACGAAAGAAAAGAAATAAAACGAAAAGTGTGATCGCAAAAGGAAAGACAATGAAGAAGGAAAGGAAAAGAAAGGCCTTACGATCTCGCGCCGTAAGGCCAACAGGAGGACACAATGAAAGGGCTAAAGGGGGAGAGCCTGGCCCTGAATCCAGATCCGCTGGAAGTGTAAACCACCGTCCAGCGCGATGAGCGTGGCGTGTTTGCCTGGTGCTAACGACCCGAGCTGGTTATCAATACCCAGCAGTCTTGCCGGGTGCAGCGAGGCCATATGGATAGCATCTTCAGCGGTGATACCAGCGTGCTCCACCATATTACGAACGGCGGCATCCAGCGAGAGCGTACTCCCTGCCAGGCCACCAGTGGCGGTACGCACGACACCATTTTGCATGCAGACCTCTTCACCGCACAGGGTGTAGCCCCCGTCAGGCATACCAGCAGCCTGCATTGCATCGGTGATCAGCACCACGCGGTCTTTCGCGCAGCAGCAGCACAGACGCATGGCTCCCGGGTGGACGTGGTGACCATCGGCAATCAGCTCCAGCCATGCACGTTTGTCTGTAAGCCCAGCACCAACCATGCCGGGTTCCCTGTGATGTAACCCCGTCATACCGTTGTAGCAGTGGACCAACCCATCAGCACCTGCGTCAAAAGCGGCAAGGGTTTGATCGTAAGTGGCGGCGCTATGACCCAGCATCACGCGTAAACCGTGCTGTTTAAGGTGGCGAATCGCCTGTAATGCGCCAGGTTTTTCCGGCGCAAGCGCCACCACGCGTAGTGTGTTTTGAGAAACCTCAATCAGCGCGTTCAGCTCAGCGATGTCCAGCTCCCGAAAAAGCTCCGGCGGGTGCGCCCCTTTGTTTTGCGGCGTAAAGTACGGGCCTTCAAGATAGCTACCCAGAACCTGCGCGCCGGGGCCGCCGGAGCGAGTGCGCCGGGCGATACGCATAAGTGCGCCATGGATGACCTCCAGCGGCGCGGTGACGGTGGTGGGCAGAAATGCGCCCACGCCTTCACGTGCTTTATGTATCGCCAGGGTATCCAGCACGTCGGGTGCATCATCCATGACATCCACACCCGCACCGCCGTGAACGTGCGTATCAATATAGGCCGGGCAAAGCAGCTCAGCATCGCGCGACGTAATGCCCACGGGGATTGGCTCAATCGCCGTGATGATCCCGCTTTCAATACGTAGCTGGTGGTCTTCAAGCCAGCCCCGTTCGGTGAGTACACGGCGAGCGCGTAACAGCTGGCTCATATGCCTTCCTCTGCAGGCGCTTCCTCACGGCAGCGCCCCAACTCATCGACCAGGCTTGTCAGCCCACGATGTCCGCACTCCAGCGCCTGCAATCGAAATGCTTCGCTGCTTAAACCGTCGCGCTCCAGCACCATTTCCAACAGCAGTTGCAGGTTAGTGCCCGTTATCACTTCACTGCCGGGCCTTTGCATAGCAAGCGTTGAGGCGACACGAAACGGCGTACCGCCCAGCAAATCGGTAAGAAATACAATATCGTGCTCTGCATTCAGCTCGCTCACCGCCTGCTCAAGCTGAGTGGTCAGTCGCGCCGTGGTGGAGGTCTCCGGAAAATCAATGGCGATAAACTGCGGTTGCTCGCCAAGGATCTGTTTCATCGCCTGCTCAAGCCCACTGGCAAAACCACCGTGACCCGTCAAAATAATGCCTAACATCGTAACCTCTTTGCTTTTACAGGAAGTGACAGAATTTACCGACAACACCGAGCACCACAGTGATACCAATCAGACGCAGTGGGCTCCAGCCACGGCGTACCAGCCAGAACATAGTCAGGGTATAGACCAGTGGCAGGAAGGCAGGCATCAGCTTGTCGATAACGTCGGCCTGCAGCTTGACGACTGCATCACCAGCTTTGATTTCGAGCGTGGTATTAAGGCGAACATAGGTTGCCACCAGCGCGCCAATCACCGTCATCCCGACGATAGAGGCCGCGTGACCAACCTTTTTGGTATTGGCCTTAATCAGCGGGATCGCTGCAACGCCCATCCGGTAAGCGTAATGCGCCAGACCAAAACGCAGGCCAAGATGCACCACGTTAAACAGCACGATAAAGACCACGGCGCCCAGAATGGAACCCTGCAACGCCAGGCTTGCGCCAATCCCACCGCATATGGGCAGCAAAGTGAGCCAGAACATGGCGTCACCAATACCGCCGAGTGGTGCGCCCACGGCAATTTTGGTGCTCTGGATGCTGTTCACATCCTGCTTGGAGCGCTCCATGGCCAGGATGATGCCGATAACGAAGGTCACCAGGAACGGGTGGGTGTTGAAGAAGCCCATGTGACCTTTCATGGCACGCGCCAGATCCCGCTTATTGGTGTGGATCTTTTTCAGCGCGGGCAGTAAACCATACAGCCAGCCGGAGGCCTGCATACGTTCGTAGTTAAACGAGGCCTGCAGCAGCATGGAACGCCAGGCTACGCGGTTAATGTCCTTTCTCGTCAGCTCGGCACCGATACTTTGGTCTTCGTAGACGTTCTCATTCACGCCAGTGAGCAGGGTCTCTTCGCTTTCAGAAACGCCAGGCAAAGTTGTTTGATTAGATGCCATCTTCGAATTCCTCTTTCCGGGACGCAGGTGCTGTCGGTTCAGGTGATTTACGCATCAGGTCGATAAGTGCCATTGCCAGGGCGGCAGCGGCAATCGCCAGTACCGGAAGCTTGAGCCAGGCTGCGGCCACAAAACCGATAATGAAGTAAGGGATGTAGACGTTTTTCATCATGATCTTCAGCAGCACGGCAAAACCGATAGCTGGCATGATGCCGCCCGCGACGCCAAGACCATCAATCAACCGTGCCGGCAGAACATCAATGGCGGTTTTCGCGTGTTCTGCACCGAAGTAAATCGGCAGGAAAGCACACAGGAAGTAGAAGATACCTAGGGCCAGCAGTGCCAGATAGTTGACCCGTTCAATACCGTTAGTATCCGCATTGGCCGCCATGCGATCGCAGCGAGACATCACGCCAGACATTACGGAGAAGAGGAACGTGATCCCCATCTGTACTGCAACGGCAAACGGGACGGCGACGCCAACGGCAACTTCCGGCTTCACGCCCGTACTGATAGCAAACGCTGTGCCTACAATCGTGCCGATAATCACGTTTGGTGGCTGTGCGCCTGCCAGCGGTGCCAGTCCCATCCAGACCAGTTCTAACGTACCGCCGGTCAAAATACCGGTGTGTAGATCGCCCAGAATCAGGCCAACCAACGGCCCGAGTACCACCGGGCGGTGCATGTGTGTTAAGCCGTTAAACATATCCAGACCGGCTATAAAGGCGAGAACGCCCAACGCCAGTGCCTGCAACAGACTGATTTCCATTGTGAATCCCTCAAAGCAGTTTAAAGAGATCCAAAGCAGTTTCTGTTGGAACGCCCTGAACGAAGCATTCCACTCCGGCAGATTTCAGACCGTTGAACGCAGTGATATCGTTTGCGTCGACAGAGACCGTTTTGGCAATTTGTTGTTTGCCATTGGCATAGTGCATGTTGCCTACATTGATACGGGTGACAGGTACGCCACCCTCCACCAGCGTCAGAAAATCAGCGGGTGATTTACAGACCAGCAGAATTTTCTGGCGGTCGGCAGCGCGGTGAATGTTGTCGATCACTTTTTGCAGTGACCAGAAGCGCACGGCGATCCCTTCCGCGAGCACCATTTCCATCAGGTTTTGTTGAACCGGATCTTCTGCAACCTCGTCATTTGCCACCAGCACGAGGTTCGCCCCCGCAAACCCTACCCACTGCACACCCACCTGACCGTGGATCAACCGTTCATCAATGCGGCATAAGACAATGTTTGGCATAGCGTTTTCCTCTTTTTAATTATGCGTGTTGAGTCGTTACGCCTTCGCAGGCGGCGTGGTACTGCTGAAGTATGTCCTGAATGTGGTCGATGATGAGTTCCCGTGGTGTTGACTTGAGAGCACCCTCGCGAACTTTGCTGTACTGCAACGGCAGGTACTGGCTAATCAGTGGCAGCGGGAGAGGGTCGTCAGCCAGGTTGCGTACCAGTCGCTCAAAGGCATCGTCAATCTGGCTGTCTGGCCAGTAATAGCGGACGCGGTCAGAGTAGCTATAGCCGCGCGCCAGGCGTCGTGCATTGCCGTCACCGTGGTAATGGCTTTGCCAGTATTCCGGGCGATCGAGCATCACGTTTTCCAGTACGTGACGCAGGCCAGAACTGGCTTTTGCAGGCAGCAGTTCTTCTTCAATGGCGGCCAGTGAAAACAGCGCTTCTCGCAGAGCGAAGGTCAAAGCTGGGCCGACTTTCAGGATCGCGAAGTGATCTTTTACCAGCTGGCGAAGCGCTTGCGGTGTCTGGTAATCGGTGGAGTGCGCTTCAAACACCAGCGTGTCGTACGCTTCCACCATTTTGCTCAGCGCGACGGCCTTGTGTGGTTGGTAGTCGCACACATGGGCGTGGTCAAATTCGACACCAGGCTGAACCACCAGGCCAATGATACGCGGCCAGATAGCGTTTAAACCTTCCTTCTCGAAAGCGTGACGGTGTGCTTCAAGCGTGGCGCGTGCCGCTTCCGGTGTGGTAACGTCGAGTTCATTCAGTGTTTCATGTGCCCCACCGGGAACGGGCACTTCAGTGCCGATAACGTAGACCAGGTCAGACACACCAAACTGTTCACGACAGGTCTCTTCGGCAATTTTCGCCAGACGTGCCGCACGCTCTGCGACGATTGCGTCGGTTAAAGGCACCGGATCGTCTTCACAAGACATACTGCAGTCGAGGTGGATCTTTTTGAACCCGGCAGCAACATAGCTTTTGATCAGATCGTCGGCATTTTCCATCGCCTGTTCCGCAGGTAGATTTTGCCAGCGGTTTGGGCCCAGATGGTCCCCACCGAGGATCAATTGTGACATAGGGAAATCAAGGGATTCCGCCAGCTGACAAACAAACCCGTGAAAATCAGCGGGCGTCATGCCGGTATAGCCACCAAACTGATCCACCTGGTTGGAGGTGGCCTCAATTAATAGTGGCGTCTGATGCGAGTGGGCGTAACGAATTGCCGCTTCAAGTACCAGTGGATGTGCGGAACAGACGGCATAAATCCCGTTTGAATTCCCCCGTTTATGTTGTTCCACCATTTCTGTCAGATGTTTCACTTTCCTCTCCATTTCGGATGGTGATGGTAGTCATCTTTCGTTTTGTTTCATTTAATCCTGCATCATGGTGGTATAAAAATAAAACGAAAGATAATAGTTTTCCGATCTGTTTCACAAAAGAAACATAATGAAAGGTTTCAGCGCCGGGTGAGCTTGCCACTGGTCGTCAGACAGGGCTTGCATTCCCGTAAAAGAAAGGCCTTAATAAGCAAAACGAAATGAAACGAAAGTTTATTGATTAAGGAGCTCGCATGAGCAGCACCGATTCATCCGCAGAAAAGCGCATCACCGGCACCAGTGAAAGGCGAGAGCAAATTATTCAGCGGTTGCGGGCGCAGGGAAGCGTGCAGGTTAACGATCTTTCTCATTTATATGGTGTTTCGACGGTAACGATCCGCAACGACCTGGCCTTCCTTGAGAAGCAGGGCATTGCCGTGCGCGCTTACGGTGGTGCACTGATTTGTGAAGGTCATGGACAAGGCGTTGAACCTTCAGTGGAAGATAAAAGTTCGCTGAATACGGCCGTAAAGCGCAGTATTGCGCAGGCGGCCGCTGAGCTGGTGAAGCCAGGGCACCGTATCATTCTGGATTCTGGCACCACGACGTTTGAAATCGCCCGTATGCTGCGCCAGCATACGGACGTGATTGCTATGACCAACGGCATGAATGTCGCGAACGCGTTGCTGGAAGCGGAAGGGGTGGAATTGCTGATGACTGGCGGGCATTTACGCCGTCAGTCGCAATCTTTCTATGGCGACCAGGCGGAGCAATCATTACAGAATTACCATTTTGATATGCTGTTCCTGGGTGTCGACGCCATCGATCTCGATCGCGGTGTAAGCACGCATAACGAAGATGAAGCCCGTCTGAATCGCAAAATGTGTGAGGTGGCGGAGCGGATTATTGTCGTGACTGACTCCAGTAAGTTTAACCGCTCAAGCCTGCATAAAATCATTGATACCCAACGCATTGATATGATTATTGTCGACGAAGGTATTCCGGCTGAAAGTCTGGAAGGGTTACGCAAGATTGGGATAGACGTGGTGTTGGTTAAGGAATAATTGTGACCCTCTCCCGCTCGGGGAGAGGGTCGGCGTTAATCAGGTCACCGGTGCCGGGTTAAACACCGCCAGCTGATTATGTAATCCCCATTGGTCAGAGAAGGTTTTCTTGCGACCGCTCGCCACATCCAGAATGAAGTGGAATAGCTTCCAGCCCACATCCTCAATACTTTCTTCCCCGGTGGCGATAGTACCTGCGTTGATATCCATTAAATCATACCAGCGGTTTGCCAGCTCGGTGCGGGTTGCCATCTTGATCACCGGAACCGCCATCAGGCCGTACGGTGTGCCGCGTCCAGTGGTAAAGACCTGCACTGTAATACCAGACGCGACTTGCTGCGTACCGCACACAAAATCGCTGGCCGGAGTTGCCGCGTAAATCAGGCCGCGTCGGGTTGGACGCTGGCCCGGTGAAAGGACTTCAACAATGGCGCTCTGACCGGATTTGGCAATCGAGCCGAGGGCTTTTTCCACCACGTTCGCCAGACCGCCTTTTTTGTTGCCCGGAGAGGGGTTGGCGCTACGGTCGGTTTTGCCCATATCGAGATAATTATCGTACCAGGCCATCTCCTCAAGCAGACGTTTGCCCACCTCTTCATTGATGGCGCGCGGGGTAAGCAGATGGATAGCGTCACGCACTTCAGTCACTTCGGAGAACATCACCGTGGCACCACAGCGAACAAACAGATCGGACGCGTAGCCTACCGCCGGGTTGGCGGTCACGCCGGAAAACGCATCGCTGCCGCCGCACTGTGTTCCTACCACCAGCTCAGAGGCCGGGCAGGTTTCACGCTGGCGTTTGTTCAGCTTATCGAGATGGCGTTCTGCCACCTGAAGAATATCATCGACCATCGATCTAAAACCGACGTGGTGCTCGTCCTGCAAACGCACGATACTGGCATCGCTGACCGGGATAGCTTTCACGTCCTCGGTCCCCTGCAGCAGGCGTTCAGGCTGCAGCTTTTCACAGCCGAGGCCAATGACCATCACCTCGCCGCCGAAGTTAGGGTTCAGGGCGATATTGTGAATGGTACGGACAGGCACAACAGCCGCCGGTGCATTGATGGCCACACCGCAGCCATAAAGGTGATTCAGGCCGACTACGCCATCCACGTTCGGGTATTTCGGCAGCAGGTCGCGTTCAATAATTTTCACCACATAATCCACCACGCCTGCCACACAGTGCACGCTGGTGGTAATGCCGAGCAGGTTTTTGGTGCCGACACTACCGTCGGCATTGCGATAACCGTCGAAGGTATAGCCTTCCAGTGGAGGGAGTGGTTCAGGCACACGGGTTGCCAGCGGGAGTGTGTTCAGGGGCGGTGCTTTTGGCAGCTCGACCAGCGACTCTTCAACCCAGCTACCCTGCGGAATGGCGCGAATGGCATAACCAATCACCTCTCCGTAACGCACAATTTCACCGTGAGCGGGGATATCCACAAGCGCGACTTTATGTCCCTGCGGAATATGCTCGATCAACTCCAGCCCGTTCGGGAA
The DNA here is from genome assembly GCF_036663495.1 of Enterobacter sp. 342. Taxonomy (NCBI): domain Bacteria; kingdom Pseudomonadati; phylum Pseudomonadota; class Gammaproteobacteria; order Enterobacterales; family Enterobacteriaceae; genus Enterobacter; species Enterobacter sp. 342. Next base: position 148,947 of record NZ_JAWUEI010000010.1, read on the forward strand.
ACGGGTCCCCGCTTTTAAGCCATTGTCGTTGACAATAATCGCCACATTATCGGTGTCGTGTACTTTTATATAAAACGCCGTCGGCAACGCTTGTCGAATTTCAATATCGGCCATTGTTCAGTATTCTCCAGCAAGAGTCTGATAATAAATGCAGCCAATTTTCTTATGGCAGAAATAAAGCATGTCAGGAGATAAGGGACGAGAATGTGATCTCGATCGCCCCAGAACCCGTAATGCCTGATTCTGTGCATCAGCGCGCAGTGATTCGTGCAAATGCTCAAAATATTATCAAAACGGACAACAATACTTGAGCATTAAAACAATGTGTCGCGGTGATGTGCGGATTATACTGAATGACGATTTTATAACGCCGAAATTAAGTCAGAAAATAAATATAACGCTGGCAATAAATATACGGAATAAGGCTGCGGAATTAAAAAGGTAAACGCGATGAATAACGATATTTTCCCAAATAAGTTTAAAGCGTCCCTCGCGGCGCATCAGATCCAGATTGGTTGCTGGTCCGCGCTGGCAAATCCCATCAGCACCGAAGTGCTGGGCCTGGCCGGTTTCGACTGGCTGGTACTGGACGGTGAGCATGCGCCGAACGATATCAATACGTTTATTCCGCAGTTGATGGCACTCAAAGGTAGCCAGAGCACGCCGGTGGTGCGTGTGCCAACCAACGAACCGGTGATCATCAAACGTCTGCTGGATATCGGCTTCTACAACTTCCTGATCCCGTTTGTGGAAACGAAAGAAGAGGCGGCGCGGGCCGTGGCCGCAACGCGCTATCCCCCGGAAGGGATCCGTGGTGTATCTGTTTCGCATCGCGCCAATATGTTTGGCACTGTGCCGGACTACTTCGCGCAGTCCAATAACAACATCAGCATCCTGGTACAGATTGAGAGTCAGCAGGGGGTTGATAACGTTGACGCCATTGCTGCTACACACGGCGTCGACGGCATCTTTGTTGGCCCGAGTGACCTGGCTGCGGCGTTGGGACACCTGGGTAATGCGGGTCACCCGGACGTACAGCATGCCATTCAACACATCTTTGCCCGCGCCAAAGTCCATGGCAAACCGTGCGGTATTCTGGCACCGGTTGAAGCTGACGCTCGTCGTTATCTGGAATGGGGAGCCACCTTTGTGGCTGTCGGCAGTGACCTCGGCGTATTCCGCTCAGCCACGCAGAAATTAGCGGACGCTTTTAAAAAATAACCATCATTGAGGAAACAGATTATGACGCTGAAAGTCGGTTTTATTGGCCTGGGGATCATGGGTAAACCAATGAGTAAGAACCTCATCAAAGCGGGTTACTCACTGGTGGTTTCAGACCATAATCCGCAAGCTGTGGCTGAGGTTATTGCTGCGGGTGCCGAAACGGCCACCACAGCCAGAGCCATTGCTGAGCAGTGTGACGTCATCATCACCATGCTGCCAAACTCTCCGCATGTAAAAGAGGTCGCTCTGGGTGAGAATGGCATTATCGACGGTGCGAAGCCAGGTCTGGTACTGATTGATATGAGCTCTATTGCTCCCCTCGCAAGCCGTGAAATCAGCGAAGCGTTGAAAGCGAAAGGCGTCGATATGCTGGATGCGCCGGTCAGCGGTGGTGAACCGAAAGCGATCGACGGCACGCTGTCGGTGATGGTCGGCGGCGAAAAAGCGATCTTCGACAAATACTACGATCTGATGAAAGCGATGGCTGGCTCTGTGGTGCACACCGGTGACATCGGGGCGGGTAACGTGACCAAGTTGGCGAACCAGGTAATTGTGGCGCTGAATATTGCTGCGATGTCCGAAGCGCTGACGCTGGCAACCAAAGCGGGCGTCAACCCGGACCTGGTCTACCAGGCAATCCGTGGCGGTCTGGCGGGAAGTACCGTGCTGGATGCTAAAGCACCGATGGTGATGGATCGTAACTTCAAACCTGGTTTCCGCATCGACCTGCATATTAAAGATCTGGCAAACGCACTGGATACTTCTCACGGCGTGGGGGCGCAACTGCCGCTGACCGCCGCCGTGATGGAAATGATGCAGGCCCTGCGTGCCGATGGCATGGGGACGGCCGACCACAGTGCCATTGCGTGCTACTACGAAAAACTGGCGAAGGTGGAAGTCGTGCGTTAATCACGTCTTGCCCACACCTGAGGGTGACAGCGGCGCGCAAACCCTCTATACTGCGCGCCGAAGCTGACCAGACAGTCGCCGCTTCGTCGTCGTCCCCTTCGGGGGAGACGGGCGGAGGGGAGGAAAGTCCGGGCTCCATAGGGCAGGGTGCCAGGTAACGCCTGGGGGGGAAACCCACGACCAGTGCAACAGAGAGCAAACCGCCGATGGCCCGCGCAAGCGGGATCAGGTAAGGGTGAAAGGGTGCGGTAAGAGCGCACCGCGCGGCTGGTAACAGTCCGTGGCACGGTAAACTCCACCCGGAGCAAGGCCAAATAGGGGTTCACATGGTACGGCCCGTACTGAACCCGGGTAGGCTGCTTGAGCCAGTGAGCGATTGCTGGCCTAGATGAATGACTGTCCACGACAGAACCCGGCTTATCGGTCAGCTTCAACTTCTTTTAAAACCCCGCTTCGGCGGGGTTTTTGCTTTCTGTACCACCCTGCTCATGTTTACAAATGACATCAATTCTCAAAATTGCGACACTAAGCACATTTCACTATTTTATTGCTCAATAACTCAAGTTGGGCTCGGTAGAGGATCGCAATCACAAAATTTCACGCTAAGAAATGCTGAATTCTCAGTGTTATGGGTTTGTTATGAATATTGTCATTATGATCTCTAATGTTTTCTGATTTGATATGCGTATTTTGAAATCAAATACATTTGCCCCGTGAATATGTGATGCATTCCACTCTTTTTCAGTAACCTGAAAATTCAGCCCTGAAAAATTTGATAAATTGAAAGAATGTTATAACCAAATAATGGTTATTAATTGCCCTTTAATTGCCTGAAAGATAGCCTTTATTGATTTTTTTAGACCAAAGAAATTTATCAGGGTTATCGCCATAAAATAAATTTATTACCGCTATTTTTGTTGATCAATATCAGCGTATTGACGTATTTTGTATCGTCTAAATGATTGATAAATAAGTTGTTTAATGGTGTCTTGCACGGGTGGTTAGCGGTCCTGAAAAGCAAATTGTGAGTAACAGCACATACCCCTTTAAACAATATTGAGTAGAATCCACCCCGTCATAGGGAAATAAGCGCAGAATATTATGAACACTATTATTCTACCGAAAACACAGCACCTCGTGGTATTTCAGGAAGTCATTAAAAGTGGCTCCATAGGTTCTGCAGCAAGACAACTGGGTCTGACACAACCAGCGGTCAGCAAAATCATCAGCGATATCGAATCCTACTTCGGTGTTGAAGTGATGGTGCGTAAAAACACCGGCGTAAAACTGACTGCCGCAGGCCAGGTTCTGCTCTCATACTCAGAGTCGATCACGCGTGAGATGAAAAACATGGTGAGCGAGATCAACAGTTTGAGTTTCAGCACCGTTATGGATGTCTCCTTTGGCTATCCGTCTCTGATCGGCTTTACCTTCCTGTCCGAAATGATCAAAAAATTCAAGGAAGTGTTCCCGAAAGCACGTGTCTCCATGTATGAAGCGCAGTTGTCATCCTTCCTCCCGGCCATTCGCGACGGTCGGCTGGATTTCGCCATCGGGACGCTGAGCGATGAGATGCTTCTGCAGGATCTGCACGTTGAACCACTGTTTGAGTCCGAGTTTGTGCTCGTCGCCAGTAAAACACGAACGTGCACCGGTTCGACAACACTGGCATCACTCACACATGAGCAGTGGGTGATGCCGCAAACCGATATGGGCTACTACAAAGAACTCCTGACCACCCTGCAAGACAATCACATCAGCATTGAAAACATCGTCCAGACCGATTCCGTTGTCACCATTTATAACCTTGTGCTGAATGCCGATTATTTGACGGTCATTCCCCGCGACATGATTGCACCGTTCGGCTCCGATCAGTTTATTGTCCTGCCAGTGGAAGATGAATTACCCGTGGCGCGTTATGCCGCCGTGTGGTCAAAAAATTACAGAATTAAAAAATCAGCGTCAGTATTAGTTGAGCTGGCAAAACAATATGCATCACTCACCAGTGAAAGACGACGATGATTTAATAAAACCCAGATAAGCATTAAACCTGTTTTAAAGCACCCAGAGTTTGTTTTATTCATGCTCTGATACCCTGACTTTGCCCGAAAAGAATGAATTATTATAACGAGGATATTATGCACATTACCTACGATCTCCCGGTAACCATTGAAGATATTCAGGACGCCAGAAAACGGCTGGCAGGTAAAATATATAAAACCGGCATGCCCCGTTCGAATTATCTCAGTGAACGTTGTAAGGGCGAAATATTCCTGAAGTTTGAGAACATGCAGCGTACCGGTTCGTTTAAGATCCGTGGTGCGTTTAACAAATTAAGCTCTTTGACTGACGCTGAAAGACGCAAAGGAGTTGTTGCCTGCTCCGCGGGAAACCATGCGCAGGGGGTGTCCCTTTCCTGTGCTATGCTCGGTATCGACGGCAAAGTTGTGATGCCAATGGGCGCGCCGAAATCCAAAGTGGCCGCGACGCGTGACTACTCGGCGGAAGTGGTGTTGCACGGTGATAATTTCAACGACACCATCGCTAAAGTCAGCGAAATCGTTGAGATGGAAGGGCGTATTTTTATTCCACCTTACGACGATCCGAAAGTGATTGCCGGCCAGGGCACCATCGGCCTGGAAATCCTCGAAGATTTGTACGACGTGGATAATGTGATTGTCCCTATCGGTGGCGGCGGATTAATTGCCGGGATTGCCACAGCGATTAAATCAATCAACCCGACGATTAATATTATCGGTGTACAGTCTGAAAACGTTCACGGAATGGCGGCCTCCTGGCAGGCCGGAGAAATAACCAACCATCGTGTTACCGGCACATTAGCCGACGGTTGCGACGTTTCGCGTCCGGGTAAATTAACCTTCGAAATTGTTCGTGAATTAGTCGATGACATTGTGCTGGTCAGTGAAGACGATATTCGTAACAGCATGATAGCCCTTATTCAGCGAAATAAAGTGGTGACAGAAGGCGCTGGCGCGCTGGCCTGTGCCGCGTTATTAAGCGGCAAACTTGACCACTATATTCAGGGTCGTAAAACCGTCTGCATTATTTCCGGCGGTAATATCGACCTCTCTCGTGTTTCCCAAATTACCGGCTTCGTTGACGCATAAAGGTGACCTATGAGCAACACAGAAAGCATTATCGTTGGTCAGACAAAAACGTCCTCCTGGCGTAAGTCTGATACCACCTGGACCCTGGGCCTGTTTGGTACCGCTATTGGCGCAGGCGTGCTGTTCTTCCCTATCCGCGCAGGCTTTGGTGGGTTGATCCCCATCCTGCTGATGTTGGTTCTTGCGTTCCCGATTGCGTTTTACTGCCACCGCGCGCTGGCGCGTCTCTGTCTGTCCGGCAGCAACGTCTCCGGCAACATCACCGAAACGGTGGAAGAGCATTTCGGTAAGACCGGCGGGGTGGTCATCACTTTCCTCTACTTCTTCGCCATTTGCCCGCTGCTGTGGATTTACGGTGTCACCATTACTAACACCTTTATGACTTTCTGGGAAAACCAGCTCCAGCTACCTGCGCTTAACCGCGGCGTGGTGGCGCTGTTCCTGCTGCTGTTGATGGCCTTTGTTATCTGGTTCGGTAAAGACCTGATGGTGAAGGTAATGAGCTTCCTAGTGTTTCCGTTTATCGCCAGTCTGGTGCTGATTTCCCTGTCGCTGATCCCTTACTGGAACTCAGCAGTCATCGACCAGGTCAACCTGAGCGACATCGCTTTCACCGGTCATGACGGCATTCTGGTCACGGTGTGGTTGGGGATCTCCATCATGGTCTTCTCCTTTAACTTCTCGCCGATTGTCTCCTCATTCGTAGTCTCCAAACGCGAAGAGTACGAACCGGAGTTCGGTAAAGAGTTTACCGAGCAGAAATGCTCCAAAATTATCGGTCGCGCCAGCATGCTGATGGTCGCCGTGGTGATGTTCTTCGCTTTTAGCTGCCTGTTTACGCTCTCTCCGCAGAACATGGCGGATGCCAAAGCGCAGAACATTCCGGTGCTTTCATACCTGGCGAACCACTTTGCCTCCATGTCAGGAACCAAATCGACGTTTGCCACAGTGCTGGAATACGGTGCTTCCATCATTGCGCTGGTCGCTATCTTCAAATCTTTCTTCGGTCACTATCTGGGCACGCTGGAAGGGCTGAACGGTCTGATCCTCAAGTTCGGTTACAAGGGCGATAAGAAGAAAGTCTCCGTAGGCAAGCTGAACACCATCAGCATGGTGTTCATCATGGGCTCCACCTGGGTTGTCGCTTACGCCAACCCGAACATTCTCGACCTTATCGAAGCCATGGGTGCGCCAATCATCGCCTCTCTGCTGTGCCTGTTACCGATGTATGCCATCCGCAAAGCACCGGCTATGGCGAAATTTAAGGGCAGACCCGAGAACATCTTCGTTACCGTTGTGGGTCTGCTGACCATTCTGAATATCGTTTACAAACTGTTCTAAATCATTGCTCAGGAAGAGCGGAGTAACACCATGATTGAGTTTCCGGTTGTACTGGTTATTAACTGCGGTTCGTCCTCTGTTAAGTTTTCGGTGCTCGATGCCAGTAACTGTGATGCCCTGATGACGGGGATTGCAGATGGCATCAACACTGAAAAAGCCTTTATTTCCGTGAATGGGGGTGAGCCAGCCACACTGGCTCACCATGACTACGAAGGGGCGTTGGCTGCCATCGCCCTGGAACTGGAGAAGCGTAACCTGATGAGCAGCGTGGCCTTGATTGGCCATCGTATTGCTCATGGCGGCGACCTCTTCAGCGAGTCGACCCTGATTACGGATAAGGTGATTGAACAGATCCGTCAGGTTTCTCCCCTGGCACCACTACATAACTACGCCAATCTCAGCGGTGTAGAAGCCGCTGAACGCCTGTTCCCGGGCATACAGCAGGTGGCAGTGTTCGATACCAGCTTCCATCAGACGCTGCCGCCGCAGGCCTATCTGTATGGTTTGCCTTACCGCTATTTTGAAGCGCTGGGCGTGCGTCGCTACGGCTTCCATGGCACTTCTCATCGCTATGTGGCCGGGCAGGCACATACGCTTATCGGGCTGTCCCCCGATGACAGCGGCCTGGTGATTGCCCATCTCGGCAACGGGGCATCCATCTGTGCGGTGCGCAACGGTGAAAGTGTCGACACGTCCATGGGGATGACGCCGCTGGAAGGGCTGGTGATGGGCACGCGCTGTGGCGATGTGGATTTTGGCGCAATGGCGTGGATTGCCCAGCAGACAGGTCAGTCATTCGAGGATCTGGAGCGGGTGGTAAACAAAGAGTCCGGTCTGCTGGGGATCTCCGGGATTTCCTCAGATCTGCGGGCGCTCGAAAAAGCCTGGCACGAGGGCAATGAACGGGCGCAACTGGCAATACACACTTTTGTGCACCGCATCGCGCGGCATATCGCGGGTCACGCGGCGTCGCTGCATCGTCTTGATGGCGTGGTGTTCACCGGCGGTATTGGTGAGAACTCAAGGCTCATCCGTGCGCTGGTGGCTGACCATCTCAAGGTCTTTGGTATCACCCTCGACGAGACTAAAAACGCCGCGCCGGGCAGCGCGGGTGAGCGCGTCATTAGCACCGATTCGTCCCGCGTGGTCTGCGCGGTGATCCCTACCAATGAAGAAAAAATGATCGCGCTGGATGCCCTCCGTCTTGGGAAGGTGACTCCGGCTGCGGCTTACGCCTGATAAAGCGAGAATCAAATGAAAGTAACAATTGATACAGGCGTCGCGCCATACAGCGACGCATGGGCCGGGTTTCGCGGTGAAGAATGGAAAAACACCGTCAACGTGCGCGATTTTATTCAGCATAACTACACCCCTTATGAAGGCGATGAAGCTTTCCTCGCGCAGGCGACGCCTGCAACGACGGCGCTCTGGCAGAAGGTAATGGTCGGCATTCGCCAGGAGAATGCCACCCATGCCCCGGTGGATTTTGATACTAACATCGCCACCACAATTACTGCTCATGGGCCTGGTTATATCGACCAGGATCTGGAGACCATTGTCGGCCTGCAGACTGACAAACCGCTCAAACGCGCCCTGCATCCGTATGGCGGGATCAACATGATCCGCAGTTCGTTCGAAGCCTATGGCCGCGAAATGGATCCGCAGTTTGAATACCTGTTTACCGACCTGCGTAAAACCCATAACCAGGGGGTGTTTGACGTCTATTCGCCGGAGATGATGCGCTGCCGTAAATCCGGCGTGTTGACCGGTTTGCCGGACGGCTACGGGCGCGGACGCATCATCGGTGACTATCGTCGCGTGGCGCTATACGGGATCGCTTATCTGGTGCGCGAGCGTGAACTCCAGTTTAAGGATCTGCAGGGCAGGCTGGAGCGCGGTGAAGATCTGGAGGCGACGATCCGCTTGCGTGAAGAGCTGGCGGAGCATAAGCGTGCGCTGCTGCAGATCCAGCAGATGGCGGCGAACTATGGCTTTGATATTTCACGTCCGGCGATAAACGCCCAGGAAGCGGTGCAATGGGTCTACTTTGCCTATCTGGCGGCGGTGAAATCTCAAAATGGCGGGGCGATGTCGCTGGGGCGCACGGCCTCGTTCCTCGATATCTATATTGAACGTGACATGCAGGCAGGACGCTTGAATGAAGTCCAGGCGCAGGAGTTGATCGACCACTTCATCATGAAGATCCGAATGGTGCGTTTCTTGCGTACGCCGGAGTTCGACACGCTCTTCTCCGGCGATCCGATCTGGGCGACGGAAGTGATCGGCGGGATGGGGCTGGATGGGCGCACGCTGGTGACCAAAAACAGCTTCCGCTATTTACACACCCTGCACACCATGGGGCCAGCGCCGGAGCCGAACCTGACGATCCTCTGGTCGGAAAAACTGCCGATAGCGTTCAAGAAATACGCCGCGCAGGTGTCGATCGTTACCTCGTCGCTGCAGTATGAGAACGACGATCTGATGCGGGCTGACTTCAACAGTGACGACTACGCAATAGCCTGCTGCGTTAGCCCGATGGTGATCGGCAAGCAGATGCAGTTCTTTGGCGCCCGCGCCAACCTGGCGAAAACGCTGCTGTACGCAATTAACGGTGGGGTGGATGAAAAGCTGAAGATCCAGGTGGGACCGAAAACCGAGCCGCTGCTGGATGAAGTGCTGGATTACGATACCGTGATGGCGAGCCTCGATCACTTTATGGACTGGCTGGCGGTGCAGTACATCAGCGCGCTGAATCTCATTCACTATATGCATGATAAGTACAGCTACGAGGCTTCGCTGATGGCGCTGCACGACCGGGACGTATACCGCACCATGGCCTGCGGCATTGCTGGCCTGTCGGTGGCGGCGGATTCCCTGTCGGCCATTAAATATGCCACGGTGAAACCGGTTCGCGACCATACCGGTCTGGCGGTTGATTTCGTGATTGAAGGCGACTACCCGCAGTACGGCAACAATGATGACCGCGTGGACAGTATTGCCTGCGATCTGGTTGAGCGTTTTATGAAGAAAATCCAGGCGCTGCCAACCTACCGAAATGCGGTACCGACCCAGTCGATCCTCACCATCACCTCTAACGTGGTGTACGGCCAGAAGACCGGGAACACGCCGGACGGACGCCGCGGCGGCACACCGTTTGCGCCTGGCGCGAACCCGATGCACGGCCGCGACAGAAAAGGGGCGGTAGCCTCGCTGACGTCGGTTGCCAAGCTACCGTTCACCTATGCGAAAGACGGCATCTCCTATACCTTCTCGATTGTGCCGCAGGCGCTGGGTAAGGACGAACTGGTTCGCAAAACCAACCTGGTGGGGTTACTGGACGGCTACTTCCACCACGAAGCGGCTATCGAAGGCGGGCAGCATCTGAACGTCAACGTCATGAACCGGGAAATGCTCCTGGATGCCATTGCGCATCCGGAGAACTATCCGAACCTGACGATCCGAGTTTCAGGCTATGCGGTGCGTTTTAATGCGCTGACACGCGAGCAGCAGCAGGATGTGATTTCGCGAACGTTTACTCAATCGATCTGACAAAAGCGAGTTCTCATGCCCCCTTTGCAGGGGGCATTTTTTTGCCCGCTAAACATACAAAATTGTTTATATAATTATTCACACATATTCATCCGCTCTTGAAAAACAATACGCCTGCTTTTCCCTATAACAGAATGTAAGGACAGTAAGATGATGAAAATGACCCGTATTGCTTTGGTTGCAGTATCGCTGGCGGTATGCAGTTTTACGGCACAGGCCGCTAACGTAGAGGCTGCCCCGTCTCCAGCGCAGGATCCGCTGGTACAGCATCTGAAGCTCAGCAATGAGCAGGTTAAGAAGATTGAAGATCTGCATAAGCAGTTGGAACAAAATGTCAGTAAGATCCCGATGACGGGCGTGAAGGACGGTGCGCTGATCGACATGTTCCAGGCGGGTAAATGGGACGAAAGCACAGTGAAAAGCCAGCTTACCGCATTCAGCAAAATTGAAGAGCAGACCCGTTACTACCGCGTGAAATATTACTTCGATGTCAGCCAGGTTCTGACACCGGAACAGCGTAAACAGATTAGAACGGATATGGCTAACGCACTGGCCGAGTGATTTCGTACCCGCGCCTGGCGCGGGTTTTTTATTTCTTGATCGCCATCACTTTTAGAAAATTAATGACCTTTCTCTTAATTGAGGAGTAAATTTTCCTTTCGACCCAGTAAATCCTCACAAAACTTGTGACTTTTTTCTCCCTCTCTCCAGATATGATCTTTCCACACCAATAACACACACCTGCAGCTGTCTGAATCGCAATCGCTGGCGATCGGAACCCTATAAAAACAATTGATTACCCTACAAAATAAGCGAGTGCCCAATGGATACGGCAACAAACAGCAGTGTGATTGTGAATGATTCCCCGGCGGCTAGACGAGCGGGGATGCGTGAAAGCGAATGGCGAGAGGCGATTAAATTCGACAGCACCGATACAGGCTGGGTCATCATGAGTATCGGGATGGCTATCGGTGCGGGGATTGTTTTTCTGCCGGTACAGGTAGGATTAATGGGGCTGTGGGTCTTTTTACTTTCCTCGATTATTGGTTATCCGGCCATGTATTTGTTCCAGCGTCTGTTTATTAATACGCTGGCCGAATCCCCGGAATGCAAAGATTACCCGAGCGTCATTAGCGGTTATTTAGGTAAAAACTGGGGCATCTTATTAGGTGCGCTCTATTTCGTGATGCTGGTGATCTGGATGTTTGTCTATTCCACGGCCATCACCAACGACAGCGCCTCGTATTTACATACCTTTGGTGTCACAGACACTCTGCTCTCGGAAAACCCTTTTTATGGTTTATTCCTGATCTGCATTCTGGTCGCCATTTCATCGCGCGGTGAACAGTTACTGTTTAAAGTATCCAGCCTGATGGTGCTGACCAAATTATTCGTGGTTGCCGCGCTGGGTCTGTCAATGATTGGTCTTTGGCATTTAGCCAATGTCGGCATGCTGCCACCAATGGGCCTGCTGATTAAAAACGCCATTATTACGCTGCCCTTTACCTTAACGTCCATTCTCTTTATTCAAACCTTAAGCCCGATGGTCATCTCCTATCGTTCACGGGAAAAATCGGTTGAGGTGGCGCGGCACAAAGCATTGCGGGCAATGAATATTGCTTTTGGCGTGCTGTTTGTGACGGTCTTTTTCTATGCTGTCTCCTTCACGCTGGCAATGGGCCACGATGAGGCGGTAAAAGCCTACGAACAGAATATTTCTGCCCTGGCGATCGCGGCGCAGTTTATCAGTGGTGATGGTGCGGGCTGGGTCAAGATTGTCAGCGTGATCCTGAATATCTTTGCCGTAATGACCGCATTCTTCGGTGTCTATCTCGGCTTTCGCGAGGCTACGCAGGGTATCGTGATGAACATCCTGCGTCGCAAAATGCCAGCAGAAAAAATCAATGAAAACAACGTTCAGCGCGGCATTATGCTGTTCGCCATCCTGCTGGCCTGGAGCGCAATTGTATTAAACGCGCCGGTGCTGAGCTTCACTTCCATTTGTAGCCCCATCTTCGGCATGGTGGGCTGCCTAATCCCTGCATGGCTGGTCTACAAAGTCCCGGCACTGCATAAATATAAAGGCGTATCGCTGGTGATCATTGTCATCACCGGGTTGCTGCTTTGTGTTTCTCCTTTCCTCGCATTCTCCTGAGGGTAAATAAGGTCGTAACGATGTCTGAGCAAACTCAAATTTTATGGAAGCAATTTATTCGAACGGTGCAGGAAGAAGTTAAACCTGCACTTGGGTGTACCGAACCGGTTTCTCTGGCGTTGGCCTGCGCGATTGCTGCGGAGCATCTGTCAGGTGACGTCACGCAGATTGAGGCGTGGGTATCACCGAATCTGATGAAAAATGGGCTTGGCGTGACGGTGCCGGGCACCGGCATGGTCGGTTTACCCATTGCGGCGGCGCTGGGGGCCATTGGCGGCAACGCGCAGGCCGGGCTGGAGGTGTTGAAAGATGTCACAGCCGATGCGCTGTCACGTGCTAAAGCTCTGCTGGAAGCAGGTCAGGTGCAGGTGAAACTACAGGCGCCGTGCGATGAAATTCTTTACTCCCGAGCCTGCGTTTACGCCGGGAATTCCTCGGCAATGGTGACTATCGCCGGTGGACATACGCGAGTAGTGGAGGTAGTTTGCCAGGGGACAACGCGCTTTGCGCTTGACGATCAGCAAGGCGAGGTGAGTGACGATCCGTTGGCAGTGCTGTCAAACACTACGCTGTCGCAGATCCTTGAGTTTGTGGAACACGTTCCGTTTGAGGCCATCCGTTTTATCCTGGAGGCCGGGAAGTTGAATGATGCCCTCTCCCGTGAAGGGCTCAGTGGGAAGTGGGGGCTGCACATTGGCGCAACACTCAATAAACAACGGTCGCGTGGATGGATGGCGCAGGATCTGGGGTCGGACATTGTTATCCGTACCAGCGCGGCCTCTGACGCCAGGATGGGCGGTGCGACGCTACCTGCGATGAGCAATTCCGGGTCCGGGAATCAGGGGATCACCGCTACCCTACCGGTAGTGGTAGTCGCTGAACACGTTCAGGCTGATGACGAACGACTCGCACGAGCTCTGATGTTGTCACATCTTTCGGCAATCTACATTCATTCCCAGCTTCCACGTTTGTCGGCACTGTGTGCGGCCACCACGGCAGCAATGGGGGCTGCGGCAGGAATGGCCTGGCTGATGGGCGGAAGCTACCAGACTATCTCAATGGCGATTGGCAGTATGATCGGTGACGTCAGCGGGATGATCTGCGATGGGGCGTCTAACAGCTGCGCCATGAAAGTTTCTACCAGCGTGGCAAGTAGCTGGAAAGCGGTGATGATGGCGCTGGATGATTCTGCTGTGACGGGAAATGAAGGGATTGTGGCGCATGATGTAGAGCAATCGATCGCGAATCTGTGCGCGCTTGCGTGCCGCTCAATGCAGGCAACGGATCAGCAAATTATTGAGATTATGGCGCGTAAGGTGTCGTGAATTTTCCCCCTCACTTCAGAGGGGGAATAGATTACACCGGCAAATCAATCAACAACGCTCTCAGTGGTGTATCAGCAACCAGCGTAATATTCGCTTCATCACGAATAAACGCTCCATCACCACAGGTGAGCGCTTCTTTCTCTTCCGTGTGCGTCACCGCATGCACCGTGCCGTGGATTGACTGCAGATAGGCTCGCGGGCCATGAAGCTGGAAGCTTGCCTGTTCGCCTTTCTTCAGTTCAATGTGATGCAGCCATACCTGCTGGCGCAGTTGCAGACTGCCTTTACTACCGTCCGGGGAGGCAATCAACTGCTGCTTATCGCCCGTCAGGTCTACCTTCTGTACCGGTGGATTTTCTCGCTCCGGACAGGCATCGAGCCAAAGTTGCATACGGGTCAGCGTCTTCTCTTTGCTGAGGTTATGCTCGCTGTAGCTGATGCCTGGCTGTGTGGAAATCAACAACGCTTCGCCAGCCTTTGCCTGGACATGATTGCCCTCGCTATCGCGGTATTCTGCCTCGCCTTCCAGGATCAGGTTCAGGATATCGACTTTCGGGTACGTTCGCGGCTGGAAGGCGCTGCCCGGGGCGAGCACTTCCTGATTTAACACGCGCAATGAAGCGTAACCGAGGAGTTTCGGGTCAAAGTAGTGTCCAAAGGAAAAGGTGTAGCGGGCCTGCAGCCAACCGAAATCGGCTTGTCCGCATTGTTTAGCTGTTCTTGTCGTAATCATAAACTTGACCTCTCTTTACACTAAAACAATGGTAAAGGTATGGACGCTTCATTGTTAGCCAGATATTCTGCCGGGTATGTTCAAATTTCCTGAATGAGAACGAGATGGCTAAAGAGAGAGCATTGACGCTTGAGGCGCTTCGCGTCATGGACGCAATTGACCGACGTGGCAGTTTTGCGGCGGCGGCAGATGAACTGGGGCGCGTTCCATCTGCGCTGAGCTACACCATGCAGAAGCTGGAGGAAGAGCTGGACGTGGTGCTGTTTGACCGCTCCGGTCATCGAACAAAATTCACCAACGTTGGGCGGATGCTGCTGGAGCGTGGTCGTGTCCTGCTGGAGGCGGCGGACAAGCTGACGACGGATGCCGAAGCACTGGCACGAGGCTGGGAAACCCATCTGACACTGGTTACCGAAGCACTGGTACCCACCGAAGCACTGTTTCCGCTTGTAGACCGCCTCGCAGATAAGGCGAACACCCAGCTGTCGATCATTACTGAGGTACTGGCTGGTGCATGGGAGCGTCTGGAGACGGGTAGGGCGGATATCGTTATTGCCCCGGACATGCACTTCCGTTCCTCGTCGGAAATCAACTCCCGCAAGCTCTATAGCGTGATGAACGTCTATGTCGCTGCACCCAATCACCCAATCCATCAGGAGCCTGAGCCGCTCTCTGAAGTGACGCGTGTGAAGTATCGCGGCGTGGCGGTAGCGGATACCGCACG
This sequence comes from Enterobacter sp. 342, assembly GCF_036663495.1. Taxonomy (NCBI): domain Bacteria; kingdom Pseudomonadati; phylum Pseudomonadota; class Gammaproteobacteria; order Enterobacterales; family Enterobacteriaceae; genus Enterobacter; species Enterobacter sp. 342. The sequence goes on from NZ_JAWUEI010000010.1 coordinate 164,035, forward strand.
TGAACGTCCGGTGCTAACGGTGCAACTGCTGGATAAACAACCTCGTTTGACGGTGACTTCACTGGAAGATAAACGGCAGGCGTTGCTGGCTGGCCTGGGCGTGGCGACCATGCCGTACTCGTTTGTCGAAAAAGACATTGCAGAAGGGCGGCTGCGCGTTGTCAGCCCGGAATATAGCCACGAGGTGGATATCATTATGGCGTGGCGTCGCGACAGTATGGGCGAAGCCAAATCATGGTGTTTACGCGAAATCCCGAAGCTTTTCGCTCATTATAATAAATAGAACTGTAGGCCCGGTAAGCGCAAGCGCCACCGGGCAATGAATCAGGCATTGAGTTTAGGGTCGGCACCAAAGCGGTTTTCGCCTGGCGTGCCGCTCTGACAGTTGAAGATCAAGATGACAATCCAGCCCACAACCGGGATCAACAGCAGCAATAGCCACCATGCTGAACGATCGGTGTCATGTAGTCGGCGGAACTGTACGGCCCAGGAGGGCAGCAGAATAAATATGCCGTAAATGGATGTGAGAACACCTTCCCCGCTCGCCCGCTCCCAGCCCAGAATTTTATCCACAATACCCAGCACCAGGATGAAAATGAAGTTCACCAGAACGAACATCCAGTACTCTTTACGGCGCGCACGGCCACCAAATCCAATGTAGTTACGCAGTACTTTTAAATACCAGTCCATTTTTCCCTGCCTCTGTAATCGGTCAATCACTTGTTTTCTAAGCGATCGAGATAAGGATAGATGGAGATTGTGAATTAAAAAAGGGCATCTATTGATACCCTTAATATTTAGCGGAAACGGACGTCACGACCGTGCGGCTCATTCAGATCCTGCCACGGGCCAATGGAGATAATGCCCGTTGGGTTGATGGTCTTATGGCTGCGGTAGTAGTGGGTGCGAATGTGGTCAAAATCGACCGTTTCGGCAATACCTGGTGTCTGGTAGATGTCACGCAGAAAACCATACAGGTTCAGGTAGTCACTGATGCGGTGCTTGTCGCATTTAAAGTGGGTGACATACACCGGATCAAAGCGCACCAGCGTGGTCCACAAACGAATATCTGCTTCCGTCAGTCGGTTGCCTGTCAGATAGCGATGCTGACCGAGGAGCTGTTCCAGACGCGCCAGCGATTCAAACACTTTCCCGACCGCTTCGTCATACGCCTCCTGGCTGGTGGCAAAACCGGCCTTGTAGACACCGTTATTGACGTTGTCGTAAATCCAGCTGTTCAGCTCATCAATCTTATCGCGCAGTTCAACCGGATAATAATCTCCGGCGCGAGCGCCATGGGCATCAAACGCGGTGTTGAACATGCGGATAATCTCCGCAGACTCGTTGCTGACGATTGTCTGGTTTTTCTTGTCCCACAATACCGGAACGGTAACGCGCCCGGTGTAGTGCGGATCGGCACGCAGATACAGTTGGTACAGGAAATCGTGGTGATAGAGATCGTCTCCCGTTGCTGCAGGGAAATCGGCGTCAAACGTCCAGCCATTTTCCAGCATCAGCGGGTTCACCACCGAAACGGGAATTAAGGACTCAAGACCTTTGAGCTTGCGTACAATCAGCGTGCGGTGCGCCCACGGACAAGCGAGTGAAACATAAAGATGGTAACGGTCTTTCTCGGCCGCAAACCCGCCTTCGCCGCTCGGGCCTGGAGCACCATCGGCAGTCAGCCAGTTACGGAAGGCGGAAACTGAGCGCTTGAAGCGGCCTCCGGTAGATTTGGTGTCATACCAGACATCCTGCCAGATGCCGTCTACGAGTTGTCCCATTTTTTTCTCCTCCGTCAGATAGCAAAAGCGAGGAGATATCCCCTCGCTTGTGTTCATTCAGTATAGCGTGTGCTTACCATTTCTTGTTCAGAACACGGTCGATGCTGTATGCGCCTGGGCCAGTGATGGCCAGCAGCAGGAAACCACCAGCAATAGTCAGGTTTTTCATGAACATCAGGGAGTTCACGCCTTCAGCAAAGTTGCTGTGGAAGAGGAACGCCGTCAGTACGGTAAAGCCAGCGGTAAACAGTGCTGTGGTACGGGTCAGGAAGCCGAACAGAACTGCCAGACCGCCGCCGAACTCAAGCAGGATGGTCAGTGGCAGCAGGAACCCCGGCACGCCCATGGCTTCCATATACTGCTGGGTACCCGCATAACCGGTGATTTTGCCCCAACCTGCAACGATGAACAGAATTGGCATCAGAATACGCGCGACCAGTACACCAACATCTTCTAATTTTTTCATTTTACTCTCCAGGAAACCACATTAGCGGCTGAACTTTATTTGTCTGCAATTCCGGGTAGATACCGCGTTCTTGCTGTCGATGGAGAGAATCATAAACGTGACGAATGACAATTGTTAGCAAGGAAAACTGTCAATCTTTTTCAAAGATATTGAGGAAGGGGGGATTTTGCCGGGTGGCGCAGCGCCACCCGGCGAGAAGGCTACCGCAGCTGCTGCTGGCGCAGTGTTGCTTTCACCAGACGCCAGGCGCTCCAGACTCCAAAGCCCCGACGCGTCCAGCGAATAAGCTTACTTGGGTGACGAACGCCCCAGATAGCCATAATGCTGGTGCCGACCAGCGCCCAGGAACGAACGTTCAGGAAGGTATTCCAGCCACGATCGAGCGGACGCGTCGCCTCGATCCAGTCGCGGCGGCTGGCTGACAGATCCAGCCTCTGCTGCTGGATCTGGCTTAACAGAAACGCTTTACGTTTCTGGCGTTCGGCTTTGTCGCTCACGGCTTGTCATCCTCCAGCAGGGCGCGATCGTTAGCCAGTTCCTGGCGCGTGTGGCGCAGGAAAGTGGATTTACGTGCTTTACGCAGTGTCCATATACCGCCAATCAACGCTGCCAGCAGCAGGACGACGGTGGTGGCAATCATCGCGTTTAGACGATACTGCGGGTCAATGGCCCAGATGATGAGTACCATCAGGCTCATCAGACCGAACGCGGCGAAGAGCATGGTCAGCCCGAGCATCAGCAGTATCTGGAAGAGGTTCGCTTTTTCCTCTTCCAGCTCAACGACGGCTAGCCGGATACGGGTTTCGGCGATGCCGACCAGCGTAGTTAAAATACGCTGGCCGATGCCGAGGACGTTTTTAGCAGGCCCTTGTGCGTGACGAGGATCTTCCATAATCAACGACGCGTGAGCAGGACACCCAGTACTACACCTACCGCGGCACCAATACCTACGCCCGTCCAGGGATTATCCCGAACATATTCATCAGCACGTGCAGCGGCTTCGCGGGTTTGCTTCGCCAGCGCATCACCCGTTTCACCCAGACGGTGGCGACTCTCTTTCAGCGCTTGTTCCGCTTTGCTACGCAGTTTGCTGACTTCTTCCTTAGATTTATCGGCGGAGGAGTTCAGCACCTCTTCCAGAGTGTCAGCCAGGGATTTCAGTTCAGCGCGCAGATTTTCAGACGTCGTATCTTTTGACATGATTTTCTCCTGTTGAGATTTCCGTTAACTCAATAATCGCGAGCTTCCAGCGCTTTCAGGTCATCCTGCGCTTCTTTCAACTTCTTCTCGCGCTTAGCAATTTTTTCCGCATCCCCTTTCTCTTTCGCTTCCTGCAGGTCGCGACGGCGCTCGGCTATCTCGTCCTTCTGTTCAGCGATTTTTTTCTGGTGGTCAGCACGAAGCTTGCTGTCTGAACAGTTCGCTTTCACTTCGCTCAGTGCTTTTTTAAGACCCTCAACACGGTGCTGATTATTATGCTTTTCGGCATAACCGATCTCACGCTGAATATCCTGTTCTTTCTCCTGACAGAGAGAGGTTGCGAAGGACGCTGTGCTTAAAGAAAAAAGTGCCAGAGCAAGAGTAATGCGGAATTTCATTATCGAAACCTTCCATTGTGTTACGGCGTAAGCCGCTATCCAAAGTTATGCGGAGTACATTTGAGGGGTGCTCCGCGTACTTAAGCATAGTAAGTAAACGGGGGATTCACCAAAGTGAGTGAAAAGATTCGGAATCCTGGAAATTATCCAAGCCGATGCGACGTATCACGAATCAATGACAACCAGGCTGTAGGCTGGCTGTCATCTTCCTGCTGGGCAATGATATATCCTTGCGGCAGCGTTCGGTCGAGAACCACTTTCGCGGCGGCGCTTTGCGCACGGGAATCAAACGTGATCAGTAAAACATCATCCTTCGGGGTGATGCTCTTAAAGCGGATCCCGTTCGCATCCAGATGATGCCAGACAGAAAAACCATCTGGCACGCTGGCACCCTGAGTAACCGGACGAATGGCCAGCGTAGACTCCTGATGCGAAAGCGCGCTCCAGACCAGAAGCATGGCACTAACAAGCACCAGGGCGATCAGGGCGTACGCACAACGACGCAGGGAGATAACCATTGTTAGCTCCTGGCTCCGTATTTTTTCTTCCACAGGACAACCAGTGAACCAATCAGACCGAAGACCAGCAGAACAACGGGCAGCAGCATCAGGCACGACATCAGCTGATCTTCATACTTCATGAAGACAGGGGTTTTACCCAGCGCATAGCCCAGCGTTGTCAGGATCAGCACCCATAACAAGCCACTCATCCAGTTAAAGAACTGGAAGCGTGTGCTGCTCAATCCGGACAGACCCGCAATGGTTGGCAACAGGGTGCGTACAAAGGCGATAAAGCGGCCAATCAGCAACGCGGAGAGCCCGTGCTTATGGAAAAGGTGGTGCGCCCGCTGGTGATAATGGGCAGGAAGATGAGAGAGCCAGTTCTGCACGAGCCGGGTATTGCCCAGCCATCGTCCCTGGATATAGCTCACCCAACAGCCGAGGCTTGCGGCGACGGTCAGAAGAAAAATGGTTTGTGGAAACGCCATTGCCCCTTTGGCGCACAGTACGCCGACAAGCACCAGCAAGCTGTCACCGGGTAAAAAGGCGGCAGGCAGCAAACCGTTCTCAAGGAACAGGATCATAAACAAGACAAAATAGAGCATGCCAATCATGGAAGGGTTGGCCAGCGTTTCAAAATCCTGCGCCCAGAGGGCATGCAGTAGTTGGGTCAAAAGTTCCATTCAGTGTTCCTGGAAATCGGTTAACGTCACGCCTGTTATCCGGGACAAACAGCACGGCGACATTGTAGTGATTTCATTATGGTCGCTCGCGGACACATTGCGGTGTGGCCAACACTGTTCCCTGTTAATTGGCTGGTTAGCAAGCACTAACTTACAAAATAAGGAATTGAATCCAATTGTAACAAAGCCCAACGGTCTGCGTCACAGAATTTGCGGGGTGGGATGATTTTGGCGTAAGCCCAGGAAGTGAGCGAGGGGATTTACAAAGGCTGACACTATATATGTTTTGCTTACCCACGTAAGCCGGAAGGCGCAACGAAGCGCCTGCCAGCGAAAAGGTGATCTATTTTGCGGCACTGGATGCCGTATCGAGATGAACGACGGGATTATCGGCAAAAAGATAGCGGTCAGCGTTAAATTCAAAGTCGTCGCTGGTTTCATTGAACAGCATCAGCTTCGTATTTTCCAGGTGCTGCCACATCGCCAGTTTAGCGGCATGAGGATCTTTACGAATCAGCGCCTTAAGGATTTGATCGTGATCGTCACACCAGTTGTCGACAGTACGGGAATCGATATGGTCGTGAAGTTTCTTCCAGTACGGGTTGTGAACACGCTGAGTCCACATTTTCTCAACGATTGCCGCCAGCGCCGTATTTTGAGTTGCCAGGGCGACCTGAACGTGGAATTGCAGATCCCACTCTGAATCCCGGAAACATTTTTCCTTACGGGCATTCTCCTGGATTTCCATCAATTTCATGATGTCCTGCTTGGTCACCTGCGTTGCGGCGAATTCCGCAATATTGCTTTCGATCAGCTGGCGAGCCTGGAGCAGCTCAAAAGGACCATAGCTGGCGAATTCCAGACTTTCATCTGCGACCGGAGAGTGTTTCGGCTGATTCGAAATCACATGAATACCGGAACCTTTGCGCACTTCAACATACCCTTCCACTTCCAGCATGATAATCGCTTCGCGGACAACGGTACGGCTCACGCTTTTTTCATCAGCGATGAAGCGCTCGGCGGGGAGTTTATCACCGACAAGATAGACACCTTGCTCGATACGATCTTTCAGCTCGGCAGCAAGTTGCTGATATAAACGACGTGGTTCGGTGATTTCCATATGCGCTCCAGGCAGGGTACGGCGGATGATTTGTTATACCACTTTTGCGTGCCAGTCTCCAGATTTCGCCATGAAAAAAGCCGCCCGAATGAAGTGAACCCCATATATTGGACACTTTCTTAACTGGCGGCTGACATGGCCTGAGTTCGGTATTGTACCGGACTC
>NZ_JAWUEI010000011.1:0-105133 GCF_036663495.1 Enterobacter sp. 342
GCGGGGGCCGGATTTGAACCGACGACCTTCGGGTTATGAGCCCGACGAGCTACCAGGCTGCTCCACCCCGCGTCCGTGGATGCGCACTATACTCGGATAGGTTTGTGATGCAACCCCTTTTTCACATAAATCATTAACTTTGTATGTAAATTGAACGGCGCTGCGACATTTGGACTATTTTTTGCTCAGAATTTGCCAAAGGGCATGCGATCGCATTTCATTAGCCCTGGCGGTTTGTTATCTTCATCACGCGGAAATGGGCAACTTAAAGACGAGATATAATGAAAGGACGTTGGGCGAAGTATCTGATGACGGGTGCAATGGTAGCCATTCTTGCAGCCTGCTCTTCTAAACCGACCGATCGCGGTCAACAGTATAAAGACGGGAAATTATCCCAGCCTTTCTCCTTAGTTAACCAGCCTGATGCTGTTGGCGCACCGATTAACGCCGGAGATTTCTCCGAGCAGGTCTATCAGATCCGCAATGCGTCACCGCGCCTGTATGGCTCACAAAACAACGTTTACAGCGCAGTACAGGAGTGGCTGCGCGCGGGTGGTGATACGCGCAATATGCGCCAGTTTGGTATTGATGCCTGGCAGATGGAAGGGGCGGATAACTACGGGAACGTCCAGTTCACGGGGTATTACACGCCAGTGATTCAGGCGCGGCACTCTCGCCAGGGCGAATTCCAGTATCCAATTTATCGTATGCCGCCAAAACGCGGCCGCTTGCCGTCCCGTGCGGAAATCTACTCTGGTGCGTTGAGTGAAAACTACGTCCTGGCTTACAGCAATTCACTGATGGATAACTTCATCATGGATGTTCAGGGCAGCGGTTATATTGATTTCGGTGATGGTTCGCCGCTTAACTTCTTCAGCTATTCCGGTAAGAACGGCCATGCTTATCGCAGTATTGGTAAGGTGCTGATCGATCGCGGTGAAGTGAAGAAAGAAGATATGTCGATGCAGGCGATCCGCGAGTGGGGCGAAAAACACAGCGAAGCCGAGGTGCGCGAGCTGCTGGAACAGAACCCGTCGTTTGTCTTCTTTAAACCGCAAAACTTTGCTCCGGTGAAAGGGGCGAGCGCTGTACCGCTGATTGGTCGTGCGTCGGTGGCATCGGATCGTTCAATTATTCCTGCTGGCACTACGCTACTCGCGGAGGTGCCTCTGCTGGATAATAATGGCAAATTTAACGGTCAGTATGAGCTACGTCTGATGGTGGCACTGGATGTGGGTGGGGCGATTAAAGGCCAGCACTTCGATATCTATCAGGGGATTGGTCCGGATGCAGGACACCGTGCCGGCTGGTATAACCACTACGGACGCGTATGGGTGCTCAAAGCAGCATCTGGCACCGGAAACGTATTCAGCGGTTGATTGTGGTATTCTGAGTGCAATACGGATTCATGTTCAGGGTGAGGAGAAACCTCACCCTTTTTACATCTGAGGTTTTATGTCAGTGGTAATCAGCGATGCCTGGCGTCAGCGTTTTGGCGGTACGGCACGTCTCTATGGTGAAAAAGCCCTGCAGCTGTTTGCGGATGCGCATGTCTGCGTCGTGGGTATTGGTGGTGTCGGTTCCTGGGCGGCAGAAGCGCTGGCAAGAACCGGTATTGGCGCAATCACGCTGATTGATATGGATGACGTTTGTGTCACCAACACCAACCGTCAAATCCATGCCCTGCGTGATAACGTCGGTCTGGCAAAATCTGAGGTCATGGCGGAGCGAATTCGTCTGATCAACCCGGAATGCCGGGTGACGGTAATTGACGACTTTGTGACAGCCGACAACGTCGCGGAGTATATGAATAGAGGCTACAGCTATGTGATTGATGCCATTGACAGCGTACGCCCTAAAGCCGCGCTGATCGCTTACTGTCGTCGATACAAGGTTCCTCTGGTTACCACCGGTGGCGCGGGAGGGCAAATCGACCCCACGCAGATCCAGGTGGCCGATCTGGCGAAAACCATTCAGGATCCGCTGGCCGCTAAGCTGCGTGAACGCCTGAAAAGCGACTTCAATGTGGTGAAGAACAGCAAAGGTAAGCTTGGCGTTGACTGCGTGTTTTCTACAGAAGCGCTGGTCTACCCGCAGGCTGATGGTTCTGTCTGTGCGATGAAAAGTACGGCGGAAGGGCCAAAACGTATGGATTGTGCCTCAGGCTTTGGTGCGGCCACCATGGTGACCGCGTCCTTCGGTTTTGTGGCGGTATCCCACGCCCTGAAGAAGATGATGGCGAAGGCAGAACGTCAGGCCTGAGCCTGACGTGCCGCATCCTGCACCGCTTCGCTGAGCGCGATCAGACCCTGGCCGCGTGAGGCGCTAAGCTGCGCCCGCAGCCCAAGCTCATCAAACAGCGCCAGCGGCGAGCGAGTCAGCAACTCCGCCGCGCTTTTCCCCTCGATGGCGGTTAACAGTACCGCCAACAGCCCGCGTACAATACGCCCTTCGCTGTCACCAAAGAAATGCAGCTTCTCGCCAGCAACGCTTACGCCCAGCCAGACGCGGTTCTCGCAGCCAGCGATCTCTTTTGCCTGCGCTTTTAGTTCGTCAGACAAGGTCGGTAACTGTTTACCGAGAAGGATCAACTGGCGATATTTATCTTCCCATTGTGAGAGAGGGGCGAAGGTCTGTTTTAAGGTCTCTTCTGTGATCACCGTGCCAAACGGATGTCCGGCTAAAGCAGCGCTAGTCATTAATCCACCAGTATTTCAAGGGCGCGGTCGACGGCGGCGACCAGCGCATCAACATCGCTTTGCGTATTATAAGGCGCAAACGAGGCACGCAGCGTGCCACTTACCCCCAGCGCCGCCAGAAGCGGTTGGGCGCAATGCTGTCCGGCACGCAGGGCAATACCATACCCGGCCAGCAGCGTCACCATGTCGCTATGATGAACGCCTGCAAAATCGAAGGCGAGCAGGCTCGAGTCTTGCACACGAAATGATCGGAAACCCGGGCGCTTTTTGAGTTCTTCCTCCGCCAGCGTTGCCAGACCGCGGCTCCAGTTTTCAGCCTGAGCAGTGTCTGTTTCAGCAAGCCATTCGAGAGCGGCACTCAGGCCAATGACGCCGGCAACGTTTGGCGTACCGGCTTCAAGGCGATAGGGAATCTCCTGGGTTTTAAAGCCGTCGAAGGTCACTTCGGTAATCATTTTGCCGCCACCGAGCCACGGCGTCATTTGCGCCAGCAGTTCCGGCTTACCGTACAACGCGCCGATGCCGGTTGGGCCGTACAGCTTGTGTGCAGAGAAAGCGTAAAAATCAATATCCAGCTTTTGCACATCAGCAGGGAAATGCACGATCCCTTGTGCGCCATCGACCATCACCACCATGCCGCTGGCATGGGCGATGCGAATGGCCTGAGCCAGATCCGGACATCCCCCCGTGACGTTCGACATCTGCCCGAGTGCCAGAATGCGGCTGCGCGAGGTAATCAACTCAGGCAGATGAGCTACGTCGGGCAGGAGATCTGGTCCCAGTGGGAGTTTCACAATACGGGCCCCCGTTTGCTCGGCCACCATCAACCACGGTACCAGGTTGGCATGGTGCTCTGCCTCACTGACGATGATCTCATCTCCGGGCTGGAGCAACGGACGTGCGTAGCACTGGGCCACCATATTGATGGCTTCGGTAGTGCCCCGCGTCCAGACGATGTTTTTCCCGCTTTCGGCATTGATCAAACGTGCGACCTGATCGCGTGCAGCTTCATAGCGCGCGGTTAAGCGCTGTGCTTGCGCAAACTGACTGCGATGCACGTTACCGGCACTCATGCTGTAAAACTGCTGCGTCGCTTCAATAACCGCCTGTGGCTTCAGGGTGGTGGCAGCGCTATCAAGATAAATACCGGCATCAGCCAGCGCCGGAAACTGTTCGCGAAAATGTGCGGGACTGAAAGCGTTCATGGGATTCCTCATTTCAATAGCAAGATCGTCGCGCAATTTCAGCGGCAGGGCAAGGAGGTTGATATCTATCAGATTCGTCTGCTTATCCTGATGCCCCTGAAAAAGCAGGTTATGCTAAATAGTGTTAGGCGAATGTTTAAGCCTGTTTTAAATCGAGGTTTGAGTAGCATTAATTGCTAAAGGAGAAGAATCATGAAAAAGACAGCTGCAATCATTTCGGCCTGTGTGTTTACCCTTGCTCTGAGCGCCTGTTCCGGTAACAACTACGTGATGCATACCAATGATGGTCGCTCCATCGTTTCGGAAGGGAAACCGTCAACTGATAATGATACCGGGATGATTTCATACAAAGATGCCAACGGGAACAAGCAGCAGATCAACCGAAGCGATGTTAAAGAGATGGTTGAGATTCAGCACTAAGATCGCAGGCGAAAAAAAAGCACCGCAAATTGGCGGTGCTACATTAATCACTATGGACAGACAGGGTAAATGTACAGGAAGTGAAAAATTGGTAGCGTTGCTACCGTGGTCTGAATCGCAGACCAATTGCAAACACAACAACACAACATCACAACCGTAAGCCAAAAGCCCTTCAGAACACGCATTCCAAAAAAAGCTCTTCGTTCCGGCTCAGGAAGTGCCGCCACTATAGGTATTTGCTGGTAGTTCCTCAACGGACAAATTATAATGTCTCAGATAAAAAAAACTAATAGGTTAAACGTTGTTTCCTGTTTGTTAAAATCCGTTAACATCTAAGCCAGATAACCATGTCGAAGCGATTGCCACCCCTTAATGCATTACGTGTTTTTGATGCAGCAGCACGTCACCTGAGCTTTACCCGTGCAGCAGATGAGCTTTTTGTGACACAGGCCGCAGTAAGTCACCAAATCAAGTCCCTGGAGGATTTTCTGGGCCTTAAGCTGTTTCGTCGACGCAACCGTTCGTTGCTGTTGACCGAAGAGGGGCAGAGCTATTTTCAGGATATTAAAGAGATTTTTTCCCAGCTCACGGAGGCCACGCGTAAGCTGCAGGCCCGAAGTGCAAAAGGTGCTCTGACTGTTAGTTTATTGCCCAGTTTTGCCATTCAATGGCTGGTGCCAAGACTCTCAAGCTTTAACTCAGCTTATCCGGGGATCGACGTTCGAATCCAGGCGGTGGATCGTCAGGAAGACAAGCTGGCAGATGACGTAGATGTCGCCATTTTTTATGGTCGCGGTAACTGGCCGGGCTTGCGTGTCGAGAAATTATACGCAGAATATCTCCTGCCGGTCTGTTCGCCTCTGCTATTAACGGGCGAAAAGGCACTGAAAACACCTGCTGACCTGGCGCAACATACACTTTTACATGATGCGTCACGCCGTGACTGGCAAACTTATACCCGTCAATTAGGTCTTACTCATATAAACGTGCAGCAGGGACCCATTTTTAGCCACAGTGCGATGGTGTTACAGGCTGCTATTCACGGGCAGGGCGTAGCGTTGGCGAACAACGTTATGGCGCAGTCCGAAATTGAGGCAGGCCGCCTGGTTTGCCCTTTTAATGATGTTCTGGTCAGCAAGAATGCGTTTTATCTGGTTTGTCATGACAGTCAGGCAGAACTGGGTAAAATAGCCGCTTTCCGGCAGTGGATACTGGCGAAAGCGGCAAGCGAGCAAGAAAAATTCCGCTTCAGGTATGAACAATAACGTTTGTGTGCCGGGCACGCATCAATTCAGGACTTAAACATGACCAGCCGATTCATGCTGATTTTTGCCGCGGTGAGTGGCTTTATTTTTGTTGCACTGGGCGCTTTTGGCGCACATGTATTAAGCAAGTCTTTGGGCGCAATAGAGATGGGCTGGATCCAGACCGGCCTTGAATATCAGGCATTCCACACACTGGCTATTTTTGGGCTGGCGGTGGCGATGCAGCGCCGTATCAGTATCTGGTTTTACTGGAGCAGCGTCTTTATGGCGTTGGGCACCGTGCTTTTCAGTGGCAGTCTCTACTGTCTGGCACTTTCGCATTTGCGCCTGTGGGCGTTTGTTACACCTGTCGGTGGCGTCAGCTTCCTGGCGGGTTGGGTATTAATGTTTATCGGAGCTATCCGTCTGAAACGCAAGGGCGTTGTTCATGAATAAGGTTGTTTTATATTGTCGCCCGGGGTTTGAGAAAGAGTGCGCCGCGGAAATTACCGATAAAGCGGCGAAACGCGAGGTCTTCGGCTTTGCGCGCGTTAAAGAGAATGCAGGCTATGTGGTATTTGAATGCTATCAGCCTGAAGACGCGGATAAGCTGGCGCGTGAACTCCCTTTCAGCTCATTGATCTTTGCCCGCCAGATGTTTGTCGCGGGTGAGTTGCTGAAGGATCTTCCGCCGGAAGATCGCATCACGCCCATTGTCGGCATGCTGCAGGGCGTGGTCGAGAAGGGCGGGGATCTGCGCGTTGAAGTGGCGGATACCAATGAAAGCAAAGAGCTGATGAAGTTCTGCCGCAAATTTACCGTACCGCTGCGTGCGGCACTGCGTGATGCGGGGATTCTGACGAACTATGAAACGCCTAAACGTCCGGTGGTGCATATCTTCTTTATCGCACCGGGCTGCTGCTATACGGGGTATTCATACACCACTAACAACTCTCCCTTCTTTATGGGCATCCCGCGTTTACGCTTCCCGGCCGATGCACCGAGCCGTTCAACGCTGAAGCTGGAAGAAGCCTTCCACGTCTTTATCCCTGCGGATGAGTGGGACGAGCGTCTGGCAAACGGCATGTACGCCGTCGATCTTGGTGCGTGCCCGGGCGGCTGGACCTACCAACTGGTGAAACGCAACATGTGGGTTTCATCTGTTGATAACGGCCCGATGGCACAAAGCCTGATGGATACCGGGCAGGTTACCTGGCTGCGTGAAGATGGTTTCCGTTATCGTCCGAACCGTAACAACATCTCCTGGATGGTGTGCGATATGGTTGAGAAACCGGCAAAAGTGGCCGCGCTGATGGCTTCCTGGCTGGTGAACGGCTGGTGTCGTGAGACGATCTTCAACCTCAAGTTGCCAATGAAAAAGCGCTACGAAGAAGTGTCGCAGAATCTGGCTTATATTCAGCAGCAACTGGATGAGCATGGCATTAACGTGGAGATCCAGGCGCGTCAGCTGTATCACGACCGCGAAGAGGTGACGGTGCATATTCGTCGCTGGTGGGCCGCTGTTGGTGGACGTCGCGACGAGCGATAGTGCGTGCTTTGTTTTGCCCGGTGGCGCTGTGCTTACCGGGCCGACAAATCGCGAAATGTTTTAACGTTCCAGCCTTAACTGCTGCAAATTCCCGTCCAGCTGTAAACTCGTTTGTAACGTCGCTACATCACGGCAGATAAAGGCCATCTCTTTATGTGCTTCAAGCTTCTTGCGCCATTTTTCCGGCACCTCATCCAGCCTGGTGTAAATCCCTTCCAGATTCTGAAAATCCGTCAGCAACTGAGCGGCACTTTTTGGCCCTATACCCGCGACGCCCGGAACCTTCGAGCTGCTGATCCCCGCCAGCCCCCAGTAATCTGGTAGCTGTTCAGGCGAGACGCCAAACTCACTGGCAATGAAAGGGGCATCAAGCCAGCGTTTCTGGAAGTAGTCACGGATGCGGATCGTAGGCGAGAGCAGCTGGCAGTAGCCTTTATCGGTTGAAACAATCGTCGCCTGATGCCCGGCGCTGGCAACTTTAACCGCAAGTGTTGCCGCCAGATCGTCAGCTTCATTGCCATGCGCGCCCCAACAAGGGACACCGCGCTGTTCAAAGGCGGCACGAATGGTGGGCATCTCGGCGTGCAGGTCGTCCGGCATTGGGGCGCGTCCGGCCTTGTAATCAGGAAGGCGCTGGTGACGCCAGCCAGTGTTACGCGCTTCGTCGTCAAACACAGCCACAACATGAGTCGGTTCGCTATGGCGGATAAGTTGCTCCAGTGCATGCAGGCAAGTGTCTTTACAGGGTGTGCCTTGTACCGCATGGATCCGGCGAATCAGGTTGAGTGCGTCGACAATAAGCAAATGAACAGCCACAGAGATTCTCCCTTAAATCTGATGGGTAAAGGGTAACACTGTCGGCAGGATGAAACGAATAGTGTGAGGGGAAACAGGAAGAAGCCTCGCAAAACGAGGCTTCCTGAGAGGCTTAATCGCAGGTAACGATCTTCATCGCCAGACCGCCGCGAGAGGTTTCGCGGTATTTGGCGTTCATATCTTTCCCGGTTTCGTACATGGTTTCGATAACTTTATCGAGACAGACGCGCGGTTCGCTGGTACGACGCAGGGCCATACGTGCTGCGTTCACCGCTTTCACGGAAGCGATCGCGTTACGTTCGATACACGGCACCTGTACCTGTCCGGCAACCGGGTCACAGGTCAGCCCCAGGTTATGTTCCATGCCGATTTCTGCGGCAATGCACACCTGCGTCGGGCTTGCACCCAACAGCTCAGCCAGACCCGCCGCCGCCATAGAGCAAGCCACACCGACTTCACCCTGACAGCCAACTTCCGCACCAGAAATGGACGCGTTCATCTTATACAGGGAACCAATCGCACTGGCGACCAGCAGGTAGCGCGCCAGAGAGTTAGCGTTCACTTCGCGGATAAACTTGTCGTAGTACGCCAGCACGGCCGGAACGATACCGCAGGCACCGTTGGTCGGCGCAGTGACCACGCGGCCACCTGCGGCGTTCTCCTCGTTTACTGCCAGCGCGAACATGTTGATCCAGTCCACTACTGCCATTGGGTCTGTTGTCGTTTTGTCGGTGCTGACCAACATACGGCGCAGCGCTGCTGCACGACGTGGCACGCGAAGCTTGCCAGGCAGAACGCCTTCGGTGGTGATCCCGCGCTCAATACCGCCGCGCATCACTTCCCAGACGTTAGCAAAGTGCTGTTCCAGCTCCGCTTTGCTGTGAAGCGCCAACTCGTTTTTCATCATCAGGCCGGAGAGGGAAAGTCCTGTCTCCTGGCAGTGACGCTGAAGGTCCGCCGCAGTTTTGTACGGATAAGGCACATCGACCGAAGAGTTACTGGTTTGACCAAAGTGGTCTTCGTCGACGATAAAACCGCCGCCGATAGAGTAGTAAGTCTGGCTGTATACCGCTTTGTCGCCGGCCAGCGCAGTGATACGCATACCGTTTTCGTGCAGCGACAGGTTGTCAGCATGGAAATTCATGCAGCGATCAACCGGGAATTCCACTTCATGTTCGCCATTTGCCAGCAGCAGGCGACCGTGGGTATTAACGTCCTGGATGAAGCCAGGGATCGCGTCAATATCAACGGTATCCGGCAGGTTTCCCGCCAGGCCCATAATAATGGCGATATCGGTATGGTGGCCTTTCCCGGTCAGGGAAAGAGAACCGTAAACATCAACAACCACGCGGGTTACGTCGTGCAGGATGCCGCGTGCAATCAAGTCATCCGTGAACTGCTTACCGGCTTTCATTGGTCCGACGGTGTGAGAGCTGGAAGGACCAATACCGATTTTGAAAATATCGAATACGCTAATCATGATGCGTCCATTGCTTTCAGTCAGAGAGGAAGAATGCGCCGCCCGAGGACGGCGCAGGAGGTATTAGCTGAACAGTGAGAAGAAAATCGCGGAGATGGCAATCAGACCCATCACAACAACGAAGACGTTGCTGATGTGGCCGCTGTATTTACGCATCGCAGGCACTTTCTGAATCGCGTACATCGGCATCAGGAACAGAATCATCGCGATAACCGGGCCACCCAGGGTTTCAATCATGCCCAGGATGCTTGGGTTCAGAGTCGCAACTGCCCAGGTGGTGATCAGCATGAACAGAGCTGTGATTTTGTTCAGCTTGCTGATTTCAATGCTCTTGCCTTTACCGCGCAGAGATTTGATCACCATACCGTTGAAGCCTTCACGTGCGCCCAGGTAGTGGCCGAGGAAGGATTTGGTGATGGCGATAATCGCGATGATAGGTGCCATCCACGCAATGACTGGTGCGTTAAAGTGGTTCGCCAGGTAAGACAGAATAGAGATGTTCTGCTCTTTCGCTGCCGCCAGATCCGCCGGGGAGAGGCTCAGTACGCAGCTGAAGACGAAGAACATCACGGTCAGTACCATCATGATGTGCGCACGTGCCAGGATGCTGGAGCATTTCTTCTCTGCACCGTTGCCGTACTCTTCACGCTTCGCTACTGCGAAGGAGGAGATGATTGGGGAGTGGTTGAAGGAGAAGACCATCACCGGAATCGCCAGCCACAGGGTCATCAGCAGGCCGTTACCGGTCGCAGATGCGCTGCTCAGGGACAGGGTTTCCAGTGCTGCACCGTTCCACTGTGGGATCAGGTAGCAGGCCAGTACCATCAGAGCAATCACGAACGGGAAGACCAGTACGCTCATTGCTTTAACAATCATCTGCTCACCGAAGCGCACGATAGTCATCATGCCTACGATCAGGATCAGAGACAGAATTGCACGCGGAGGCGGCGTCATGTGCAACTGGTGCGTCATGAAGCTTTCTACGGTGTTGGTGATCGCCACGCTGTAGACCAGCAGAATTGGGTAAATCGCGAAGAAGTAGAGCAGAGTAATTAATTTACCTGCGCCAATACCGAAGTGCTCTTCAACAACTTCAGTGATGTCTTCGCCCGGGTTTTTACCGGACAGCACGAAGCGGGTCAGACCGCGGTGTGCAAAGAAGGTCATCGGGAAAGCAATGATGGCCATGATGATCAGCGGGATCAGACCGCCGACGCCTGCGTTGATAGGAAGGAACAGTACACCAGCGCCGATTGCTGTGCCGTAAAGGCCAAGCATCCACATGGTATCCGTTTTGCGCCAACCACTTCGGGATTCAATCGAAGCAACGGTGCTGGTTTGAGTGGTTTCCATCTGTATCTCCTGGAGGAAGCGAATTGTCAGGTTTTAAGTCAAATCCGATGAAAAAGTGCCTGACGGTAATATGAAATTCGTTCAGTGACGGTTTTTTAATAATTTTCACCCGTAACTATTGGCGGGCGGAAAGATACATTCTCGTTATGAATCTATCAGTGATCGTGATCTCAAATGCAATAATCCACTTATGATGTGGGCATCTTTAGACCATTTATCTGTTAAAAAAACATCAAATAGAATTTACGGGCGCGAAGGCTACCACCAACAACATGCAGGCTGAAAGAGAGGCCCGTGATATACGAGTCTTACGCTGTAAAGAAATGGGTTTATAGGATTTTATGGCAGGTAAGTTAGATTAAGGCTGATAATTTACGGTTGTAAAATCAAGGTAATCGTTTGCGTTAAGGTGTGATTTGTAAAAGACATAAGCGATCTCTATGAATTATTTCGGTAATAAAAAAGCCGGGACGCGTTGTACGACGACCCGGCTTTTAAGAGTAGACGCTAGGCGTTAAGTGCAGATTTCGTAGCAAGGAATGTAGGCTGAGCCTGGAAGCTTCATGCGGTGTTGGGCGACAAAGCCTTGCAGCATGTCATCCATACGACGCATCATCTCCCGGTCACCGTGAATTTTGTACGGACCATATTGCTCAATTGCGCGGATGCCCATCTCTTTCACGTTCCCCGCCACAATCCCGGAGAAGGCACGACGCAGATCGGCTGCCAGCACTTCCACCGGTTGATCCGGGTAGAGTTTCAGGTTCGCCATATTCTCGTGCGTAGGTTCGAATGGGATCTGCAGGTCCGGAGCAATACGAATTGACCAGTTGAAGCTGTAAGCATCGCCGGTATCACGACGATTCTCTTTCACCAGCGGCATCGCTTTTTTCATCTGACGAGCCACTTCTGCTGCATCATCAATGATGATGCGATAGTGACGACGTGCGGATTCCCCCAGCGTATGCACGATGAACTCGTCCAGTACACGGAAGTAGTCGGCGCTCTCTTTTGGTCCGGTCAGGATCAATGGCAGAACCTGATCTTTGTTGACCGGGTTCATCAAAATGCCCAGCAGATAAAGCAACTCTTCCGCTGTCCCCACGCCGCCCGGGAAGATGATTATGCCGTGGGCGATACGGACAAACGCCTCAAGACGTTTCTCGATATCCGGCATGATAATCAGCTCATTAACCAGCGGGTTAGGTGGCTCAGCAGCGATGATTGACGGTTCGGTCATACCGATAAACCGCCCCTCTTTGTAACGCTGTTGCGCATGCCCAACCGCGGCACCTTTCATTGGCGCTTCCATTGCTCCTGGGCCACAGCCCGTACAGATATTCAGTTCACGCAGGCCGAGTTGCGTTCCCACCCGACGGGCATAAAGATATTCGGTTTCGTTAATGGAGTGACCACCCCAGCAAACGACCATGTTCGGTGCTTCGCCGACGTGCAGGGCACGAGCGTTTCGCAAAATTGAGAACACCAGGTTGGTGATATGGACAGAGCTTTCCAGATCGAGATGCTGGAAACGGCCCGCGTTGTGGATCTGCCCGTTAACAAACAGGATGTCACGCAGCACGGCAAACAGGTTGGCCTGAAGTGAGCGAATAATGCGCCCGTCGACAAAGGCGTCTTCTGGCGGGTTAATCACTTCAAGTTTCACGCCACGCTCACGGCGCAGCACGTTGATATCAAAGCTTTCGAAGCGGGACAGTAGTTCTTTACTATTATCTGTCAGGCTTCCGGAGTTCAGTACGGCAAGTGAACAGTTACGAAACAGTTGATAAAGATCGCTGCTGGCCGTGCGTTTAAGCATGTCCACTTCCAGCTGCGACAACATATCCATTGAGCCAAGCGGGCTAATATGTGTAATCAAGTGAGCTCCTTACGGGACGATTATCGTCTTTCCCTGTTGATTACAATAGCCCTGGCTTATGAGATTTCACAACACTTCGGGCGGAATACCGCCCGCATATTATGAAAATATTTATGTTACTGACGCACCAGACGGCCAGTCGCAGGCACAAAATCGGTATTGGTGCGCCACGGGTTAATATCCAGCCCACCACGGCGGGTATAACGCGCGTAAACACTCAGCGTCTCAGGATGACAGAAACGCTGAATATCATTGAAGATGCGCTCCACGCACTGTTCGTGGAATTCATTGTGATGGCGGAACGACACCAGATAGCGCAGCAGTTTTTCCCGGTCAATTTTCGGGCCTCGATACTCGATCTGCACGGAACCCCAATCCGGCTGATGGGTAATCAGGCAGTTGGACTTCAGCAAATGGCTGACCAGAGTCTCTTCGACCACTTTTCCGCTCGCCGCGTTTTCGAGGTAATCAGTGCTGAATTCGTAGCTGTTCACCTCGATATCCTGATCGTCGATGCAGCTACCGTTGAAGTGGGCAATCGGCTGCCCTTCGAGTTCATCGAGGCGATACAATGAAACGCTCACCTTGCCCTGCGCGCAGGCAGTTAAATCACGTTCCAGGGTGTGCTGAACGTCGTCCCAGCTGTTGAATTTTGTCTGGTTAAAACTGTTGAGATAGAGCTTAAAGCTTTTGGACTCAACGAGATTAACGCTGGCGTAATCCAGCTCAACATGGCCCACCGCCACCTGCGGCAAACCGCGAGCATTTAGCCATGAGAGTTCGTACAGCGTCCAGATATCTCCGCCGACAAACGGCAGTGCATCCGCATGCAAACCCAGAGGATCGCGATTCAGGCTGCGCGGCACACCCTGCAGCAGGCTTGCATCGTAGGTGTCGCGGTAATCGGTCGATTTACCCAACGTTAAGCCGGTTAACGCCTGATGATTTTCGTAAGACATGTTTCATAGCCACTTTACAGGTACACTTATGGCCTGAGTTTATCCTGTCTTACAAGAAGAGAGAAATCGGTGGACATCGAAACTGCAAATGCCCTCACTACCTTCACGACCCGTTATTGCGATGCATGGCATGAAAAGCACGGCACATGGCCGCAAAGTGCTGATTTATACGGCGTGCCATCGCCGTGCATTATCTCTTCTCAGGATGATTACGTGATCTGGCAGCCGAAGCCCAACACCGGTGAGCAAAATGTAAATGCGGTTGAACGGGCAATGGATATTGTGATACAACCTGCCGTTCATGCGTTTTATGCCACGCAATTTGCAGGGGATATGCCTGCACGCTTTGCTGATATTACGTTGACCCTGTTGCAGACCTGGAGTGAAGACGATCTGCAGCGTGTTCAGGAAAACCTGATTGGTCATTTGGTTACGCAAAAGCGCCTTAAGCTTTCTCCGACACTCTTTATTGCCACGCTGGATAGCGAACTGGATGTGATATCCGTCTGCAACCTGTCTGGTGAAGTGGTTAAAGAGACAATCGGAACCCGCAATCGCGAGATCCTCGCCCCCTCTCTTGCGGATTTCCTTACCCGAATTGAGCCACTTCTGTAATCCGTGATGCTACAGCGCGTGTGAGAGATCTCTTACAAGGTTTGTGAGAGATCGCTGGAACATTCAGTATTACCTTATTAAATTAAGATTAATATCACTCTGTTTTTCAATGAATTACTTGTTCATTGCATTACTTATAGTGCTTTCTTACGGCTTACACAGCGGACAGGGTGGGTTGTAAGACGAAGCGGAATAGCGGATTCTATCTCTGTCGACAGGACGCCGACACGAGAAACGAACATCAGGATGATGGCGTTTCTTACTCAGGACACGTCAGGATGGCGCTGCAGGAAGGCTTCAGGATGAAGCAAAAGGATAACGCAGGATGCGTAAGGGACACCTCCAGGAAGGAGAATGAGAGCCGGTCAGGATGAGCGGTGGGTCAGGAAGGCCAGGATGTTTCAGGATGAAACAAACATATCAGGACGATATGTGCAGGATGCATCGGTTTACGGATGACCAGGCCTTCGGGCATCAGGAAAAGTTGTCACGGATGAGCAGGGAGCACGAATTGTAGCTGGAATGCTGCGAAACGAACCGGGAGCACTGTTTTTACAGTGCTCCCTTTTTTTATTTCTGCCTTCCGCAATGCTATGCTGCGCGCCGTTCACTTTTTCAGTTGAGGTTACTATGACGCAACACGATCGCGTTCGTGCCCGGTTGCACGCCATTGAAGCCCTTTTGCGCCAACATCAGCTGTGGCAGGAGACTGCGCCGCAGCCAGAAGCGTTCGCAAGCACCCAGCCATTCTGCCTGGATACACTGGCACCGTTCGAGTGGCTCCAGTGGGTATTAATTCCGCGTATGCACGCACTGCTGGAAGGCGGTCATCCGCTGCCACAGGCGTTTGCTGTCTCTCCCTATTATGAAATGGCGCTGGAGGCGACGCACCCTGCGCGCGACGTGATGCTGGTCGAACTGGAAAAACTGGATGCCCTGTTTGCCGGTGAAGATGCATGACGCTTGAGATCCTCTATCAGGACGAGTGGCTGGTGGCGGTGAATAAACCCTCCGGCTGGCTGGTGCACCGAAGCTGGCTGGATCGCGACGAGAAAGTCGTGGTGATGCAAACCGTGCGCGACCAGATCGGCCAGCATGTTTTTACTGCCCATCGTCTCGACAGGCCGACCTCCGGCGTTCTGCTGATGGGGCTGTCCAGTGAGGCAGGCCGCCTGCTGGCGCAGCAGTTCGAACAGCACCAGATCCAGAAACGCTACCACGCGATTGTCCGTGGCTGGCTGACGGAAAGTGCCACACTGGACTATCCGCTGGTGGAGGAGCTGGACAAAATTGCCGATAAATTTGCTCGTGATGACAAAGGCCCGCAGCCCGCGGTGACGGATTATCGCGGCATGGCGACTACCGAAATGCCGGTGGCAACCAGCAAGTTTCCGACCACACGCTACAGCCTGGTTGAGCTTCTGCCTAAAACCGGGCGTAAGCACCAGCTGCGACGCCATCTTGCACACCTGCGCCACCCGATTATTGGCGACAGCAAACACGGCGATCTGCGCCAGAACCGCAGCGCGGCCGAACACTTTGGTTGCAATCGTCTGATGTTGCACGCCAGCGAGCTAAACCTGACGCACCCGTTTACCGGCGAACCGCTGACTATCCGCGCGGGGCTGGACAACCTCTGGATGCAGGCGCTGTCACAGTTTGGCTGGCTGGGACAACTCCCCGAAAATGAAAGGGTTGAGTTTGTATCGGGCAACGTTCAGGATGAACAGTAAACGCATTCAATATGGGAAAATATCATGGCTGAAGTAGGCATTTTTGTCGGCACAATGTACGGCAACTCGCTGCTGGTAGCGGAAGAAGCTGAGGCAATACTCGCCAGCCAGGGCCACAAAGCCACGGTCTATGAAGACCCGGAACTGGCCGACTGGGAAAAGTATAAGGATAAATACATTCTGGTGGTGACCTCCACCACCGGACAAGGCGATCTCCCGGACAGCATCGTGCCGCTTTTCCAGGGAATTAAAGACCAGCTCGGCTATCAGCCGGACGTTCACTACGGCATCATTGCGCTGGGTGATAGCTCTTATGCCAACTTCTGCGGCGGCGGTAAGCAGTTCGATGCACTCCTGCAGGAACAAAGCGCCCAACGCGTCGGCGAGATGCTGCTGATTGATGCGGGCGAACACCCTGAGCCTGAAAGCGAGTCGAACCCATGGGTTGAACACTGGGCGACGCTCCTTAAATAGTTCTGTATGCCGGGTAAGGCGTAGCCGCCACCCGGCAGTACACCCCGCGCCAAACGCCAATTCCGTGAACCATCTTCCACTCCCCTGGGCTTATGCCATAAACAACCTCTCATACCCCCTTCAATACTGTGTTTTTGCACGGTGAGAGAACGTGTCACTCCTTCATATACTTTTCCGGTCACTACAAAACGGCTTCAGGCCGTACCAAAACGACAAAATACAAATCTCATTCTGATTACCCTACAGGTGCTGTACAGAATGAACCTGGCGAAAGCTATGTTTCAGGAGTGCAACAATGAGTACATTAAGCCAAGCAGCGAGCAGCGCTGAGAAGCGCACCAATGCCCGCTACTGGATAGTGGTGATGCTGTTTATCGTCACGTCCTTTAACTATGGTGACCGCGCCACGCTGTCGATTGCCGGCTCGGAAATGGCAAAAGACATCGGCCTTGATCCGGTGGGCATGGGTTACGTTTTCTCTGCATTCTCATGGGCCTACGTTATCGGGCAAATTCCTGGCGGTTGGCTGCTGGACCGTTTTGGCTCTAAACGCGTCTACTTCTGGTCCATTTTTATCTGGTCTGCTTTTACCCTCTTGCAGGGTTTCGTCGATATCTTCAGCGGCTTCGGCATTATCGTGGCGCTCTTCACGCTGCGCTTCCTGGTGGGCTTAGCGGAATCACCTTCCTTCCCGGGTAATAGCCGCATTGTAGCGGCGTGGTTCCCGGCGCAGGAGAGGGGAACCGCGGTGGCAATTTTTAACTCTGCACAGTACTTCGCAACGGTCATCTTTGCGCCCATCATGGGCTGGCTGACGCATGAAGTGGGCTGGTCGCACGTATTCTTCTTTATGGGCGGGCTTGGGATCGTCATCAGCTTCATCTGGCTGAAAGTGATCCACGAACCGAACCAGCATCCCGGCGTGAACAAGAAAGAGCTGGAGTACATTGCTGAAGGCGGAGCGCTGATCAACATGGATCAAAAATCCGCAAAAGCAAAAGTCCCGTTCAGTCAGAAATGGGCGCAGATCAAACAGCTCGTCGGCTCACGGATGATGATCGGGATCTATCTTGGCCAGTATTGCATCAACGCTTTAACTTACTTCTTTATCACCTGGTTCCCGGTTTATCTGGTGCAGGCGCGTGGTATGTCGATTCTGAAAGCGGGGTTTGTCGCCTCCGTTCCGGCAATCTGCGGCTTCGTTGGGGGTGTGCTCGGCGGAGTGATTTCCGACTGGCTGATGCGCCGTACAGGTTCACTTAATATCGCGCGGAAAACGCCGATTGTGCTCGGCATGCTGCTCTCCATGACCATGGTGTTCTGTAACTATGTGAATACCGAGTGGATGATTATCGGCTTTATGGCGATGGCTTTCTTCGGCAAAGGGATTGGTGCGCTGGGCTGGGCGGTAATGGCGGATACTGCGCCAAAAGAGATCAGTGGTCTGAGCGGCGGTCTGTTCAACATGTTCGGCAACATCTCCGGGATTGTCACTCCTATCGCGATCGGCTACATCGTCGGCACGACGGGCTCTTTCAACGGTGCGCTGATTTACGTGGGGGTTCACGCTCTGGTGGCGGTTCTGAGCTATCTGGTGCTGGTGGGCGATATCAAACGCGTTGAACTTAAACCTGTTGCGGAGCGTGGATGATGACAACGCAATCAAGCCCAATCGTCACTGAGATGAAGGTCATCCCGGTGGCCGGGCAGGACAGTATGCTGCTGAATATTGGCGGCGCACATCACGCCTGGTTTACCCGTAATATCGTTGTGCTGACAGACAGCGCAGGGAATACCGGCGTGGGCGAAGCGCCCGGCGGAGAGGCGATTTATCAGACGCTGGTCGATGCCATTCCTCGGGTGGTGGGTCAGGAGATCGCCCGGCTGAATAAGGTGATCCAGCAGGTGCATAAGGGCAATCAGTCGGCTGATTTTGATACCTTCGGTAAAGGGGCGTGGACGTTTGAACTGCGCGTCAACGCAGTCGCCGCTCTGGAAGCAGCTCTGCTTGATCTGCTTGGTAAGACTCTGCATGTCCCGGTTTGCGAATTGCTGGGGCCTGGTAAACAGCGCGATGCGGTGACAGTGCTCGGCTATCTGTTTTATGTTGGCGACCGCAACAAAACCGACCTGCCTTATCTGGCTCACTCGCCTGGCCGCCACGAGTGGTATCACCTGCGCCATCAGGAAGCGCTCTCCAGCGAAGCAGTGGTCCGTCTGGCGGAGGCGGCGCAGGATCGCTACGGTTTTAAAGATTTCAAGCTTAAAGGCGGTGTGCTGCCTGGTCAGCAGGAGATTGAAACGGCCCGGGCACTGAAAAAACGCTTCCCGGAGGCGCGTATCACCGTTGACCCTAACGGCGCATGGTTGCTGGACGAAGCGATCGCCCTGTGCAAAGGGCTGGGGGATGTCCTGACCTACGCGGAAGATCCGGTTGGAGCTGAACAAGGCTTCTCGGGTCGCGAAGTGATGGCGGAATTCCGACGCGCCACCGGGTTGCCGGTCGCCACGAACATGATCGCCACCAACTGGCGTGAAATGGGTCATGCTGTGATGCTGAACGCTGTCGATATTCCGCTGGCAGACCCACATTTCTGGACGCTTTCAGGTGCAGTCCGTGTCGCGCAACTGTGCGATGACTGGGGGCTAACCTGGGGCTGCCACTCCAACAACCACTTCGATATTTCGCTGGCGATGTTTACTCACGTTGGCGCGGCGGCACCGGGTAACCCCACCGCTATCGACACCCACTGGATTTGGCAGGAGGGTGAAGCTCGCCTGACCAAAAATCCGCTTGAGATCAAAAACGGCAAAATTGCTGTGCCGGATGCGCCGGGACTGGGTGTGGAGCTCGACTGGGATCAGGTTCATAAAGCCCATGAGGCGTATAAAAAATTGCCTGGTGGTGCGCGTAACGACGCAGGCCCGATGCAGTACCTTATCCCCGGCTGGATATTTGACCGTAAGCGCCCTGTTTTCGGACGTCACTGATAAAAGGATTGAACGATGAGTACTTTTTCTACCCCTGTAGTCACTTCCATGCAGATCATTCCGGTTGCGGGCCATGACAGCATGCTGATGAATCTGAGTGGCGCACATGCGCCATTCTTTACCCGCAATATTGTGATTATCAAAGACAACTCCGGCCATACCGGTGTAGGCGAAATCCCTGGTGGGGAGAAGATCCGCACTACGCTGGAAGATGCCATTCCGTTAGTCGTCGGTAAAACACTGGGCGAATACAAAAATGTGCTGAACACCGTGCGCAGTACTTTCGCCGACCGCGATGCGGCTGGACGCGGGCTGCAAACGTTCGATCTGCGTACCACTATCCATGTGGTGACCGGTATCGAAGCGGCAATGCTGGACTTGTTAGGCCAGCACCTGGGCGTTAACGTCGCGTCACTGTTAGGTGATGGCCAGCAGCGTAGTGAAGTGGAAATGCTGGGCTATCTGTTCTTTGTCGGCGACCGCAAGCTGACGCCTCTGCCGTATCAAAGCCAGCCAGATGAACAATGCGACTGGTACCGACTTCGCCACGATGAGGCGATGACCCCGGATGCGGTGGTGCGCCTGGCGGAAGCCGCTTACGAGAAGTACGGCTTCAACGATTTCAAATTGAAGGGGGGCGTGCTGGCGGGCGAAGAAGAGGCGGAAGCCATCTCTGCGCTGGCGAAACGGTTCCCGCAGGCGCGCGTAACGCTCGATCCGAATGGGGCCTGGTCTCTTGATGAAGCGATCCGCATTGGTAAACAGCTGAAAGGCGTGCTGGCCTATGCGGAAGATCCGTGCGGCGCAGAACAAGGTTTCTCCGGCCGCGAAGTGATGGCGGAATTCCGCCGCGCAACAGGTTTGCCAACGGCAACAAACATGATAGCAACCGACTGGCGTCAGATGGGGCATACGCTTTCTCTGCAATCTGTCGATATTCCGCTGGCTGATCCGCACTTCTGGACGATGCAGGGTTCAGTTCGCGTGGCGCAGATGTGTCATGAATTTGGCCTGACCTGGGGTTCGCATTCCAACAACCACTTCGACGTGTCACTGGCAATGTTCACTCATGTCGCCGCTGCCGCGCCGGGCACGATTACCGCAATCGACACACACTGGATCTGGCAGGAAGGCAATCAGCGCCTGACCAAAGAGCCGTTTGAGATCAAAGGGGGCATGGTGCAGGTACCGTCCACTCCAGGGCTGGGTGTTGAGCTGGATATGGACCAGGTCATGAAGGCCCACGAACTTTATCAGAAACACGGTCTGGGCGCGCGCGACGACGCGATGGCGATGCAGTATTTGATCCCGGACTGGACATTCGACAATAAACGTCCGTGCATGGTACGATAAACGCATTGGGACCGCTCCCATGAGTGGTTCTTTACGTGGTGTATGCTTAACGTAACGACTATGCGTAAGGATGGCTTATGAAAATTGTTATCGCACCGGACTCGTATAAGGAAAGTTTGAGTGCGCTTGAGGTTGCGACAGCGATAGAGCGTGGTTTTCGCGAGATCTTCCCTGAGGCGGTTTACGTCAAACTGCCGGTCGCAGATGGTGGCGAAGGGACGGTTGAAGCGATGATAGCGGCAACGCAGGGACGCATTGTGCATGTTCCGGTGACTGGTCCGTTGGGTGAGCGCGTGGAAGGGTTTTATGGCTTATCCGGTGACGAGCAGAGTGCCTTTATTGAAATGGCGGCGGCAAGCGGTCTTGAGCTGGTCACACCTTCGCAACGTAACCCTCTGAGAACCACCTCCTGGGGGACTGGTGAGCTTATCCGTCATGCGCTGGATGCAGGCGTTAAGCATATCATTATTGGCATTGGCGGTAGTGCCACCAATGACGGCGGAGCAGGGATGGTACAAGCGTTGGGGGCTAAGCTACTGGATAACAGTGAACAGCCTCTTAAACCGGGTGGGGGCGAGTTGGGAAAACTCGCGCGTATCGACCTGAGCGGGCTGGATAAACGTCTGGCGGAGTGCCGGATTGAAGTGGCCTGTGATGTGACGAACCCGCTCACCGGAAAGGATGGTGCGTCAGCCGTATTTGGTCCGCAAAAGGGGGCCACACCCGAGATGATTGTCACCCTGGACAACGCGCTTGCTCAGTATGCGCGGGTCATCGCCCGGGATCTGGATATTGATGTGTTGAACCTTGCTGGCGGTGGCGCGGCGGGCGGCATGGGGGCGGCGCTGTATGCCTTTTGCGGTGCGCAGTTACGCCAGGGGATTGAGATCGTGACCGATGCGCTACACCTGGCCGAGCAGGTAGCCGATGCGGATTTGGTGATCACGGGTGAAGGACGCATCGACAGTCAGACGATCCACGGCAAAGTCCCGGTAGGTGTGGCGAAAGTGGCCAAACGCTTTAACAAACCCGTCATCGGTATTGCGGGGAGTCTGACGGCGGATGTTGGCGTGGTACATGAACACGGCATTGATGCGGTGTTTAGCGTGATCTATACCATCTGCTCACTGGAAGACGCGCTGGAAAATGCCAGTGAAAATGTCCAGATGGCCGCAAGGAATATCGCGGCGGTGCTGAAAGTGGGGCAGGCATTTTAGCTGTGATTGCCCGGTAAGGCGAAGCCGCCACCGGGCTTTTAACTCAGCTCCCCAGCACTTTCATCGCTTCCCGCGTCACATTATCCATCTCATCCAGCAGTTCCAGGAATTCCGGTTCAAGCTCAGATTCTGGCGTGCCGGCACGCAGTTGTTGCTCCAGTAACTGGCAAAGATTTTTCAGCCGCGGTACACCGCTGTACCCACAACTACCGTGAAGCTTGTGGATCGCTTCCAGCAGGTCGTCCGGGTTTTC
This sequence comes from Enterobacter sp. 342, assembly GCF_036663495.1. Taxonomy (NCBI): domain Bacteria; kingdom Pseudomonadati; phylum Pseudomonadota; class Gammaproteobacteria; order Enterobacterales; family Enterobacteriaceae; genus Enterobacter; species Enterobacter sp. 342. The sequence goes on from NZ_JAWUEI010000011.1 coordinate 22,241, forward strand.
ACCCACCAGTTGTTCTTCAACCTTGTTGCGAATTTCCGGTAGAAACGCGACCAGCATTTGCAGCATTTCGCGCGCTAAGTCGGGTTTTCCTGCTGCCTGGCGCAGAGCAAGCTGCCAGTCAAAAGTCGCGTTCTGATTGACGCTAATCTCAACCGGCTCGGCAGATGACGTGTATGTCCCGCCTGTATGCCCAGGTTTATAGCGTAACAACAGGTTATGAAGTTTCTCTTCGTCGATAGGTTTAGCCAGATAATCATTCATCCCGGCACTCAGTAACTTCTCTTTCTGACCGGCCATCGCATGCGCGGTGACCGCAATCACCGGGGTCTGCTGCTGATGCGGGAGTTGATGGATCAGCTCGCAGGCCCGAATGCCATCCATACCAGGCATTTGAATATCCATCAGAATTAAATCGAACTGCATCTGTTTAGCCTGTTCAACCGCCTGCGTTCCACTGGTACACAGTTCAACATGCTGAACCTGGTCTTCAAGCAATACGCCAATGAGCTTCAGGTTGGCCGGGTTATCATCCACAGCCATCACACTCATCGGCAATTTTTGCTCATTGTTAATCAACGGCAGGGCATTCTGGCTAAGACGGCAATATTCCGTCAACGCCGGCAACAGTCGGGTCGCGGTGAGTGGTTTTAGCAGACACGCGGCGGCCCCGTCATTTTTCAACTCTTCTGCATTGAGCTGGGCATGGCACGGGAGCGCCAGCAGAAGATAGTCGGTCATTGACGCGGCCTTCGCCAGCCGCTCCTGCTGCATGGTCAGTTCGCCGGTGAAAGTGACCGGGATCCCCATCAACAGAATGTCGTAGTGTTCAACGGCAAGTGCTGAGAAGGTTGGGCTGTAGACCACTTCCAGCGGCGTGGTGCTTAAAATATCGAGCGCACATTGCGCCGCCGCCGCGTTAGGCTCGACGTAGGCAAGACGCTTACCGTTCAGGCAGTCTGTCACCGGACCATCGGTCAGCGCGTTCGGGTTGAGGTCCAGATTAATGTGGAACCAGAAGGTTGACCCCCGGTTCGGCTGGCTGTGGAAAGAGATATCTCCGCCCATCTCATTCACCAGTCTCTGCGTGATCACCAGCCCGAGACCAGTACCGCCATGACGGCGGGAGATACTGGCGTCCGCCTGACGAAACGCCTGGAACAGCCGTGACTGATCGCGCTCAGGGATACCGATGCCGGTATCGCGGATCTGGACTTCAATCTGAACCTTGTTATTACTGATAGAACGTTTTTCCACCAGAATGTCGATGTTACCGCTTTCGGTGAACTTAATGGCATTTCCGACAAGGTTAGTAATAACCTGCTGCAGGCGTAGTGGGTCGCCAATGACGTTATCCGGCACATCGTTCTTGATGTTAAGTGTCAGCTCCAGCCCTTTATCGTGCGAGGAGTGTGCGAGCAGCGTGACCACCTCATCCAGTGTGCTGCGCAACGGGAATGGGATACTTTCCAGAATAAGCTTGCCGGCTTCCAGCTTCGAGAAGTCCAGCACGTCGTTAATGATCGCTAACAGGTTGTTAGCGGAGCGCTCGATAGTGTGCAGATGATCGCGCTGAGTCGGGTTAAGCTCGCTTTTCAGCGTCAGGCGGGTAAAGCCGATCACACCATTGAGTGGTGTACGCAGCTCATGTGACATATTGGCAAGGAATTCAGATTTAATACGTGCCGCTTCCTGAGCACGCTTTTTCGCCAGATCCAGCTCAACGTTTTGAATCTCCATCTGCTCCAGGGTTTCACGCAAATCAGACGTGGCCTGGTCAACGTTGTGCTGCATCTCTTCGTGATACGCCGCCAGTGACATTGCCATTGAGTTGATGCCATTTTTCAGCATATCCAGCTCGCCCAGCATAAACCCTTCAACGCGGCTGTCGAGCTGACCCCGGCGAATGCGGTCAACTGTGTTGACCATGTTGCGGATGGGCCCCGTCACATCACGCATCAGACGCCAGCCGAAGATCAGAGCAATACCGATGCAGAACAACATCATCACGCCAGAGATGAAAATTTCTTTGTACTGCTGTAGCCGTACCGACTTGAGATCCAGCTCCAGTGCGACATATCCCAGCATATTATTGCTGGATTTGGCGTCGGATTGCGCAGACTCATCGGGTGAATAACTTTCCGAAATGATCGGCGTGCGCAGGATCATGATATCCCCGCGCCGAAGTACAGTGAGCTGGCGCGGGAACGGTGTACCGTCAGGGATTTTCAGGGACGCCGGATCGAGATGAAAATTCGAGGTAACAAACAGACGGTTATGTTCGTCGTAAACGGAAATGGCACGAACAATGTCCGAGTGACGGCGGTGGAGCACGCTGATTAACTGACCAATGGATTCGCGGTTTTGCAGGTTCATCCCATACTCACTGGACACGGCGAGCGGTTCGATGATGCTGGCGCCAGCACCTTCCAGTTGATGCTGCAAATCGTTATAGCGGTGCACCACAAAGAAGATACTCAGCAGCAAACCGATAAGAACGGTGGGGGCGAGGATCAAAATCATCATGCGCGCGCGCAGGCTGTAGTTGGTCATGGCGTTCCGTTATGGGACAATTAAGATAATTATGTTTATGTGAGAAAAATCTCGGCGATGGCGCAATTCTACTCTGCAAAACGACGCGTGACGACGCGTCAAATCATCACTGTTGAAGCTACGGACCTGGATCCTTTTGGCCAGGGGGTCGCTCGACACAATGGTAAGACTCTGTTTATAACAGGTTTGCTGCCAACAGAACGAGCAGAAATTACGCTGACAGAAGATAAACGCCAGTACGCCCGTGGACAGGTGAAGCGTCGCCTCAACGATAGCCCGGAGCGTGTGGAACCTCGTTGCCCGCACTTTGGTGTCTGTGGAGGTTGTCAGCAACAGCATGCGAGCACAGAATTACAGCAAAAAAGCAAAAGCAGTGCCCTGGCGCGTCTGCTTAAACATGACGTTAGCGAGATTATTGCCGATGTTCCCTGGGGTTATCGCCGCCGCGCGCGTCTGAGTCTCAGCTTTCAGCCAAAAACTGAGCGGCTGGAGATGGGGTTTCGCAAAGCAGGCTCCAGCGATATCGTTGATGTGAAGCATTGCCCCGTTTTGGTGCCCCATCTTGAGGCGTTGCTTCCAGAAGTGCGCATTTGTCTCTCCGGGCTGGATGGCGTTCACCACCTTGGGCATGTCGAACTGGTCATGGCAAATAATGGCCCGCTGATGGTTTTGCGCCACACCGCGCCGCTGTCGAAAAAAGATCGCGAAAAACTGGAACACTTTTCGCATTCCCACGACCTGGCGCTTTTCCTGGCACCACAAAGCGAGATACTTGAGCAGGTTACAGGTGACGCGCCCTGGTATGCGTCAAACGGACTACGCTTAACGTTCAGCCCGCGGGATTTCATTCAGGTGAATGATGGCGTTAACCAGCAGATGGTTGAGAAAGCGCTGGCGTGGCTGGATGTTCAGAAAAGCGATCGAGTGCTCGATCTGTTCTGCGGAATGGGTAACTTCACGCTACCGTTGGCGCAAAAAGCCGCGAGCGTCGTCGGCGTGGAAGGTGTTGAGGCGCTGGTGGCTAAAGGGCAGGAGAACGCGGAGCAGAACGGCTTGCAAAATGTGACCTTCTTTCATCAAAATCTTGAGGAAGATGTCACCCAACAGCCGTGGGCGAAGCAGGGCTTTGATAAAATTTTACTCGACCCGGCTCGTGCGGGTGCACCGGGTGTCATGGCACATATTATTAAACTCGCGCCGAAGCGTGTGGTCTATGTTTCCTGTAACCCGGCAACGCTTGCCCGTGACAGTGAGGCATTAATCAGTGCGGGTTACCAGATTCGGCATCTGGCAATGCTGGACATGTTCCCGCACACTGGACATCTGGAATCGATGGTGTTGTTCGAGCACATCTAATTTGTTTGGCTTGTCGACTTCGACAGGCCCTGGTCCCTAAAGGAGAGGACAATGGTTGCGGTAAGAAGTGCACATCTTAATAAAGCTGGGGAATTTGACCCACAAAAATGGATCGCAAGTCTGGGAATTTCCAGCCAGCAGTCGTGTGAACGCTTAACCGAAACCTGGGCCTATTGTCTGCGCACCACGCAGGGGCATCAGGATGCCGATCTTCTCTTATGGCGCGGCGTGGAGATGGTTGAAATCTTATCCATGCTGAACATGGACATCGAAACGCTGCAGGCTGCGCTTCTGTTCCCTCTTGCCGATGCGGACGTCGTCACTGAAGACGTGCTGCGCGAAAGCGTTGGAAAATCGGTAGTGGCGCTGATCCACGGCGTACGCGATATGGCGGCTATCCGCCAGCTTAAGGCTGCGCACACTGATTCTGTCTCTTCAGAACAGGTAGATAACGTTCGCCGCATGCTGCTGGCCATGGTGGATGATTTCCGCTGTGTGGTCATCAAACTTGCTGAGCGTATTGCCCATCTGCGTGAAGTGAAGGATGCACCGGAAGACGAGCGCGTGCTGGCAGCCAAAGAGTGTACAAACATCTATGCGCCGCTCGCGAACCGTTTAGGGATTGGTCAGCTGAAGTGGGAACTGGAAGATTACTGCTTCCGCTATCTGCACCCGGCGGAATATAAACGCATTGCCAAACTGCTGCATGAGCGCCGTATCGACCGCGAGCATTATATCGAGGAGTTTGTCAGCGGGTTGCGTCAGTCAATGAAAGAAGAGAATGTGCGTGCTGAAGTCTACGGTCGACCAAAGCACATCTACAGTATCTGGCGCAAAATGCAGAAGAAACATCTCGCCTTTGACGAGCTGTTTGACGTGCGCGCGGTACGTATCGTGGCGGAGCGTCTGCAGGACTGCTACGCCGCATTGGGGATAGTGCACACTCACTTCCGCCACCTGCCGGATGAGTTCGATGACTATGTCGCGAACCCGAAACCTAACGGCTACCAGTCTATTCATACCGTTGTGCTCGGCCCTGGCGGCAAAACGGTCGAAATTCAGATCCGTACCAAACAGATGCACGAAGACGCCGAACTGGGCGTTGCCGCGCACTGGAAATATAAAGAAGGCACCTCCGGTGGGGCGCGTTCTGGCCATGAAGACCGCATCGCCTGGCTGCGTAAGCTGATTGCGTGGCAAGAAGAGATGGCCGACTCCGGCGAGATGCTTGACGAAGTGCGCAGCCAGGTCTTTGACGACCGGGTGTATGTCTTTACCCCGAAAGGGGATGTCGTTGACCTGCCTGCGGGCTCTACACCGCTCGATTTTGCCTACCATATCCACAGTGATGTGGGGCACCGCTGTATCGGGGCGAAAATCGGCGGGCGCATTGTACCGTTCACCTATCAGTTGCAGATGGGCGACCAGATTGAAATTATCACCCAGAAGCAGCCAAACCCGAGCCGGGACTGGCTGAATCCAAACCTGGGTTACGTGACGACCAGCCGTGGGCGCTCAAAAATCCACGCCTGGTTCCGTAAACAGGATCGTGACAAGAACATCCTTGCTGGTCGCCAGATCCTTGATGACGAGCTGGAGCATATTGGCATCAGCCTGAAAGAGGCGGAGAAGTTCCTGCTGCCGCGCTACAACTTTAACGAGCTTGATGAGCTGTTAGCGGCCATTGGCGGCGGCGATATCCGTCTGAATCAGATGGTGAACTTCCTGCAGGCGCAGTTCAATAAGCCAAGTGCGGCAGAGCAGGATGCAGCAGCGCTGAAACAGCTGCAGCAGAAAACCTACGCACCGCAACAGCGCAGTAAAGACAACGGCCGCGTGGTAGTGGAAGGCGTAGGCAATCTTATGCACCACATTGCCCGCTGCTGCCAGCCTATCCCGGGCGACGATATCGTCGGCTTTATCACGCAGGGGCGCGGGATTTCGATTCACCGCTCCGACTGCGACCAGCTTGCCGAGCTACAGTCGCATGCGCCGGAGCGCATCGTGGAGGCGGTCTGGGGCGAGAGCTATTCCGCGGGTTACTCGCTGGTGGTGCGTGTCACTGCCAACGATCGCAGCGGCCTGCTGCGCGACATTACCACCATTCTTGCTAACGAGAAGGTCAACGTGCTGGGCGTCGCCAGCCGCAGTGATACCCGCGAGCAGCTTGCTACCATCGATATGACCATCGAAATCTATAACCTGCAGGTGCTGGGCCGCGTGCTTGGCAAACTGAACCAGGTGCCGGATGTGATTGACGCGCGTCGTCTGCACGGCGGTTAAACACACTCTTCTGTAAGCCGGGTAAGGCTTTGCCGCCACCCGGCTTGTTTTTTTAATGGAAAACACTATGACTCAAATTGACCGCCTGCTCGGCATCATGAAACGTCTTCGGGACCCGGAAAACGGCTGTCCGTGGGACAAAGAGCAGACTTTCGCTACCATCGCCCCGTACACACTTGAAGAGACCTACGAGGTGCTGGACGCCATCTCTCGTGAAGATTTTGACGACCTGCGCGGCGAGTTGGGCGATCTGCTTTTCCAGGTGGTGTTCTATGCACAAATGGCGCAGGAAGAGGGGCGTTTTAACTTTGACGACATCTGTGCCGCTATTAGCGACAAGCTTGAGCGCCGCCACCCTCATATTTTTGGTGATGCTACTGCGGGGAACAGTGCGGAAGTGCTGGTCCGCTGGGAACAAATCAAAAGCGCCGAACGCGCAGAGAAATCTCAGCACTCCGCGCTGGACGATATTCCTCTGAGTCTGCCCGCACTGATGCGCGCCCATAAAATTCAGAAACGCTGCTCTGCAGTGGGATTTGACTGGACGTCCCTCGGCCCGGTACTGGACAAAGTGCATGAAGAGATCGACGAAGTGATGCACGAAGCTCAGCAGGCAGTGGTGGATGAAGCAAAGCTGGAAGAGGAGATGGGCGATCTGCTGTTTGCGACTGTCAACCTTTCACGCCACCTGGGTGTAAAAGCGGAAACCGCGCTGCAAAAAGCCAACATTAAGTTCGAGCGTCGTTTTCGCGAAGTCGAACGTATTGTGGCCTCGCGTGGCCTGGAAATGACCGGTGTAGACCTCGATGTGATGGAAGAAGTCTGGCAGGAAGTAAAACGCCAGGAATCTGATCTCTAACGGATTTTTGCGATCAAGCGCAATTTGTGTGATTTTTTAAATGACAAGCGCTTGATTTGCGTCAAAAACATTTACCCAAAACGGGCTATTTTCTCACTCCTTATGTTTGTCATGGCCTGGAATGGAGACGGAGAATGAAAGTTTGTGGCGCTCGCCGTGTTCGGGTATACTACTTTCCCGTCCTGGTTATTCCATCGTTTCACCCTAACTTCTCAGGTTCAGCATGACAACGAACTATATTTTTGTGACCGGCGGGGTCGTATCCTCTCTGGGTAAAGGCATTGCCGCAGCCTCCCTCGCAGCCATTCTTGAAGCCCGTGGCCTCAATGTGACCATGATGAAACTGGATCCGTACATCAACGTCGATCCGGGCACCATGAGCCCAACCCAACACGGGGAAGTGTTCGTTACTGAAGACGGCGCTGAAACCGATCTGGATCTTGGCCACTACGAGCGTTTCATCCGCACCAAAATGACCCGTCGTAACAACTTCACGACTGGCCGCATCTATTCCGACGTTCTGCGTAAAGAGCGCCGTGGTGACTACCTGGGCGCGACCGTGCAGGTTATCCCACACATCACGAACGCAATTAAAGAACGTGTTCTTGCCGGTGGCGAAGGGCATGATGTGGTGCTGGTTGAAATCGGCGGTACTGTGGGTGATATCGAATCCTTACCATTCCTGGAAGCGATTCGTCAGCTGGCGGTGGATATTGGTCGTGAACACGCGCTGTTCATGCACCTGACGCTGGTGCCTTACATGGCAGCCGCAGGTGAAGTGAAAACCAAACCGACTCAGCACTCGGTGAAAGAGCTGCTCTCTATTGGTATTCAGCCTGACATCCTGGTTTGCCGTTCTGATCGTGCTATCCCGGCGAACGAACGTGCGAAAATTGCATTGTTCTGTAACGTGCCTGAAAAAGCCGTTATTTCAATGAAAGATGTCGATTCCATTTATAAAATCCCGGGCCTGTTGAAATCACAGGGCCTGGACGATTATATTTGTAAACGATTCAGCTTGAACTGTCCGGAAGCTAACCTGTCTGAATGGGAACAGGTTATTTATGAGGAAGCGAATCCGGCTGGTGAAGTGACTATCGGTATGGTCGGCAAGTATATCGAACTGCCGGATGCCTATAAGTCAGTGATCGAAGCGCTGAAACACGGTGGTCTGAAGAACCGTGTCTCCGTGAATATCAAGCTGATTGATTCGCAGGATGTTGAAACGCGTGGCGTTGAAATCCTGAAAGATCTGGATGCTATTCTGATCCCTGGTGGCTTCGGTTACCGTGGTGTAGAAGGCAAGATCGCCACCGCGCGCTATGCGCGTGAAAACAATATTCCATACCTCGGCATCTGTCTGGGTATGCAGGTTGCGCTGATCGAATTTGCGCGCAACGTAGCGGGAATGGAAAACGCGAACTCTACGGAATTTGTGCCAGACTGTAAGTACCCTGTAGTGGCGCTTATCACAGAATGGCGTGACGAAGACGGTAACGTCGAAGTCCGTACCGAGAAGAGCGATCTGGGTGGCACCATGCGTCTTGGCGCACAGGCCTGCCAGCTGTCTGACGATAGCGTGGTTCGCAAGCTGTATGGCGAGTCAACCATCACCGAACGTCATCGTCACCGCTATGAAGTCAACAACATGTTGTTGAAACAAATTGAAGCCGCGGGTCTGCGTGTTGCGGGCCGCTCCGGGGATGATCAGTTAGTCGAGATCATTGAAGTGCCAAACCATCCGTGGTTTGTCGCCTGCCAGTTCCACCCGGAATTTACTTCAACGCCACGTGACGGGCATCCGCTGTTTGCAGGCTTCGTAAAGGCCGCCAGCGACTACCAGAAGCGTCAGGCGAAGTAAAAAAAGTTAGAACGGCAACGCGTACCTCTGGTACGCGTTGTTTGTCTGGAGTTTTAGTTTAACTTGTACTGAGGAAAATCTAATGTCCAAAATCGTTAAAGTCATCGGTCGTGAAATCATCGACTCCCGTGGTAACCCGACCGTTGAAGCCGAAGTTCATCTGGAAGGTGGTTTCGTCGGTATGGCAGCGGCTCCATCAGGTGCTTCTACTGGTTCCCGCGAAGCGCTGGAACTGCGCGATGGCGACAAATCCCGTTTCATGGGCAAAGGCGTACTGAAAGCGGTTGGCGCTGTAAACGGTCCTATTGCTCAGGCAATCCTTGGCAAAGACGCCAAAGACCAGGCTGGCATCGACAAGATCATGATCGATCTGGACGGTACTGAAAACAAATCTAACTTCGGTGCGAACGCAATCCTGGCTGTTTCCCTGGCGAACGCCAAAGCAGCAGCTGCAGCGAAAGGTATGCCACTGTTCGAACACATTGCTGAACTGAACGGCACCCCAGGCAAATACTCCATGCCAGTACCAATGATGAACATCATCAACGGTGGTGAGCACGCGGACAACAACGTTGATATTCAGGAATTTATGATTCAGCCAGTTGGCGCGAAATCCCTGAAAGAAGCGGTACGCATGGGTTCTGAAGTGTTCCACAACCTGGCTAAAGTTCTGAAAGCTAAAGGTATGAACACTGCTGTTGGTGACGAAGGTGGCTATGCGCCAAACCTGGGTTCTAACGCAGAAGCACTGGCTGTAATCGCAGAAGCAGTTAAAGCTGCTGGCTACGAGCTGGGCAAAGACATCACCCTGGCGATGGACTGTGCAGCATCTGAATTCTACAAAGACGGTAAATACGTTCTGGCTGGCGAAGGCAACAAAGCGTTCACCTCTGAAGAGTTCACTCACTTCCTGGAAGACCTGACCAAACAGTACCCAATCGTTTCTATCGAAGACGGTCTGGACGAATCTGATTGGGCTGGTTTCGCATACCAGACCAAAGTACTGGGCGACAAAATCCAGCTGGTTGGTGACGATCTGTTCGTAACCAACACCAAGATCCTGAAAGAAGGCATCGAGAAAGGCATCGTTAACTCCATCCTGATCAAATTCAACCAGATCGGTTCTCTGACCGAAACTCTGGCTGCGATCAAAATGGCGAAAGACGCTGGCTACACCGCTGTTATCTCTCACCGTTCAGGCGAAACTGAAGACGCTACCATCGCTGACCTGGCTGTTGGTACCGCTGCAGGCCAGATCAAAACGGGTTCTATGAGCCGTTCTGACCGTGTTGCTAAATACAACCAGCTGATTCGTATCGAAGAAGCTCTGGGCGAAAAAGCACCATACAACGGTCGTAAAGAGATCAAAGGCCAGTAATAGCCTTTAAGTCTTAGAATGAAAATGCCAGTCGAATGACTGGCATTTTTTTTGGTTATTTAAAATCGACAGCCATCTGTTCCGGGATTGTCAGCCCCTGAGTCGTCTGTACGCAGCGGGCGATATAGTCAGTAAAACGCGGCGGTTTGGACATGCCCATGCTGAGCAGCTTGTCGTTGCTGAAACGCACGTTAAGCGTGGCAAAGGCACCGTATAAGCGCATTGCTCTCAGCATCAGACGTTCATTGCACGGGCCAAAAATATGTTTCAATTCGCGGCGCATTTTGACCAGCGTTTCGTAGCTGACCTGAGCATACCGATCACCGACGGGGGCTTTCTCCAGCGCCTGCGCCATTGCCTGATCGATATCCGCAAAGCGAACGCTGTTCTCTTCCCCTGCAGAAATATGTACCACTTCTCCCGGACGCGCGTTGCTGGTGAGCAGCATTAACAACGCATCGGCGCAATAATCCACCGGAACAACGTCGATTCTGTCTTCCATTGAGCACATAAACTTCTGCAGCATCAGACCCATGCTAAAGACCCAGAAAATGCTGCTCGACGGCGTGCAGCCGTGACGGGTATGGCCGACGACAATGGACGGGCGAGCGATAAGCAGTGGCAGGTTCGGGCACTCCTGGCGCATCAGTTGCTCGATAGTTGACTTCGAAAACGTGTATTCCACCAGGTGTTCGGCATTTTCTCTGAATTCAGCGCTTTCGGCGACCAGCGAATCCTGTTCCGGCGTGCATGACATTGCCGTGCCCACGTGCAGGAAACGCTGTAAGGTCGTCACTCGTTCCATGCGACGCGCCAGTGCGAGCGTACCCTCGACATTGACCTTCCAGATCAGCGGATTATTACCAAACGACGCAACAGCCGCACAGTTAACGACGTGCGTGACCTGGTCCAGGCGCGGATCGTCCAGAAATGCTTCCGGATGGCTGAGGTCGCCAATGAGGATATTATCCACGCTCAGAGAGGCCAGCTTATTCTCTGGCACATTGAATTTGCGCATGTTCTCTTGCACACGTTCCAGCCCACTTTGCTGATCGCTGGCACGCGCGAGTAAAAGGAGTTTTACGGGGTTGTCGTTGGTCAGTATTTTTTCAAGTACTGCACCGCCCAGAAATCCTGTCACGCCTGTAATCAATAACATCTTCATTAATACCGTCTCATTATGATTGATGAGGCGGATTGTAGGCGCACAAAAGTAAACGGCATTTAAATAATAAAACGCCGAAAATGAAGGCTTCTTAAGCTTATTTTAAGAAAAGGAAATCAGGTGGATGTATTGGACATTGTGGAAAGGTAAAAAATTCAATTTATAAAAATTAATATTTTAACTTAATGATTTTAAGCGTTATTTTTAGTTTTATTCTTATTATTAATAGTTATTCAAAATGTAATAAACAACATACTTTGTTACACCATTCATTTGTCCGGTAAATGATTTAAGTGGAACTGAATATCATAAACCGCAGGCCGTTTTATTTAGCCTGCAGATTATTTTTAGAGCAACAGAGGGAGCGTTGCGCTGGCTGTTTGCTGGCTAACATCACCATAATGACCATCCAGCGCAATCATGGAGGTGGTCAGCAACTCGACCAGCAGCATGACGCCAACTTTAGCATTGAGTGCACCAGCGCTGAGGGGACCCTCTGGCTTGGCGGCAACCAGCTGAATATCGCTCAGGGAAGCCAGCGGGCTACGGGGGGTATTGCTGAGGGCCAACACCTTAACACCGCGCTTGCGTGCAAGTTTCACCACGTGGAGTAAATCCCGCGTTGAACCAGAACTGGAGATGGCCACGACCAGGGTCTCTTTCGAAAGGGTTGTCGCATTCATGGCTGCGCGGTGCATATCGCTAAACAGTTGCGCGGGTTTGCCCAGCCGCAACAGCTTGTAATGCAGGTACTCACCGAGGATCGCGCTGGCTGCAACACCATAAATCTGCACCGATTGCGCCTGATGCAGCGCCAGTGCCGCTTTTTCAAGCAACGCCCGGTCGAGGAGTCTGGCGGTATCCTGCAAAGCCTGTACCGACTCATCGACGACGTTATCAATTTCATCTCCGGCCTGTCGTGCGGGCTGGCCCTGCTGTATATCCAGCGCAAGCGCCATTTTAAATTCGTTATATCCCTTGCAACCCAGCGTACGGCAAAGACGCGTGACGCTGGCCTCGCTGGTGCGACTTTCACGCGCCAGTTCAGTGATCGTCAGGTAGAGCACCCGTGCAGGATCGTTGAGAACAAACTCGCCGAGTTTTTGTTGCGTTGGGCTATACCCGGAAGCCTCTTGGCGTAGCTTCAGCAGCAGGTTTTCATGGTCTGGCATGCTAGATCCTTAGTGCGTTTCTCTGCGACTAGTGTGGCGGAAAGCAGGGGAAAGATGCCAGTCATTTCTAAAAAGTATGATCGTCCTCCTGGTTTTTGATGGTTATTTTCACTAAATGATATTTATATGGTAAAAATTTTCATCACAACATGGGGTAATGAAAAAATGATGCAAATGTTCAGTGGGGCTTCTTCCGGGGGATGGTTTGAAAAAGCGCAGCGCTTTGGCAAATCCTTTATGTTACCTATCGCCGTATTGCCTGCGGCGGGTCTGCTGCTGGGGATAGGTGGCGCGTTATCGAATCCAAATACCCTCGCGGCTTACCCGTTTTTAGATGTGGGCTGGTTACAGGCCATCTTCACCATCATGAGCAGTGCGGGTTCAATTGTGTTTGCGAACCTGTCGGTGCTGTTCGCGGTTGGGGTGGCTGTCGGGCTGGCAAAAAGCGATAAGGGCACGGCAGGGCTGGCGGCGTTGCTTGCTTTTCTGGTGATGAATGCCACCATTAACGCGCTGCTGATCCTCACCGGAAAACTGGCGCATGATAATCCTGGCGCTGTGGGACAGGGTATGACGCTGGGGATTCAGACGCTGGAAACCGGCGTGTTCGGGGGCGTGGTGATCGGCCTTGTGACCTGCGCACTCCATCACCGGTTTAATAAAATTGCGCTTCCGCAATTTCTGGGCTTCTTTGGCGGTTCACGTTTTGTCCCCATTATCAGCTCGCTGGCGGCAATACTCGTAGGGGCCGTCATGACCGTCGTCTGGCCGCATTTCCAGAAACTGATCTTTGGTCTGGGTGGGCTGGTGGATGCGACGGGTTACCTGGGCACGATGCTCTATGGTTTCATTTTGCGTATGCTCGGCCCGTTCGGTTTACATCACATCTTCTATCTTCCTTTCTGGACCACTGCGCTCGGCGGGAGTGAGATCGTCAACGGTCATCTGGTCGAGGGGACTCAGCGGATCTTCTTCGCGCAACTGGCCGATCCTGCGACGCGTCAGTTTTACGAAGGGACGTCGCGTTTCATGTCCGGGCGCTTCATTACGATGATGTTTGGCCTGCTCGGTGCATGTCTGGCGATGTACCACACGGCAAAACCCGAGAACAAAAAACGCGTCGCCGGGCTGCTGCTCTCTGCGGCATTAACCTCTTTCCTGACGGGAATTACGGAACCCATTGAGTTCTCATTCCTGTTCATTGCGCCGGTGTTGTACGTCATTCATGCCGTGTTTGATGGGCTGGCGTTTATGCTCGCGCATATTTTACACATCACCATCGGACAAACCTTCTCCGGCGGTTTTATCGACTTCGTGCTGTTTGGCATTCTTCAGGGTGAGGCCAAAACCCACTGGATGTTCGTACCGCTTGTGGGCGTCCCGTGGTTCTTCCTCTACTACTTCACGTTCCGCTATCTGATTAATCGTTTTGATTTTGCCACGCCGGGTCGTGAAAAAGAGGCGGTGGTGGATGAGGTTACTCTGCCGCAAAGCGAGCGCGCTGCAGCGGTAATCGCCGGGCTGGGTGGAAAAGACAATCTGGACGAGGTGGACTGCTGCGCCACGCGCCTTCGTGTCACGGTGAAAGACGGCAGCAAAGTGAATGACGCTGCATTGAAAGCCACTGGTGCACGCGGCGTCATTGTGCGTGGTAACGGTGTTCAGGTCATTTATGGCCCGCATGTCACGATTATCAAAAACGAAGTTGAAGAGATCTTATCGTAATGAAAACTGTACTGGATAACCTGAAAGGAAAACTGGTCGTCTCTTGTCAGGCGCTGGAGAATGAACCTCTGCATAGCCCATTTATTATGTCCCGGATGGCGCGGGCAGCGTTTCAGGGTGGGGCTGCTGCCATCCGCGCCAACAGCGTGGTGGATATTGTGGCCATTAAACAGGAGGTTTCTTTACCCGTTATCGGCATCATCAAGCGGGAATATCCTGGTAGCGCGGTGTTTATCACTGCCACAATGAAAGAAGTGGATGAGCTGATGAGCGTCTCTCCGGAAATCATTGCACTTGATGCGACTGCGCGCGAGCGTCCTGGCGGTGAATCGCTGAAAACGCTGGTCAGTCACATCCGTACACGTTACCCCGGGATAGTGCTGATGGCGGATATTTCCAGCGTAGAAGAGGCCGTAACCGCGCAGGAGCTGGGCTTTGATTGTGTCGGAACCACGCTTTATGGTTATACGGCGGAAAGCGCGGGTCATGCTTTGCCCGACAATGATTGCGCATTCCTGAAGGATGTACTGGCTGCCGTCACGGTTCCGGTGGTTGCCGAAGGCAACGTCGATACCCCTGAGCGCGCGGCCAGATGCCTGGCGCTGGGAGCGCATATGGTCGTTGTTGGTGGGGCAATCACCCGTCCACAGCAGATCACTGAACGGTTTATAACGGCGATTGGCGCGCAAAGCACCGATCGAGCATGACCATCTGGCAGGGATCTGCGATACTTATCGTTTATCCCCTTTACTGAGATGACTATGCAGTACCCGATTAACGAGATGTTCCAGACCCTGCAAGGCGAGGGTTACTTTACCGGCGTTCCCGCTATCTTTATTCGTTTACAGGGATGCCCGGTTGGCTGTGCCTGGTGTGATACCAAACATACGTGGGATAAGCTCGCAGATCGGGAAGTGTCGCTGTTTAGCATTCTGGCGAAAACCAAAGAGAGCGATAAGTGGGGCGCGGGCAGTTCAGAAGATCTGCTGGCCATTATTGGTCGTCAGGGCTGGACGGCGCGCCATGTGGTGATCACCGGCGGTGAACCCTGCATCCACGATCTGACGCCGCTAACCGAGCTGCTCGAAAAGAACGGTTACAGCTGCCAGATTGAAACCAGCGGTACCCATGAAGTGCGTTGCTCTCACACCACCTGGGTGACGGTATCACCGAAAGTGAATATGCGCGGCGGATACGATGTCCTGTCTCAGGCGCTGGAACGTGCTGATGAGATTAAACACCCGGTAGGACGCGTGCGTGATATTGAAGCGCTGGATGAACTGCTGGCAACGCTCTCGGACGAAAAGCAGCGGGTCATTGCCCTGCAGCCTATCAGCCAGAAAGAGGATGCAACGCGCCTGTGCATTGAAACCTGTATTGCGCGTAACTGGCGTCTGTCGATGCAGACGCACAAGTACCTGAATATTGCCTAAAAAAAGCCCGGTTTAACCGGGCTTTTTTTTACTCGCCGCGATAGACGCAGCCTGCGGTGCAGGTCTCTTTGATCATCACTGCGCTCAGCAGCGGTACCAGCGGTTTCATCTGATCCCAGATCCATTTTGCCAGCACTTCGCTGGTCGGGTTTTCAAGGCCCGGAATATCATTCAGGTAATAGTGATCCAGACGATCGTAAGTTGGCTTAAACGCCGCCTTCAGCTCAGCGAAGTCCATGATCCAACCGGTATGCGGATCGACTTCACCGGTGATCTCAAGACGCACCATAAACGAGTGCCCGTGCAGACGGCCACATTTATGTCCTTCAGGAACATGCGGAAGGTGGTGGGCGGCTTCGAAGGTGAAATCTTTAAACAGTGTGGTGGACATGATCGCTCTCAGTAATGCGGAAAAAACCGCCGCATAGTACCGGAAAGCACAATTTTTAGCATTAACTAAAACGGCTCTGAAGCCTGGACCGCAGGTGGTGGTCATTTTTTGTGATCTTTGTTGTGATATTTCAATCAGTTAATTAATCTGTTTTATCGCTAAGTGTGATAACTAAAACAGGTTAGTCCATTTGGTTATTTATTATTTCCATCCCTTCTTTAATTGTTAGTATCCTCGCCGTTAACCTTATCTTCAGTTTGGATTTATTCGCTTAAAGTCCGCTTGGCTACTGGAACATAACGACGCATGACAACACAGGCCCCACCTTCAAATTTGCTTCCCCTGAACCCGGAGCAACTGGCGCGCCTTCAGGCTGCCACCTCTGATTTTTCTCCCACTCAGCTTGCCTGGGTCTCCGGTTATTTCTGGGGAATGCTCAATCAGCAACCGGGCGCTGTGGCTGCCGCTCCGGCAACGGCCGTAGAAATTCCGGCCATTACGTTGATTTCCGCCTCACAGACGGGCAACGCGCGACGTGTGGCAGAAGCGCTGCGTGACGATCTGCTGGCTGCCAGACTGAACGTGAACCTGGTCAACGCCGGGGATTATAAATTTAAACAGATCGCGTCAGAAAAACTGCTGGTGGTTGTCGCCTCAACGCAGGGGGAAGGTGAACCTGCTGAAGAAGCGGTGGCATTGCATAAGTTCCTGTTCTCGAAAAAAGCGCCAAAACTGGATGGCACGGCCTTTGCCGTGTTTGGTCTGGGCGATACCTCCTATGAATTCTTCTGCCAGTCCGGTAAAGATTTCGACAGCAAGCTGGCTGAACTGGGCGCAGAACGTCTGCTGGACCGCGTCGATGCCGACGTGGAATACCAGACCGCCGCCGCCGAATGGCGTGCCCGCATCGTTGAGGTGCTGAAAGCGCGTGTCCCGAAAGAGACGCAGGCACAGGCCGCGTTTACTGCGACGGGTGCCGTCAACGACATCCATACCAGCCCATACACTAAAGAGGTTCCGCTGGCCGCGAGCCTGTCGGTTAACCAGAAAATTACCGGCCGTGATTCTGAAAAAGATGTGCGCCATATCGAAATCGATCTTGGTGACTCTGGCCTGCGTTATCAGCCGGGCGATGCGTTGGGGATCTGGTATCAGAATGATCCGGCGCTGGTAAAAGAGCTGGTCGAACTGCTGTGGCTGAAAGGTGATGAGCCCGTGACTGTCGAAGGCAAAACGCAATCGCTCTCTGAAGCGTTGCAGTGGCATTTTGAACTGACGGTGAATACCCCGAATATTGTAGAAAATTACGCCACCTTAACCCGCAGCGAATCGCTGCTGCCATTCGTGGGTGATAAGGCTAAGCTGCAGCATTACGCGGCAACAACGCCAATTGTTGATATGGTGCGTTTCTCTCCGGCACAGCTGGATGCCGATGCGCTGATCGGCTTGCTGCGTCCTCTGACCCCGCGTCTGTACTCCATCGCTTCTTCGCAGGCAGAAGTGGAGAGCGAAGTGCATATCACCGTGGGTGTGGTGCGTTATGACATCGAAGGTCGTGCGCGAACGGGTGGGGCGTCAGGGTTCCTGGCTGACCGCGTGGAAGAAGAGGGCGAAGTGCGCGTCTTTATTGAGCACAATGACAACTTCCGTCTACCTGCTAACCCGGAAACGCCGGTCATTATGATTGGCCCAGGCACCGGTATCGCCCCGTTCCGTTCATTCATGCAGCAGCGTGCGGCAGATGAAGCACCGGGTAAAAACTGGCTGTTCTTCGGCAACCCGCACTTTACGGAAGATTTCCTCTACCAGGTTGAGTGGCAGCGCTATGTTAAAGAAGGTGTACTGACCCGCATCGATCTGGCCTGGTCTCGTGACCAGAAAGAAAAAGTATACGTACAAGATAAACTGCGCGAACAGGGCGCAGAGCTGTGGCGCTGGATCAATGACGGTGCCCACATTTATGTCTGCGGCGACGCCAATCGCATGGCGAAAGACGTTGAGCAGGCTTTGCTGGAAGTGATTGCCGAATTCGGTGGTATGGATGCCGAAACGGCAGATGAATATTTAAGTGAGCTGCGCGTTGAGCGCCGTTATCAGCGAGATGTCTACTAATGAGCGAAAAACATCCAGGGCCACTGGTGGTCGAAGGTAAACTGACAGACGCCGAGCGCATGAAGCTGGAAAGCAACTATCTGCGCGGCACCATTGCTGAAGATCTGAATGACGGTCTCACCGGCGGTTTCAAAGGCGACAACTTCCTGCTGATCCGTTTTCACGGTATGTACCAGCAGGACGATCGCGATATCCGCGCCGAGCGTGCTGAGCAGAAGCTGGAGCCGCGTCACGCGATGCTGCTGCGCTGCCGCCTGCCGGGTGGGGTCATCACCACTAAACAGTGGCAGGCGATCGACAAGTTTGCCGGCGAAAATACGATTTATGGCAGCATCCGTCTGACTAACCGTCAGACCTTCCAGTTCCACGGCATTCTGAAGAAGAATGTGAAGCCTGTACACCAGATGCTGCACTCGGTTGGGCTGGACGCGCTGGCGACCGCCAACGACATGAACCGTAACGTGCTCTGCACCTCGAACCCGTATGAGTCCGAGCTGCACGCCGAAGCCTATGAGTGGGCGAAGAAGATCTCTGAGCACCTGCTGCCGCGTACGCGCGCTTATGCGGAGATTTGGCTCGATCAGGAAAAAGTCGCCACCACCGACGAAGAACCAATCCTTGGCCAGACCTATCTGCCGCGTAAGTTCAAAACCACGGTAGTGATCCCGCCGCAGAACGATATCGATCTGCACGCCAACGACATGAACTTCGTGGCAATTGCCGAAAACGGCAAGCTGGTGGGCTTTAACCTGCTGGTGGGGGGCGGTCTGTCCATCGAACACGGTAACAAGAAAACCTATGCCCGTACCGCGAGCGAGTTTGGCTTCCTGCCGCTTGAGCACACGCTGGCGGTGGCAGAAGCGGTGGTAACCACCCAGCGCGACTGGGGTAACCGTACCGACCGTAAAAACGCGAAAACCAAATACACCCTGGAGCGCGTGGGCGTTGAGACGTTTAAAGAAGAAGTGGAACGTCGCGCCGGCATCAAATTTGAGCCGATCCGCCCTTACGAATTCACCGGTCGCGGTGATCGTATCGGCTGGGTCAAAGGTATCGACAACAAATGGCACCTGACGCTGTTTATTGAAAACGGCCGTATTCTGGATTATCCGGGACGTCCACTGAAAACCGGTCTGCTGGAAATAGCGAAGATCCACAAGGGTGAGTTCCGCATTACCGCCAACCAGAACCTGATCATTGCTGGTGTGCCTGAAAACCAGAAGGCGAAGATCGAGAAACTGGCACGCGATCATGGGTTGATGAATGCGGTGAAACCGCAGCGCGAAAACTCGATGGCCTGTGTGTCATTCCCGACCTGTCCGTTGGCGATGGCCGAAGCGGAGCGTTTCCTGCCGTCATTCACTGACAAAGTAGAAGCGATTCTGGAAAAACACGGTATTCCGGACGAGCATATTGTTATGCGCATTACTGGCTGCCCGAACGGCTGCGGCCGCGCAATGCTGGCAGAGATGGGACTGGCTGGTAAAGCGCCAGGCCGTTACAACCTGCATCTGGGCGGCAACCGCATCGGTACGCGTATCCCGCGGATGTACCGTGAAAACATTACTGAATCGGAGATCCTCGATTCGGTCGACGAACTGGTTGGGCGCTGGGCGAAAGAGCGTGAAGCGGGTGAAGGCTTCGGCGACTTTACGGTGCGTGCGGGCATCATTCGCCCGGTGCTCGACCCGGCCCGGGATTTCTGGGAGTAACAACGCGAGGTGATTATGTCCGTACTCGATCTAAACGCCCTGAACGATCTGCCAAAAGTCGAACGCATTCTGGCGCTCGCAGAAACCAACGCCCAACTGGAAAAGCTGGACGCCGAAGGGCGTGTAGCATGGGCGCTGGAAAACCTGCCGGGTGACTATGTGCTTTCGTCGAGCTTTGGTATTCAGGCGGCGGTCAGTTTGCATCTGGTGAATCAAATTCGTCCGGACATTCCGGTGATCCTCACTGATACTGGCTACCTGTTCCCGGAAACCTACCAGTTTATTGACGAGCTGACAGACAAGCTCAAGCTGAACCTGAAAGTTTACCGCGCGACTGAAAGCGCGGCCTGGCAGGAGGCGCGCTACGGTAAACTCTGGGAGCAGGGTGTTGAGGGCATTGAGAAATACAATGAGATCAACAAAGTTGAGCCGATGAACCGGGCGCTGAAAGAGCTTAATGCACAGACCTGGTTTGCAGGGCTACGCCGCGAGCAGTCCGGCAGTCGCGCCACGTTACCCGTACTGGCGGTTCAGCGCGGGGTGTTCAAAGTGCTGCCGATCATCGACTGGGATAACCGAACGGTGTATCAGTACCTGCAAAAGCACGGGCTGAAATACCATCCGCTGTGGGATCAGGGTTACCTGTCGGTGGGGGATACCCACACCACGCGTAAATGGGAACCGGGAATGGCAGAAGAAGAGACGCGATTCTTTGGCCTCAAGCGCGAGTGCGGGTTGCACGAAGGGTGAACCCATTTCCTCCCTCTCCCAACGGGAGAGGGTGAGGTGAGGGCATCAGGCCCACTAAGCCTTATTCGCTTTCGCCAACTCCTTCACCAGCGGGAGCATCACTTTCACCACATCCCGGCTGCGGTGTTCAATCCGTTGCGGTAGTGCGCTATCAATGTGTTGCTGATTATCCAGCATCACGTTATGCCAGCTTGTCCCGTCCGGGAAGGCTTTTGATTTAGCCCGCTGCTGATAGCCATCTTTCTTCCCCAGTGCCCAGTTTGTTGCTTCCACATACAGCACCGGAATACCCGCTTTATCGAACACCTCACCATCGTTACAGCAGCCCGTTCCTCGTGGATAAGCAGGATTGCCGCCTGGGTTACTGGTGGCATAGACCCCATGGCTGCGGGCAATCGCCAGTGCCCGGTCGCGTGTTAATTTTCGCACGGTACCCGGCGTACTTTGTCCGCTGTTGAAATAGAGCTTATCGCCGACGATCAGGTTATCGAGATTGATCACCAGCAGGGTATTTTTCTTCTCTTTGGCGCTCATGCGCTTCAGGAGATTCTCAGCGCCGAGTTTGCCCTCTTCTTCACCACTGGTGGCAATGAAACGAATCCCGTATTTAGTCGGTATATCCTTCATTCGTTCTGCCAGTTCGAGCATCACGCCCAGACCCGCGGCGTTATCATCCATACCTTGTAGTGTCAGACCACCGAGATTGTTATCGGTATCGGTGTCACTCATTGGGGCGTAGGTATCGAGGTGCGCCATAATAATGATCTGCTCATCCGCGCTACCTTCGTGTGCCGCAATAACCGTACTGCCCGTCACGTTATGCCAGTTTTTGGTTTTATTGCGCGAGGTATAGAGATAGCGGCTGTGAAACGTGCGGATATCGCTCTGGTAACCCATGTCGGCAAACTGCTGACGTATATAGTCGGCGGAGAGCATTTCCGCGGGGGAACCCGTCATGCGGCCAGGAAATACGGTGGCAATATGGCGCGCCTGCGTATTCGCGATTTCACCATAAGGTTGATTTTTTGCCTGAGCCGGAAGGATAAAGCAAACGCCGAGCGCCAGGGCAGCAATACAGTGGCGCGTTGCGGAAAACATAGTGAGTCCTTAAAAAACAGAGCAAAATTTTAACCCGCCTAGTATGAAACTGTGATCGTCCATACACAATTTGAATTGCTCTTAAATGCCCGAAATTTCGCGTGTTAAGCACTTTTTGATATTTGCTTTTTCATTGCGTTATTCCATTGAGTAACTACTCATTCCAATTCGTAATTTCATTCGGTCTAAGTCGCCCCCTATAGTCCCTTTATTCCTCGTTGTTAGTGAGTTGCTGCTGTGGACTATCTGCCCTTATTTGCCGCGATTAAAGATAAGCCGGTGCTGGTTGTTGGCACGGGTGAGATTGCCGATCGCAAAATCGTATTTCTGCAGCGCGCAGGGGCGCTGGTGCAGGTCGTTGCAGAGGCGGATTTCGACGAAGCACAAATCGACAGCGTGGTGCTGGTGATTGCGGCGACCGAAGATCGCGAACTTAACCAGCGGATCTCAGACGCAGCCCAGGCGCGTTATCGTCTGGTGAACGTGGTGGACGATCAGCCTTTATGTTCCTTTATCTTCCCGTCGATTGTTGATCGCTCGCCGCTGCTGGTCGCCATCTCCTCCGGCGGTACCGCACCGGTACTGGCGCGCGTATTGCGGGAAAAAATCGAAGCGCTGTTGCCGACCAGCCTCGGACGGATGGCGGAGAAAGCGAGCTACTGGCGCAATCATCTGAAAACCCGCCTGACCAGCGTGACGGAACGTCGTCGCTTCTGGGAACGTGTGTTTCGCGGCCGCTTTGCCAGCCTGATGCATGCCGGTGATGAGAGGGCGGCACAGAAAATCCTCGAAGACGAACTGGATAACCCTGGCAGTACGAGCGGGGAGATCATTCTGGTAGGGGCCGGGCCGGGTGATGCGGGGCTGCTGACCCTGCGTGGTTTACAGGTACTCCAGGATGCGGACGTGGTGTTCTATGACCATCTGGTGACCGACGGCGTGCGCGAACTGATTCGCCGCGATGCAGAACAAATTTGCGTTGGAAAACGAGCAGGGGAGCACTCTGTTCCGCAGCACGACACCAACCAAATGTTGGTTGCGGCCGCCAAAGCGGGCAAAACCGTGGTGCGCCTGAAAGGGGGCGATCCGTTCATTTTCGGTCGTGGCGGCGAAGAACTGCAGGCAGCAGCCGAAGCGGGGGTACCGTTCCAGGTGGTTCCCGGCATCACGGCGGCTTCTGCGGTAACGGCTTATGCTGGTATCCCGCTGACCCACCGCGATTACGCCCAGAGCGTCACCTTTGTGACGGGGCATTACAAGGCGGACAGCACACCGTTCGACTGGTCTCATCTCGCTCAAAGCCGACAGACGTTGGCTATCTATATGGGCACGATGAAGGCGGCGGACATCAGCGAACAACTCATTCAGCACGGTCGCGAGGCGACAACGCCCGTTGCCGTCATTTCTCGCGGCACGCGCATCGATCAGCACGTTGTGACGGGCACGCTGGAACATCTTGCAACCCTGGCGAAAGACGCCCCTATGCCCGCCCTGATTGTGGTGGGGGAAGTGGTTCAGCTACACAGTACGCTCGCCTGGTTTCAGCACACAACCGACACAGAAGGCTTTGGTTCTTCTGTTATAAATTTGGCTTAAGGAACGGTTATGGACCAAAAACGTCTTACTCACCTGCGGCAGCTCGAAGCGGAAAGTATCCATATCATCCGCGAAGTGGCCGCCGAGTTTTCTAACCCGGTGATGATGTACTCCATCGGTAAAGATTCCAGCGTCATGCTGCATCTGGCGCGTAAAGCGTTTTATCCGGGTACGCTGCCGTTCCCGTTGCTGCATGTGGATACCGGCTGGAAATTCCGCGAAATGTACGAATTCCGTGACCGTACCGCCAAAGCCTACGGCTGCGAGCTGCTGGTGCATAAAAACCCGGAAGGCGTAGCGATGGGCATTAACCCGTTCGTGCACGGCAGCGCCAAACACACTGACATCATGAAAACCGAAGGGCTGAAGCAGGCGCTGAACAAATACGGTTTTGATGCGGCCTTCGGTGGCGCGCGTCGTGATGAGGAAAAATCCCGTGCGAAAGAGCGTATCTACTCATTCCGTGACCGCTTCCACCGCTGGGACCCAAAAAACCAGCGCCCGGAGCTGTGGCACAACTACAACGGCCAGATCAACAAAGGCGAAAGCATTCGCGTCTTCCCGCTCTCCAACTGGACCGAGCTGGATATCTGGCAGTACATCTATCTGGAAAATATCGAGATCGTTCCGCTGTATCTGGCCGCTGAGCGTCCGGTACTGGAACGCGACGGGATGCTGATGATGATCGACGACGATCGCATCGACCTGCAGCCTGGTGAAGTGATCAAAAAACAGATGGTGCGTTTCCGTACCCTCGGTTGCTGGCCATTGACTGGTGCGGTGGAATCCAGTGCGCAGACGCTGCCGGAGATCATCGAAGAGATGCTGGTGTCGACCACCAGTGAGCGACAGGGGCGCGTGATTGACCGCGACCAGGCAGGCTCCATGGAGCTGAAGAAACGTCAGGGTTATTTCTAAGGAGCCGCCATGAACACGACCATTGCTCAACAAATTGCCAAAGAAGGCGGCGTAGAAGCTTATCTGCACGCGCAACAACACAAAAGCCTGCTGCGCTTCCTGACCTGCGGCAGTGTGGATGACGGGAAAAGCACCCTGATTGGCCGTCTGCTGCATGACACGCGTCAGATTTACGAAGATCAGCTCTCTTCTCTGCATAACGACAGCAAGCGTCACGGCACCCAGGGTGAAAAACTCGACCTGGCGCTGCTGGTGGATGGCCTGCAGGCGGAGCGCGAGCAGGGCATTACCATTGATGTGGCTTATCGTTACTTCTCCACCGAGAAGCGCAAATTTATTATCGCCGACACCCCGGGGCACGAGCAGTACACCCGTAACATGGCGACCGGCGCCTCCACCTGCGATCTGGCGATCCTGTTGATCGATGCCCGTAAAGGCGTGCTCGATCAAACCCGTCGTCACAGCTTTATTTCCACGCTGCTGGGGATCAAGCACCTGGTGGTGGCGATCAATAAAATGGATCTGGTGAATTTCAGCGAAGAAAAATTCGATGAGATCCGCCAGAGCTACCTGACCTTTGCCGAACAGCTGCCAGGCAACCTGGACATTCGCTTTGTGCCGCTCTCGGCGCTGGAAGGCGATAACGTCGCGTCCCAGAGCACGAACATGCCGTGGTACAGCGGCCCGACGCTACTGGAAGTGCTGGAAACTGTCGACATTCAGCGCGTGGTTGATACCCAACCGATGCGCTTCCCGGTGCAGTACGTTAACCGTCCGAACCTCGATTTCCGCGGTTTCTCCGGCACTATCGCATCTGGTTTTGTGAAAGTGGGTCAGCGCGTCAAAGTGCTGCCATCTGGCGTGGAATCGGCTATTGCCCGTATCGTCACTTTCGATGGTGATCTGCCAGAGGCGGGAGCCGGTGAAGCGGTGACGCTGGTGCTAAAAGATGAGATCGATATCAGCCGGGGCGATCTGCTGGTGGATGCGCACGAAACGCTGGCGGCGGTACAGGGTGCATCCGTGGATGTGGTGTGGATGGCTGAACAGCCGCTGACGGCTGGACAGAGCTACGACATTAAAATTGCGGGCAAGAAAACTCGTGCTCGCGTGGACGGTATTCAGTTCCAGGTAGATATCAACAACCTGACCCAACGTGAGGTCGCTGAGCTGCCGCTGAATGGTATCGGTCTGGTCGATCTGACCTTCGACGAGCCACTGGTGCTGGATCCGTATCAGCAAAACCCGGTCACGGGCGGGCTGATCTTTATCGACCGTCTGACTAACGTCACCGTCGGTGCCGGAATGGTGCGAGAGCCTAACGAACAGGCCGCCGTGGCGTCTGAGTTCAGCGCCTTCGAACTTGAACTGAACGCGCTGGTGCGTAAACACTTCCCGCACTGGGGTGCGCGCGATCTGCTGGGAGGCAAGTAATGGCCGCCCATGATGAGAACGTCGTCTGGCATCCTCATCCGGTCACTGTCGCTCAGCGTGAGCAACTCCACGGTCACCGTGGGGTTGTGCTGTGGTTTACCGGGCTGTCGGGCTCCGGTAAATCCACGGTAGCGGGCGCGCTGGAAGAGGCGCTGTATCAGCAGGGCGTAAGCACGTACCTGCTGGATGGCGACAACGTGCGTCACGGTCTGTGCAGCGATTTAGGCTTCAGCGATGAAGACCGTAAAGAGAATATCCGTCGGGTAGGGGAAGTGGCGAGCCTGATGGCGGATGCCGGGCTGGTGGTTCTTACTGCGTTTATCTCTCCACACCGGGCAGAGCGCCAGATGGTGCGTGAACGCGTTGGCCACAATCGCTTTATCGAAGTGTTTGTCGATACTCCGCTGGAGATTTGCGAAGCGCGCGATCCGAAAGGGCTGTATAAAAAAGCGCGTGCGGGTGAACTGCGAAATTTCACCGGAATAGACTCGGTATACGAAGCGCCTGAATCGCCTGAAATTCACCTGGAAGGCCAACAATTGGTAACAAATTTAGTAAGCCAATTATTAGACCTCCTCAGACGGGACGATATTATCAGATCCTGAGACGGTATCGTTCGGGAGCTTTTCACCCGAGCGATGAGTCATGGTCACAGGATTAGCTATGCGCAACAGTGAAAACTACATTATTACCGCCGGGTCGGAGCCGATAGCAACCGACGACGAGACGACCTGGTCATTTCCTGGGGCCATCGTCGGCTTCGTCTCGTGGTTGCTGGCGCTGGGTATTCCGTTTCTCATTTACGGCGGTAATACGCTGTTCTTCTTCCTCTACACCTGGCCATTCTTCCTGGCGCTGATGCCCGTGGCGGTTGTCGTCGGCATTGCGCTGCATTCGCTACTCAATGGCAAACTCCTTTACAGTGCTGTGGTCACGATTGTGACGGTGGTCCTGATGTTTGGACTGTTATTTTTGTGGCTCATGGGCTAACTTCAGCCATAATTCAAACCGTAACCAACTGTGTGACGATATTGTGCAGGGCGATTCTGCGGAAAAAATGTGGTACATTTGCCCGCGATGTTGCGGCATCTCTGTACCCCCGGCGTAGTGCCCTGGGGGCGTTTTGGGATGATGATGCCGTTTTTCAGGGGGCAGGATGGGTAAACTAACGCTGCTGTTGCTGGCTTTGCTGATCTGGCTGCAATACTCGTTGTGGTTCGGTAAAAACGGGCTGCACGACTATAGCCGGGTGAGCGATGACGTCGCAGCTCAGCAGGCAACAAACGCCAAACTTAAGGCGCGAAACGATCAACTCTTTGCTGAAATTGATGACCTCAATGGCGGGCAAGAGGCGATTGAGGAACGCGCACGCAATGAACTCAGTATGACTAAGCCGGGCGAAACTTTTTATCGTCTGGTTCCGGATGCGTCTAAACGCAATCAGGGCTCAGCACAAAACAATCGATAATCAGGCCCAGGATTACGACATGGCAGTAACTTTTTCGGACGTATGCGCCGTGGTGCCGGCCGCAGGTTTTGGCCGGCGCATGCAGACAGAATGTCCCAAGCAATACCTCTCAATTGGCGATAAAACGATCCTCGAACATGCTGTGGCCGCGCTGCTGGCGCATCCACGGGTGGCGCGGGTGATCATCGCTATCAGCCCGGGTGATGCGCGCTTCGCGCAGTTACCACTGGCCAATCATCCGCAGATTACCGTTGTCGATGGCGGTGCCGAGCGCGCCGATTCCGTGCTGGCGGGCATTCGGGCTGCCGGGGATGCCCGGTGGGTGCTGGTGCATGATGCCGCGCGTCCATGCCTGCATCAGGACGATCTCGCGCGCCTGCTGGCGTTGAGTGAAACCAGCCACACAGGTGGCATTTTGGCCGCACCGGTGCGTGACACCATGAAACGCGCTGAGCCGGGTAAACAGGCTATCGCTCACACCGTTGATCGCGTCGATTTATGGCACGCGCTGACGCCACAATTTTTCCCCCGCGAATTACTCCATGACTGCTTAACGCGTGCGCTTAAAGAAGGTGCGACCATCACGGACGAAGCCTCAGCGCTGGAGTATTGCGGTTTTCACCCTGAGCTTGTTGAAGGACGCGCTGATAATATAAAAGTGACGCGCCCTGAAGATTTACAGCTCGCGGAATTTTATCTTACCCGTTCGACCCATCAGGAGAAGGCATAATGCGAATTGGACACGGTTTTGATGTACACGCCTTTGGCGGAGAAGGCCCAATTATCATTGGCGGCGTACGTATTCCTTATGAAAAAGGGCTGCTGGCGCATTCTGATGGCGACGTGGCATTACATGCTTTAACCGATGCATTGCTCGGTGCTGCTGCGCTGGGTGACATCGGTAAACTCTTTCCTGACACGGATCCGGCCTTCAAAGGTGCGGATAGCCGTGCGTTGCTGCGCGAAGCCTGGCGTCGAATTCAGGCCAAAGGCTACACCCTGGGCAACGTCGATGTGACGATCATCGCTCAGGCACCAAAAATGTTGCCGCACATTCCTCAGATGCGCGTGTTTATTGCTGAAGATCTGGGTTGCCATATGGACGACGTGAATGTCAAAGCAACCACCACGGAGAAACTGGGCTTTACCGGTCGTGGCGAAGGGATCGCCTGTGAAGCCGTGGCACTGCTGGTGAAGGCGAACGCATGACAGACTTCGATAACCTGACATACCTCCACGGTAAACCGCAGGGGAACGGAGTGCTGAAAGCCAGCCCTGAAGACTTTCTCGTGGTCGAGGATCTGGGGTTCGCGCCCGATGGCGAAGGCGAGCATATCCTGGTGCGCATTCTGAAAAATGGCTGCAATACCCGCTTTGTGGCCGATGCGCTGGCAAAATTCCTCAAAATTCATGCTCGTGAAGTGAGCTTTGCCGGGCAGAAAGATAAACACGCAGTCACTGAACAGTGGCTCTGCGCACGCGTTCCCGGCAATACGATGCCTGATTTAAGCAAATTTGAGCTTGAAGGCTGTAAGGTACTGGAGTACGCCCGGCATAAACGCAAATTGCGTCTGGGTGCATTGAAAGGTAACGACTTTACGCTGGTGCTACGCGAAATCACAAACCGTGACGACGTCGAGAAGCGTTTGGCTGCTATCAACGCCCATGGCGTACCGAACTACTTTGGCGCCCAGCGCTTTGGTATTGGCGGCAGCAACCTGCAGGGCGCGTTACGCTGGGCACAGAGTGATGCGCCCGTCCGTGACAGGAATAAACGCAGTTTTTGGTTGTCTGCGGCGCGTAGTGCGTTGTTTAATCAGATTGTGAGCGAAAGGCTGAAAAAACCGGACGCGAATCAAGTTGTTGTTGGCGATGCGCTACAATTAGCGGGACGCGGAAGCTGGTTTGTGGCAACGGCCGAAGAAATGGCCGATGTTCAGTCGCGCGTGGATGCCAAAACGCTGATGATTACCGCCGCGTTGCCCGGTACGGGCGAGTGGGGAACGCAGGGCGATGCGCTGGCTGCGGAGCAGTCTGCCGTTGCGAATGCACAAGAATTACAATCATTGCTGGTGCGGGAAAAAGTCGAAGCAGCACGCCGTGCGATGCTGCTCTATCCGCAGCAGTTAAGCTGGAACTGGTGGGATGACGTAACCGTCGAGTTACGCTTCTGGCTGCCGGCAGGTAGCTTTGCCACCAGTGTGGTCAGGGAACTTATCAACACCTCGGGTGATTATGCGAATATTGCTGAGTAACGATGACGGGATCCACGCGCCGGGCATTCAGACCCTGGCGAAACACCTTCGCGAATTTGCGGATGTGCAGGTCGTGGCCCCCGATCGTAACCGCAGTGGAGCGTCTAACTCATTGACGCTGGAGTCATCGCTTCGCACTTTTACCTTTGAAAATGGCGATATTGCTGTGCAGATGGGCACGCCGACAGACTGCGTATTTCTGGGCGTGAACGCACTAATGCGCCCGCGCCCGGATATCGTCGTCTCCGGTATTAACGCCGGGCCAAATCTCGGCGATGACGTGATTTACTCCGGTACCGTGGCGGCCGCAATGGAAGGACGTCATCTGGGGTTCCCCGCACTGGCGGTCTCGTTAAACGGGCACACGCATTACGACACCGCAGCCGTGGTGACCTGTTCGATCCTGCGCGCGCTCAGCCGTGAGCCGCTGCGCACCGGACGCATCCTCAATATCAACGTGCCGGATCTCCCTCTGAATGAAATTAAAGGCATACGTGTCACGCGATGCGGAAGCCGACATCCGGCTGATCAGGTGATCCCGCAGCAGGATCCTCGCGGTAATACGCTTTACTGGATCGGTCCTCCCGGTGATAAGTGCGATGCGGGCCCAGATACCGACTTTGCCGCTGTAGATGAAGGATATGTTTCGGTTACCCCGTTGCACGTAGATTTAACCGCGTATAGCGCGCATGATGTGGTGTCGGGTTGGCTGGATCGCGCAGGAGTGAACGCGCAATGGTAAACAAACGTGTACAAACTCTTCTGGAACAACTACGCGCGCAGGGGATCCGCGACGAGCACGTGCTTGAAGCGCTTGCCCAGGTTCCGCGTGAGAAATTTGTAGACGAGGCGTTTGAACACAAAGCGTGGGAAAACGTGGCGCTGCCTATCGGGCAGGGCCAGACGATTTCGCAGCCCTACATGGTGGCGCGCATGACGGAACTTCTGGAGCTGACACCCGATTCCCGTGTGCTGGAAATTGGCACCGGCTCGGGGTATCAGACCGCCATCCTGGCGCATCTGGTTCATCATGTGTGCTCCGTTGAGCGTATTAAAGGTTTGCAGTGGCAGGCGCGTCGCCGCCTGAAACAACTTGATTTACATAATGTTTCGACACGACACGGTGATGGATGGCAGGGTTGGAAGGCTCGGGCCCCGTTCGACGCTATCATCGTGACGGCGGCCCCGCCTGAAATTCCGGCAGCCCTGTTGTCGCAGCTGGATGAGGGGGGCATTCTTGTTTTGCCTGTCGGGGACGAGCAGCAGCTTTTGAAGCGCGTTCGTCGTCGTGGCGGCGAGTTTATTATCGACACCGTGGAAGCCGTGCGCTTTGTGCCTCTGGTAAAGGGGGAGTTGGCCTGAGACTCGGAATTATCCAGGGTTATTAAGGCAAATTCAGCGTATGGTGTGGCGCGAAAGATTCGTGTCATCACGGTAAATTTTAAGTCACTGGTAGTTAACACATTCCTGGGGGATAAATGAGCGCGGGAAGCCCTAAATTCACCATCAGCCGTGTTGCGGCATTATCACTGGTTTCGCTCTGGCTGGCAGGCTGTACAAGTTCTAACAATGCGCCTGCGCCCGTCAGTTCCGTCGGCGGAAACAGCGGGTCGGGTAACACGTCCAGCGGAATGTTGATTACACCTCCGCCTAAAATGGGTACGACTTCGGCACAACAAACTCCGGCAATTCAGCCCGTTCAGCGTCCGATGACGCAGCCGACTCAGATTCAGCCAGTGGAACAGCCTGTTCAGACCCAAAATGGACGTATTGTCTATAACCGTCAGTATGGGAACATTCCGAAAGGCAGTTATACCGGTGGCAGCACCTATACCGTGAAGCGCGGCGATACGCTGTTCTACATTGCGTGGATCACCGGGAACGATTTCCGTGATCTCGCCCAGCGTAACAATGTTCAGGCACCTTATGGGCTGGAAGTGGGTCAAACGCTTCAGGTTGGCAACGCTACAGGCACACCACTCACGCCTGGTAACACCGTTTCTGCGGCCGATGTGACTGCACAAAATAACAGCGTTAAACCTGCGCAAAAATCCACCACAGTGGTTGCTTCACAACCTGTAATTACGTATTCTGAAGATTCAGGTGATCAGACTGCTAACAAAATGTTGCCGAATAATAAAGGGACTGCGACTGTTGTCACAGCACCGGTGACGGCACCTGTGATTAGCTCTACTGAACCGACTGCCAGCAGTATGACGTCCAGTTCGCCTATTTCTACATGGCGCTGGCCAACTGACGGTAAGGTTATCGAAAACTTCTCTTCCTCCGAAGGTGGAAATAAAGGGATCGATATCGCAGGGAGTAAGGGACAGGCTATCATCGCGACCGCAGATGGACGTGTTGTATATGCCGGTAACGCTCTGCGCGGTTACGGTAATCTTATTATCATCAAACATAACGATGATTACCTGAGTGCCTACGCCCATAACGACACAATGCTGGTCCGGGAACAACAAGAAGTTAAGGCGGGGCAAAAAATCGCTACCATGGGTAGCACCGGAACCAGTTCTACACGCTTGCATTTTGAAATTCGTTACAAGGGGAAATCCGTAAACCCGCTGCAGTACTTGCCGCAGCGATAATTTGACGGGGCATGCCAGCCAGGGTGTCTCGTTCAGGGATCACGGGTAGGAGCCACCTTATGAGTCAGAATACGCTGAAAGTTCATGATTTAAATGAAGACGCGGAATTTGATGAGAACGGAGTAGAGGCTTTTGACGAAAAAGCCTTAGTAGAAGAGGAACCCAGTGATAACGATTTGGCTGAAGAAGAGCTGTTATCGCAGGGTGCCACACAGCGTGTACTGGACGCGACTCAGCTTTACCTTGGGGAGATTGGTTACTCCCCACTGCTAACGGCCGAAGAAGAAGTCTATTTCGCACGTCGTGCTTTGCGTGGTGATGTTGCCTCGCGCCGTCGCATGATTGAAAGTAACTTGCGCCTGGTCGTGAAAATTGCCCGTCGTTACGGCAATCGTGGTCTGGCTCTGCTGGATCTGATTGAAGAGGGTAACTTAGGCCTCATCCGCGCAGTTGAGAAGTTTGACCCGGAACGCGGGTTCCGTTTCTCAACCTACGCGACCTGGTGGATTCGTCAGACCATCGAACGGGCTATTATGAACCAGACCCGTACGATCCGCCTGCCGATTCACATCGTCAAAGAGTTGAACGTTTATCTGCGCACCGCGCGTGAGTTGTCCCATAAACTGGACCACGAGCCAAGCGCAGAAGAAATTGCCGAACAACTCGACAAACCGGTTGATGACGTAAGCCGTATGCTGCGTCTCAACGAGCGCATTACCTCGGTTGACACCCCGCTGGGTGGCGATTCCGAAAAAGCGCTGCTGGACATCCTGGCCGATGAAAAAGACAACGGCCCGGAAGACACCACGCAGGACGATGACATGAAACAGAGCATCGTCAAATGGCTGTTCGAACTGAACGCCAAACAGCGTGAAGTGCTGGCGCGTCGTTTTGGTTTACTGGGGTATGAAGCTGCAACACTGGAAGACGTCGGCCGCGAAATTGGCCTGACCCGTGAACGTGTTCGTCAGATTCAGGTTGAAGGTCTGCGCCGCCTGCGTGAAATCCTGCAGGGGCAAGGTCTGAATATCGAAGCGCTGTTCCGCGAATAAGCAACCTTTCGTCAAAAAAGGCCCGTCGTGAGACGGGCCTTTTTCTTTTGTTCTATGGCTGTGCCGTTTCGTGCAGCAAACGCCATGAGATCAACTCACCTTCCAGATTAAGCAGGGCGGTTGACCAGCGCACGTTGACCGGGTGATCGGGGCGAGTTTGTGTTTCCCGGTAGTGAAGCACCGCACCGTGGCTCCACGCCTGTCGCGTTGTTAAGTCATCAATGACGATCTTCAGCCTGGGACGACTCCCGCGCTGTTTTTCCAGAAAACTGACAAGACCGTCATAGTCAATATGGGTACCCCCTGGCGGGATCATCAGAAAATCAGGCCGGAAACGGGCGAGTAGCGCGTCGACATCACCTTCGCCATTGCCTAACCAGCTTTCGAGCGCAATGTGGAGGTCGATAATCTCTTGTTCGAAAAGCGTCATGAATTCTCCTGTCGCAGTTGTGTTAGCACCTGCTTATTGTTAAGACGAAAAGCATACAGTACAGGCAATAAGGTGATGCCTGCGGCAAAAATAAACATCCCGTGCCACGCGGCGAGAGGTGTCAGATAAACCTGGGCCAGGTTTAGCATCTGTGCCAGTAGCAGGGCTCCGGCAAAAAAGCTCAACTGGCGATTAAGATTCCACAGGGCGCTGGCGTCCGGCATCTCTTCCCGACGGGTTGTCAAAAAAGCACTACTCTGCGCCGTGCTGCTGCAAAGACTTCCTCCTGCTCCCATCAAAATAAACGCAACAGTGGGTAACAGCGCTGTTGTGGCTGAGTTGACATTGAGCAGCAGCAAAATGCCCTGCGCCTGCAGCAGGCAACCCGTGACAATAAGTGGCCGGGGGCCGATGCGGTTAAAATAGCGGCCCGTCAAGGTGATTGCCATGAATGATGCCAGAGACCATGGAAGCATGAGCATTCCCGTTTCGGCAGGCGTCATGTTCGCTTCGTTCTGAAGATAAAACATACCCGTTACGTTAACCCCAATAAACATGCCGGGTACACATAAATAGACCAGCATGGAAAAACGCAGAAGCGGGTCCAACAGCAAAGGTAGATTTAACAGCCTGGTCGCTTTCATCGGTGGCATTTCGTGTTTCAGCCACAGACAAGCCAAAATAAACGTCACCACCGCAACAGGAAGGGTGGCAAAAAATATCCACCGCCAGCTTAACATCTGCACCAGAACTCCGCCGATAGCAGGTGAGCAAGCGGGAGCAAGCAACGCCACCAGCATGACCGCTGAAGAAAGTCTGGCACGCTCGTGGGGCTTAAACTGTTGCCAGGTCAGCGCCTGTCCGACGGGGATCAATAAGCCACCTCCCACTCCCTGCAGTACTCGCCAGGCAATCAGGCTTTCCAGTGAGGAAGACAAGCCTGCCGCAGCAGAGGTTGCACTGAACAGTAAAAGCGAGAGCAGTATGACGCGCTTTGGCCCGATGCGGCGTGTCAGTACGGTGCTAAAAGGGATCACCAGCGTCAGCCCGGCAATATACCCGTTACTGACCCAGGCAAGCGCTGAAGGCGTGGCGTTAAACGTGTGTGCTATTGCCGGAAAGGCGACACTGGCAATAAACATGTTGATCAAATCAAGAAAAAAGCCCAGCAGATAAACAACGGCGACTTTGCTGCGATACGTCATGGCGGTTCCTCCCGTGAGGTGGCGTATCGTAGCGGTCCGGGAGGTACGGATAAATGCGACAAAGCGAGATATACTGTCAAATATATTTTGACAGTAAAAAGAGTGACGATGATTAATTTACAGCGGACGGCAATGTTTGTAGCGGTAGCGGATACCGGCAGTTTCACTGCGGCAGCCGACGCGATGGGGCTGACAAAAGCTGTGGTTAGCTTCAATATCCGCCAGCTCGAAGCTGAACTGGGCGTCACCCTGTTGTTGCGTTCCACCCGACGTCTCACCTTAACCGAGGCAGGCGTGCTTTTTCATCAACGCAGCGTTGCGCTTCTGAAAGATGCAGAGCAATTGCAGGACGATGTGCGCGCGAATCATGGCGGGCTCACGGGGGAATTGCGGATCACGACAACACCGGAGTATGGCTCACGAGTCGTGGTTCCCTTGCTGGCCAGGTTTAGCCAGCAGCATCCTGATCTTCGCGTGCGACATGTTTCGTCGTCGCTGCATGCCGACCTAATTTCAGAACGCTTTGATGTCGCCATCCGGCTGGGAACGCTCGCCGATTCACGCTATCACGCTGCTGCGATCTCGCACTTCTCCATCCTGCCCGTCGCGACGCCTGAGTGGCTGGCGAAAAATCCGATCGAATCACTGGAACAACTGGCACACGCCAACTGGATCATTCACGAGCGCCTGGCCTCGCCGTTGCACTGGCAGGTAAAAGATGCCAGCGGTGCACCAGAGACGCTGGAAATTAAAAAAGCACCGCGTTTGTTTGCCGACAGTGCGCAGGCGCTAATGGCCTTTGCACTTGCAGGAAGTGGTGTGGCGTTACTGCCGGAGTGGCTGGTGCGGGAGGCACTGGATGCGGGAAATCTGGTATCTGTTTTACCGGGATACACCTTTGCGCGGCAGGGTATCTATGCGGTTTATCCTGATGCCCGGCACGTACCCGCAAAAGTGCGCAGCTTTATTGATTTTATGCGTTCCAGCGTGAATTAATCTTTGATAAGGATCCGTAGGCCCGGTAAGCGCAGCGCCACCGGGCATAGGACCGCAGAGAACTAAACCAGACTCTTCAGCCGATAAATCCACTCCAGTGCCTGACGCGGCGTCAGGGAATCCGGGTCGAGGTTTTCCAGGGCTTCTACTGCTGGCGACGTCTCTTCCGCGGGTGCTAACAGCGACATCTGTGTGCCATCAATCTGCGTTGCTGCCGCATTCGGTGAGAGGCTTTCCAGCTCACGCAGTTTCTGACGCGCGCGCTTGATCACCTCTTTTGGTACGCCAGCCAGGGCCGCGACGGCCAGGCCATAGCTCTTGCTCGCCGCACCATCCTGCACCGTGTGCATAAAGGCGATAGTGTCGCCGTGTTCCAGCGCATCAAGGTGGACGTTAGCAACCCCTTCCATTTTCTCCGGCAACTGTGTCAGTTCGAAATAGTGGGTTGCGAACAGGGTCATTGCCTTGATCTTATTCGCCAGACTTTCAGCACAGGCCCATGCCAGTGATAGACCATCATAGGTTGATGTTCCGCGTCCGACTTCGTCCATCAGCACCAGGCTGTGTTCGGTCGCGTTATGCAGAATGTTAGCCGTTTCGGTCATCTCGACCATGAAGGTTGAGCGGCCGCTAGCCAGATCGTCCGCTGCGCCCACGCGGGTAAAGATGCGGTCGATGGGGCCAATCTCCACGTTTTGCGCCGGGACGTAGCTGCCGATGTAGGCGAGCAGCGCGATCAGCGCTGTCTGGCGCATATAGGTACTCTTACCGCCCATGTTCGGACCGGTAATGATCAGCATCCTTCTCTGCGGTGACAGGTTCAGGGGGTTAGCGATGAAGGGTTCGTTAAGCACCTGCTCTACTACCGGGTGACGACCTTCGGTAATGCGAATGCCGGGTTTATCGCTAAAAGTCGGGCAGGTATAGTTCAGCGTTTCAGCGCGTTCCGCCAGGTTCACCAGAACATCCAGTTCCGCCAGCGCACTGGCGCTTAACTGCAGGTCGGCCAGGTGCGGCATCAGCATGTCAAACAGCTCGTCATAAAGCTGTTTTTCCAGAGCCAGCGCTTTACCTTTCGAGGTGAGAACTTTGTCCTCGTACTCTTTCAGTTCAGGAATAATGTAGCGTTCTGCATTTTTCAATGTCTGACGACGCACGTAGTGAATCGGTGCCAGGTGGCTCTGCCCGCGGCTGATCTGAATATAGTAACCGTGTACCGCGTTATAACCCACTTTCAGGGTGTCGAGCCCAAGGCGTTCGCGCTCGCGGATTTCCAGCTTATCAAGGTAGTCCGTTGCGCCGTCGGCCAGCGCACGCCATTCGTCCAGCTCTTCGTTATAGCCAGGAGCAATCACGCCGCCATCACGCACCAGAACCGGAGGCGCATCAATAATGGCTCGCTCCAGCAGCTCGCGAAGTTCGGTAAATTCGCCCATGGTTTCACGGAGTTTTTGAACAGGGGCGCTGTCTACGTCGCTTAACTGCGCACGCAGTTCCGGCAACTGCTGGAAAGCATGACGCATTCGAGCGAGATCGCGTGGGCGCGCTGTCCGCAGAGCCAGACGGGCCAGGATACGTTCCAGATCGCCCACCTGTCGCAGGACGGGCTGAAGTTCGGCATAACGATCCTGTAATGCGGCAATCGTCTGCTGACGGCAAACCAACGTATCCGTATTGCGGACAGGCATATGCAGCCAACGCTTTAGCATACGGCTGCCCATCGGCGTCACCGTACTGTCGAGGACCGACGCGAGCGTATTTTCTACGCCACCCGCCAGGTTCTGCGTGATCTCCAGGTTACGGCGCGTGGCGGCATCCATGATGATGCTGTCCTGCTGGCGTTCCATCGTGATAGAGCGGATATGCGGCAGGGCGGTGCGCTGGGTGTCTTTCACGTACTGCAGAAGACAACCTGCTGCGCACAGTCCGCGCGGGGCGTTTTCCACGCCAAAGCCAATCAGATCGCGGGTGCCAAACTGGAGATTCAGTTGCTGACGCGCGGTATCAATTTCGAACTCCCACAGCGGACGGCGGCGCAACCCACGACGACCTTCGATAAGCGCCATTTCGGCGAAATCCTCGGCATAGAGTAATTCTGCCGGGTTGGTGCGCTGCAATTCGGCAGCCATCGTTTCACGGTCAGCTGGTTCACTCAGACGAAAACGTCCGGAGCTGATGTCGAGCGTCGCGTAGCCAAACCCTTTGCTGTCCTGCCAGAGTGCCGCCAGCAGGTTATCCTGACGCTCCTGAAGCAGGGCTTCATCACTGATGGTACCTGGCGTGACGATGCGCACGACTTTGCGCTCAACCGGACCTTTCGAGGTCGCCGGGTCGCCGATCTGTTCGCAGATGGCGACGGACTCGCCCTGATTCACCAGTTTCGCCAGGTAGTTTTCTACCGCGTGATGCGGGATACCTGCCATTGGGATTGGCTCACCTGCCGAGGCGCCACGTTTGGTCAGCGAGATATCGAGCAACTGCGACGCACGTTTAGCATCGTCATAAAATAGCTCGTAAAAATCGCCCATGCGGTAAAACAGCAGGATTTCCGGATGCTGTGCCTTCAGCTT
Source organism: Enterobacter sp. 342 (assembly GCF_036663495.1). Lineage (NCBI taxonomy): Bacteria > Pseudomonadati > Pseudomonadota > Gammaproteobacteria > Enterobacterales > Enterobacteriaceae > Enterobacter > Enterobacter sp. 342. Next base: position 60,613 of record NZ_JAWUEI010000011.1, read on the forward strand.
CAGATACTGCTGCATCATCGGCGTATGTGCGTCGAAATTGTCGATTGTGCTCATGGAGTTATGATGTCCATTTCTTTGAAAATAAACCGTTTTGATCGGCTCAGTGGCCGTTTGTTCCTTCTATTGTCGCATGAAAAAAAGGTACGGCGCAGAAAAATGTCGTGGCTTTACGAGGCGCCTTCCGGCATTAACTCAATGACAATTTTTCCATGCTCTACGCCCACTCTGACCTGGGAATTGGTGGTAAACCCTGCCTGTTCAAGCCAGTCACCTTTTAAGCTCAGCGCCGCATGCACGCTGTAACGCTTTGGTATCTTGGTCTTACGGTCTTCATGACGCTTTCTGAAATACCCCACTTTCAAATGGCGGTAGGGTTTGGTTATCACGATCTCTTGCATAGGCCCCCCTGGCAGTACGGACAATAGTCATTTCTGATGCCTGTATAAAATACCAGTGATTTTCGTGAGGTGCAGGCTTAATACTGGAATCAGGCTTCAGAAAACGGAATGCAACAACTGAAATTTGGCGTTTAAAAATGTATTATTAATGCACTTTATTGCTGAGTAAGTCGTTATGTCTGGTAAACGCATATCACGAGAAAAAGAGACAATCGCGAAAATGATCGCGTTGTATGAAAAGCAGTGTCCACAGGCTTCTCAGGAAGAGGGGTATTATCAGGCGCTTAAGGCTTATGCCGATAAACGCCTGGATAAGTGCGTGTTTGGTGAAGAAAAACCCGCCTGCAAACAGTGTCCGGTGCACTGCTACCAGCCTGCCAGACGTGAAGAGATGAAGCAGGTCATGCGCTGGGCAGGTCCGCGCATGTTATGGCGTCACCCCATTCTGACCATCCGTCATCTGATGGATGACCGTCGTCCCGTGCCGGAACTGCCCGAGAAGTATCGCCCGAAAAAGTGACCGGTTTAGCTTCTCAGCGGGCGGCAAATCACGTGCAGGGCTAATGCGCTACAGAGCGGGAAGATGGCCAGCAACAGCCAGGGGTAAATCGCCTGGGTTGAGGGGACTAAGGCGCGATCCAGCAGGCTACCAAACAATAAATTTCCTACCAGTACCGCGACGCCCCCGGCAGTGGAGAGAGCACCGTAGTGTGCCCCCAGTGTTGATTCCCCGGCGAACCGCGGAATGAGATCTTTTGCCGATGGCACCAGCAGCATTTGTCCCAGCGTCAGCAACGTGACAAAAGAGACCGATGGCAGAAGTCGCAGCCAACCTTCGGGCGGTTCTGTTGCCGCAAACATCGCCACGCTCGCAAAGGCGGCAGAAAGCAGCACAAATCCCACCGGCAGAATTCTCACCGCGCCCACGCGACGGGCGAAACGCGCCAGCGGTAGCTGTAAGGTAATAATCAGAATGGAGGCCAGCATAAAAAGTGGGCCGAGATCTTTCTCGTTACCACCAGAACGCTGGATCTCTACCGGCAGCGCCAGATAAAGCTGGTTATAGCTTAACAGCCACGAGCTGTAGGCAATGATAAAGGCGACAAAGCGTGGCTGGCGGAACGTTGTCCACCAGGGCTGTATGTTTAGCGTCTGTGAACGGTGATGTGAAGCTGGAAGGCAGAAGTAGAGCACCACTAGCGCAATGATAAAGACCCCCGCACCCGCCAGCGCTACCTGGCGGAAGCCAAGCCCTGTCAGCAGAGCTCCCGCAACCGGGCCCAGCACTGCACCGAGCTCACCACAGACAGCAAAGAGAGCAAACCATTCCGCCCGGCTACGTTTTCCTTTCGCCTCGCTGTGGGTACCCGCTTTCGCCAGCAGAGCCTCAATGGAGGGGGAGAATAATGCTCCGCCGATGCCGGTCAGACATGCGCCGAGAATAATGGGCCACAGAGATTGACCGAAGGCCAGCAGCAAATAACCCGCTACGCGGATAATGCACCCGCTCAGGATGACGATTTTCGCGCCAAACCGGTCCGAGAGAGCACCACCGACGATAAACATTCCCTGCTGTGAAAAGGTTCGCAGGCCCAGAATCAGTCCGATAAGCCCGCCGGAGAGCAGCATATCGTCGCGCAGGAATATCGCCAGGAAGGGGACAACGGCATAAAAACCAATATTAAAAACAAACTGGCTACCCAGTAAAACGGGTGGCCAGAGTGTGGTGGCAGGACGAAGGGACATCGTTGTTCACTCGCCCCTAAACGATAAAATGAATATGCTTTTTGCCATGGAACGGCGAGATCTCAATTTTGGTTTTTACCCGGAAGACGTCCCAGAGCAGCTCCTCGGTTAAGATCTCCTGCGGGGTTCCCGTGGTCACGATTTGCCCTTTCTGCATTACAATCAGCGAATCACAGAACATCGAAGCATGATTGAGATCGTGGATAGCGACAATACTGGTGACAGGCAGCTCACTGATCAAATGCATTAACTGCATCTGATGGTGAATGTCCAGGTGGTTGGTCGGTTCATCCAGCAGGATTTCAGTGGGAGTCTGGGCCAGCGCACGGGCAATGTGCACCCGCTGGCGTTCACCGCCAGACAGGCTCAGCCAGCCCTGGTCGCTTTTATCCTGCATGTCCACTCTTTGCAGGGCAGCGGTGACGGTCTCGTCATCGTGCATGCTCCAGTTTGAAAAAGGGGAGTGGTGCGGAATACGACCGAGTTTTACCACGTCACGTACGCGCATATTCGCTTCGGTCATCCCGTGTTGCTCAACGAAGGCGACCCGGCGGGCGAGTTGCTTTTTGGCTATCCGGGAAATATCTTGCCCGTCCAGAGTTACGCTGCCGATGTCCGGGCGACGAAGACCCGCGAGGATACGCAAAAGCGAGGATTTACCGCAGCCATTTGGTCCAAGCAGCCCGACGGTTTCACCCCGGGAGACCTTCAGAGAGACGTCATTAACGATGACTTTTTTGCCTACCTTCCAGGTAATATTTTCAGCGCAGATGCTCATCACTTATTCCTTGAGCGGTAGATAATCACGGCAAAGAAAGGTACACCCACCAGCGCGGTCACCACGCCTACGGGCAGACTTTGTGGGGCAATCAGCATGCGTGAGGCGATATCTGCCAGCACCATCAGGATCGCCCCTGCCAGCGCGCTGGCAATCAGCAATGTGCGGTGCAGCGGCCCAAACAGGAAACGCATCACATGCGGTACCACCAGCCCTACAAAGCCGATGGAGCCCGCCATGCTGACGATTGTGGCAGTAATCAGCGCGGTAGTGGTAAAGAGTGCCAGGCGCACCCAGGGGACGGCAATGCCCAGGGACGCGGCGGCATCATCACCGAAAGTAAAGGCATCCAGCGCCCGGGAATAGTAGAGGCAAACGGCTAACCCAATCAGTACCACAACCAGCACCAGCTGGAATTCAGGCCAGCGGACACCGCTGAAACTGCCCAACAGCCAGAACATAACATCACGCGCTTGCTGGGCACTGGCTGAGGTGCTGATGGTGTAGGCGGTAATGGCGTTGAACAGCTGAGAGGCGGCTACCCCTGCCAGAATGGTACGTTCATTGCCGCCACGCGCACCGTTCGTCAGGAAGGCGACGAAGGCAAAGGCGGCGAACGCTCCGGCAAACGCCCCCGCAGAGAGCGACACCGCACCGGTGCCGATGCCCAATACCACGACGGAAACTGCCCCGGTGGATGCACCCGCAGACACGCCCAGCACGTAAGGTTCCGCCAGTGCGTTCTTCAGCAGGCTTTGTAATACGGCGCCGCAGATGGCTAACCCGGCGCCACAGCAGGCAGCCACCAGTGCGCGGCTCAGGCGAAAGTCCCAGATAACACTCTCATAGATGCGATTGAGCGGAACCTCGGTGAACCCCATTTTATTGCTGATAGCATAAAAGACATTTTGCAGTGGGATAGACAGCTCGCCGATGCTGACGCCAAGCGCGATGACCAGAAATAACAGCACAAACGCGAGCAAACATGACATTGTCAGAAACAGGCCCTGTCGGGCCTGAAGAACAGCGACGGTCATCAGTTCAGCCCCAGCTTTCTGAGCTGTTCTCCGACCTGCTCAGCCCCGTAAATCGTGCGAATCGTTGGGTTCATTGCCTGCCCGTCCATCACCACGATATGGCCTTTTTTCACCGCATCCAGCTGGCTGACCGCCGGATCGCTTTTCAGGAATTTGATTTTTTCTTCCGCGTTATCCAGTGCCCAGCGGTTGCGGTCCAGGCTGGAGACGACGATCACATCCGGATTAGCGGCAATAATGCTTTCCCAGCCCACGGTCGGCCATTCGGTCTCAGAGGTGATAGCGTTATGCCCGCCCAGCACATTGGCGATAAACCCGGAGGCGCTGTTTTTACCACCGACATAAGCGTCAGCAGAAGGGGATGAGCTGGAGAACCAGAAGACAAACGAGAGGTCTTTTTTATTTTTGCCGAATTCGTTACGCAGGTCAGCCTCACGTTTTTTGAAATCAGCAATCACGGCCTGACCACGGTCTTCAACATTGAAAATTTTGGCCAAATCATCAATTTCTTTATAGAGATATGTCATATCCCACAGTTTTTGACGGCTGCCGTACATATCTCCCGCAGCTTTTTTCGTGGCGCACATACCCGGTGACAAATAGCTGTTCACGCCGACGGTAGCCAGATCTTCGCGTTTCGCGACCTTGCTTTCAGGGCCCAGCAACAGCGGGAGCTGCGCAGGGACAAAATCAGGGTTTTGCGAAAGGATCGATTCAAGGGTGGGAATTTCTACCGTCAGGGTTTTGATTTTTGCATTTTGAGCAGCCAGTTGCGGCAACACTTTGGTCGGCCAGAAGGCGCTGGCCTTCACTTTATCTTCCAGACCCAGCAGGAGCAAAATTTCGACGGTGTTCTGACCGAGGGCCACGACGCGTTCCGGTGCCTGGGTGAACGTCTCTTTATAGCCACAGTTTTCAATTGTCAGAGGATACGTGGTTGCCAGAGCAGAACTGACCGACGCAATCGTCAGGCCTAACGCGCAGAAGATCTTTTTCATGAAATGCTACCCATCATTAATATTATTTTTTGATGCAAATGAAACTCATTATTAAGGCGGAATTTTATACAGAGGAAACGATTTTGTGTCAATGAGGGACAATTGCGCAGGGTAATAAAAGGCGGTGTCAGGAAAACACCGCCGGAATAACAGCTTAAACCAGACTCTCTTTATCAATTCCCAGCCGCTTCATACGCGACAGCAGGGTGGTCCGTTTTAACCCTAAACGCTGGGCCGCACCTTTTGGCCCGGCTACTACACCGTTGGTCTCTTTCAGTACGCGCATAATGAGCTGGAATTCATCTTCTCCCTCTTTCGCTATCTCGGCGGCGGGAACGGTCACGTCAGGCAGGGTAACCTCAGGCAGGGACAGTTGCAGCACGCTACCTCGCGTCAGTAACACCGCGCGTTCAATAACGTTTTCCAGCTCACGTACGTTGCCAGGCCACTCCATAGAAGAGAGTGTGCGTAACGTTTCGGCAGGAATACTGTCGATATTGCGCCCCATCCGGCGCGCAATCTTGGCAGTAAAGGCTTTGACCAGCAGAGGGATATCTTCCGGGCGCTCGCGCAGGGGCGGCAGAAAGATCGGGAAGACGTTCAGGCGATAGTAGAGATCGCTGCGAAACTCGCGGTCAGCGACCATTTTTTTCAGGTCACGGTTGGTGGCGGCAATGAGCCGTACATCAGTCTGGATCAGCTTGTTGCTGCCAAGACGCTCAAACTCTTGCTCCTGTAATACCCGCAGTAGTTTAGGCTGCAGTTCCAGCGGCATATCGCCGACTTCGTCGAGGAACAGCGAGCTTTTGTCAGCCAGCTCAAAACGACCCAGGCGCTGGCTACTGGCACCGGTAAACGCCCCGCGTTCGTGGCCGAACAGATCGCTTTCCAGCAGACCGGCGGGCATAGCCGCGCAGTTCATTTTCACCATCCGGCGACCATTGCGGTTGCTCAGGTTATGGATGGCACGGGCAATCAACTCTTTACCTGTGCCAGTTTCGCCCAGGATCAGAACTGTACTGTCGCTTTGAGCCACCATCTCCACCTGCTTGAGTACGCTGTACATCGCGTCGCTGCGCCCGATGATTTCACCAAACTCGCTATCCACGTTGTTGAGCTGTTCGGTCAGGGCCAGGTTTTCATCCACCAGCCGCTCTTTCAGACGGTGGATCTCCTGATAGGCCAGGGCGTTATCCAGCGCGATGGAGATTCGCTCGGCGATCTGGCGCAGCAACTTCAGGTTGGCAGTGGTAAACACTCCTTCCTCACATTGCGCCAGCTTTAGCACGCCGAGCATGGTATTGCCAGACATCAGCGGCAGCAGGCACAGGGTCTGAATTTTGTTGCCCCAGGTGTTAAACAGCATCCGCTCATAGGGGGCTACCGGATCCTGCTCGTCAAGGTTAAGCAGCAGGATCTCTTTGCTTTTGAAGACCCGCTCAGACAGCGTACCCGCTTCATCCACTTCGCTTTGCTCGTGTGCCGGGTTGGCTTCATCGAGGTAATGTGTGGAGTAGATATTCAGCTTGCCCTTACGATGCCCCCGCAGCGCAATGCTGATGGCATCAATTTTGAAATAGTGGTGGATCTCTTTCGAGACTTCGCTGACCAGTTCATCCATATCAAGCCGGGAAAGCACGGCGTTGGTAATAGCGACCAGAATGCGGAAGTTGTCGCGCTCGCGGCTCAGCAGGTCGTAATCGACGTTATTGGTGACACGGCTTTGGATTTGCTCCGCGACGACGGCCACAATCTGGGTAAAGGTGTGCAGACGCTCGTATTCCGCCTCGCTCCAGGGCTGGTCGGTTGTGCGGATAAACTCGCAGCCACCAAAAATATGACCTTCCGCGGCCAGCGGCAACATGCAGTAATGACCGAAAGAGTGATAGAGAGAACTTTCCGCCAGCCTCGGCCAGGCCTGCCGGAACTCCTCAAAATTACAGTGCAGGATTTCAGGCCGGGAGAGAATACGGCGCACCGGGCCATGAGCGAGATAGGTTTCATCTTCGTATTCAAACGTTTTGTCATTACCACGCGTGGAGTAGTAGCTCGCGCGATGCGTTCCGCTATGCCAGAGCACAATGGCGGCGCTGTCTGCCAGGGCAGATTGCCTGACCATGCGCGTCAGGGCATCGCTCAGCGCACCGAGATCGGGCTGCTGTAAAAGTGTGCGCGTGATATCAAACAGGCCCTGCTGTCCAAGATCGCTCATCGGTGTATACGGCATATTGCTTTCCAATAGAAACTGGCAAATAAAAGAATTTCAGCGCTGACCGCTTTTGGCGCGGTCTAGCAAATACGGGGTAAGGGTTCAGCGTGCGGTAGATCCAGCGTACGTTTCACGCCGAAAATCCCGGTCAGGCGCACCCCTTTGCGCTCAACCACTTCACCAATAATGGCGGCCTCTTTCCCTAAAGGATGCGCACGTAGCATGTCCAGTACCACGTCAGCGACGTGGCGTTCAACGCCGATCACCAGCTTGCCTTCGTTGGCAAAATTGAGTGGATCAAGACCTAATAATTCACACAGCCCGCGAACGGCAGGCTTAACGGGCAGACTACGCTCGCTAAGTTCAATACCCCACCCGCAGCTTGCCGCGAACTCATGTACCACGGCATTCACGCCGCCACGGGTGGCGTCGCGAAGGGCTTTTACGCCCGGAATGGTACGCAGTGTCTGAATAAGCGGGGTGAGCACCGCGCAGTCGCTGCGCAGTTCACCATCCAGCCCTAAACCTTCGCGCAGGTTAAGGATAGTCGCTCCATGACAGCCCAGCGTTCCTGTCACGAGAAGCACGTCGCCGACGTTAAGCTGTTGTGCCCCCCAGTGAATATCGGCAGGGATAGCCCCCATGCCGGCGGTGTTAATGAACAGCTTGTCGGCTGCGCCGCGCTGCACCACTTTGGTATCACCTGTGACGATGGCAATCCCTGCCTCGCGTGCGGTCTGCGCCATACTGTTAACCACTGTCGTGAGCGTCTCCAGCGCTAAACCTTCTTCAAGGATAAATCCGCAGGAGAGGTAGCGTGGAACGGCACCGCTGACAGCGACGTCGTTTGCCGTGCCGCAGATGGCGAGCTTACCTATATCGCCGCCCCGGAAGAACAACGGGTCAATCACATAGCTGTCGGTGGAGAACGCCAGTCTGTCGCCTTGCGAGGTGAGGGTTGCCAGGTCAATGCGCGCCTGATCTTCCTGCTCAGCGAGCCAGGGGTTATTAAACGCCTCCATAAACAGCCGGCTAATCAGCTGCTGCATTGCCTGCCCACCGCTGCCATGCGCCATTTCCACCGTGCTCATGCTTCACACTCCTGATTGCGATACTGATACCACGCGGCACAGGCTCCTTCTGAGGAGACCATCAGCGCGCCAAACGCCGTTTGCGGGTTACAGGTGTTGCCAAATAACGGGCATTGATGAGGTTTGCATTTGCCCGTGAGGACCTCGCCGCAGCGAGACCGGGGATCGTCGCAAACCTGTTGTGGTTGCGGATGGAAATGCGCTTCAGCATCGAATGATTGATACGCAGGCGTCAGACGCACGCCGGATTCGGCAATCAGTCCCAGGCCGCGCCATTCACTGTCGCCTTCGACGCTAAACACCTCCGCAATGGCTTGCTGAGCGCGTGTATTGCCTGCGTCAGGCACGACGCGGCGGTACTGATTTTCCACCGTACTCAGGGCTGCTATTTTCTGCTCAACCAGCATGGTCACGCCTTGCAGTAGATCAAGAGGTTCGAAACCAGCCACCACTAATGGACGATTGTACTGTTCAGCGATAAAACCGTAGGCGTCTGTACCGATGACCATGCTGACATGGCCTGGTGCCAGGAAAGCGTCAATGCCGTTACCCGGTTCTTCCAGCAGGCTACGCAGCGTGGGGATGAGCGTAATGTGCTGGCAGAAAAAGAAAAAGTTCTTGATGTTGCGGGCTCTGGCCTGTTGTAGCGTGATTGCCGTGGCCGGCATGGTGGTTTCAAAACCCAGACCGAAAAACACGATTTTACGGGTGGGGTTATCCGCTGCCAGCCTCAGGGCATCCATCGGCGAGTAGACGATGCGGATGTCCGCTCCACGCGCTTTAGCCTGCAATAGTGAGCCATTTTTCCCTGGCACACGCATCGCGTCGCCAAAGGTGCAAAAAATGACGTCGGGCTGGCTGGCGATTTCGATACAGCTGTCGATACGTCCCATCGGCAGAACACACACCGGACAGCCAGGGCCGTGAATAAACTCGATGTTCTCTGGCAGAAGCTGGTCGAGACCAAATTTGAAGATGGCATGGGTATGACCACCGCACACTTCCATAATGCGCAGTGGTTTTGCTGCGCTGTAGTCCAGTAGCGCCGCTCGCATTTTCAGGTGTTCGATAAGCTGCATCACTTGTTCTGGCGCGCGGTATTCATCAACGTAACGCATCTGCTATTGCTCCTCGCCGTACAGCAGAGCGCCCACGTCAGGCTCCACGTCGAACATATTTTGCAGCGCATCGAGCGTGTCGCGCGCTTCCGCTTCGTTAATCACACTCATGGCAAAGCCCACGTGCACCAGCACCCACTGGCCGAGGCGTGAAGCGCCAGTTTCATCAATACTGCCGACCAGCGTCAGGTCTACATCGCGCAATAATCCACACACATCGACTCTGGCCTGATTCCCGTCAATGGCGTGAATTTGTCCCGGTACGCCTATGCACATCGTTCGCTCTCCAGCCAGTTCAACCAGTTTTCCATACCGTCGCCGCGCGTGGCGGACACCAGCAGGATGCTAATGTCCGGGTTGACTTCACGGGCATATGCCAGGCACTTATCCACGTCAAAATTCAGGTATGGCAGCAGGTCGACCTTATTCAGCAACATGATGGACGCGGCGGCAAACATATGCGGGTATTTCAGCGGCTTGTCTTCGCCTTCGGTCACCGAAAGCACGGCCACTTTATGCCGTTCACCGAGGTCAAAGCTCGCCGGGCAAACCAGGTTGCCGACGTTTTCAATAAACAGGATGCCGTTATCTGCCAGTGGCAGACGCGGAGTGGCGTCGGCAATCATCTGCGCATCCAGGTGGCAGCCTTTGCCTGTATTGACCTGAATGGCAGGCGTGCCGGTTTCGCGAATACGGGCGGCGTCGTTAACCGTCTGCTGATCACCTTCGATCACCGCGCAGGAGACTCGCGCATTCAGGCGTTTGAGGGTCTCTGTCAGCAGCGTAGTTTTGCCGGAACCGGGGCTGGAGACCAGATTCAGCACCAGCTGTTTGCGGGTAGCAAAACGGGCACGGTTGCGGGCGGCGATCCGGTTATTTTTGTCCAGCACGTTGATTTCGACTTCCAGCATCTGGCGCTGGCTGATGCCCGGCGCATGTGTCCCCGCTTCGCCGTGACCGTAATGCAGGTCACCCGCGTCAGATTGTTGAGGAGCGAAAGTGATACCGGTTAATGCCGATGCAGGGCGCGGGGCGGGTGAAAAGGGCGCGGAGCGAAACGCGGAGTGAGGACGGTGTTCATCCCCTTCTATATACAGGTTGCCTTCGCCGCAACCGCAGGTGCTACACATAATTTACTCCTTCTCGATTTCGAGTCGTTGGATCTGCATGCCGTCATCCGCCACGATGCGCAGCCCGGCACTCTGGCATTGCGGACAGCGCTGAACCTTCGATGAGAGCAGGGTGATGTACTGCTGACATTGTTCACACCAGCACTCTGCCTGCTGCTCTTCAATATGGAGTTCGCAGCCTTCCGCCAGCGTGCCGCGACAAACCAGCTCAAAACAGAAATTCAGGGCGCTGGTCTCGACACAGGAAAATGCCCCGACTTTCAGCCAGACACCGGTGACGCGTTTCGCGTGGTTTTGCACTGCCTGCTGTTCGATAAGCTCCAGAGCCCGCTGGCAGAGGGTGATTTCGTGCATGACGCCTCCTCAATGAATTGCCCCGGTAATGCAATAACAATGCCAGCTTGATTTTTGTTAAGGGGTGACGATGTCAACGCTGTCGAAATGACACGTCGACACCGCGGAGTTGACAGGTGTCTCTTATTTTAATTTCTTTAAAATCAATAAAATAAAAACTGGCATGGAATCTGCTTAACAGCCGCTATCTCCATTAACCGGATACCTTTTATGACTATTTGGGAAATCAGCGAAAAAGCGGATTACATCGCGCAGCGCCATCAGCAATTACAGGACCAGTGGCACCTGTACTGCAACTCTCTGGTACAGGGCATCACCCTGTCGAAAGCACGTCTTCACCACGCAATGAGTTGTGCAGCACAAGGTGATATGCGCTTTGTCCTCTTCGGCCATTTCACCATCAACGTTACCCTGGCGGATAACTTCAACAGCCACACCATTGAGTACTACCTCGAGACAAAAGACGGTGAAAAACAGTGTATTGCGAAGGCACAGTTGATGGCAGACGGCATGGTGGATGGTCACGTCAGTAACCGTGATCGCCAGCAGGTGCTGGAGCACTATCTGGAAAAAATCGCGCCAGTTTATGACGGTTTATACGCCGCCGTTGAACACGATCTCCCGGTCAATCTGGCGCAGTTAATGGATGCACATGCCTCAGCGAATGTGGCCTGACTCTTACGTGTCGAGAAGTGTCGACAAGACAGTTTTTCGTCAAAAATGACTATCACCAGAGGATAACCCGGTGAACCGTTTTGTAATTGCTGACTCGACGGTCTGTATTGGCTGTCGAACCTGTGAGGCGGCGTGTTCGGAAACGCATCGCCTGCATGGGTTACAGTCCATGCCGCGCCTGCACATCATGCGTAATGAAAAAGAGTCTGCCCCGCAGCTCTGTCATCACTGTGAAGATGCCCCTTGCGCGGGTGTTTGCCCTGTGAATGCCATCACTCGCGTTGATGGCGCTGTCCAGTTGAACGAAAGCCTGTGCGTGAGCTGCAAGCTGTGCGGCATTGCCTGCCCGTTCGGCGCGATTGAATTTTCCGGCAGCCGCCCACTGCATATTCCGGCCAATGCCAATACGCCGAAAGCGCCTCCTGCGCCTCCGGCCCCCGCGAAGGTAAGTTCGCTGCTCGACTGGGTCCCCGGCATTCGTGCCGTAGCGGTGAAATGCGACCTGTGCAGCTTCGATGAGCAAGGCCCAGCGTGCGTACGCACCTGCCCGACCAAAGCACTGATTCTGGTTAACATTCGCGACATCGCCCGTACCAGCAAGCGTAAACGTGAGCTGACCATCAATAGCGATTTTGGCGATCTATCGCTTCTGCAGGCGCTTAATGAGGAGGCGAAATGAACGCCATAACCATGATCAACAGCGCCGTGGCGTACTTTACCGCCGCCGCAGTACTGGCGCTGATCTTCTCTTTGCATAAAACCCTGAGCGGCTGGATCGCCGGGATCGGCGGGGCGGTCGGTAGCCTGATGACGCTGGCGGCAGGTGGTGTCGTCCTGCTCGGCGGCCAATCCGTAGAGGCCGTGATGCCGCTGATTCGCCACACTGTGGAAATTACGCCGCTAAATGCCATCTGGCTGGTGACGTTTGGTCTGTGCGGTCTGTTTATCAGTCTGTTCAATATCGACTGGCACCGCCATCAGAATACTAAAGCCAACGGCCTGCTGGTCAACCTGCTGCTGGCAACGGCGGTCTGTACCGTTATCGCCAGTAACCTTGGGGCTCTGGTGGTGATGGCGGAGATCATGGCGCTGTGTGGTGTCTTCCTGACGGGCTGTAGCGCCTCCGGCAAACTATGGTTTGCGCTGGGCCGCCTCGGGACGCTGCTGCTGGCGCTGGCCTGCTGGCTGGTGTGGCAGCGCTTCGGCACGCTGGACTTCTCCGTACTCAACGGTCATCCATTGGGGAATGATGTCTGGCTACTGGGTGTGCTCGGTTTTGGCCTGCTCGCCGGGATCATCCCGCTGCACGGCTGGGTGCCACAGGCGCATGCAAATGCCTCTGCACCCGCTGCCGCGCTGTTTTCTGTGGTGGTGATGAAAGTGGGGCTGTTCGGCATTCTGGCGATTACGCTGACCAGCGGACAACCGCCGCTGTGGTGGGGTGTCGTGCTGTTGGTCGCCGGGATGATCACCGCGTTCGTCGGCGGTCTGTACGCCCTGATGGAGCATAATATCCAGCGTCTTCTGGCGTACCACACGCTGGAAAATATCGGCATTATCCTGCTCGGTATTGGCGCGGGCGTGACCGGGTTAGCGCTCAATCAACCGGCGCTGATTGCGGCCGGTTTTATCGGCGGTCTCTATCACCTGATTAACCATAGCCTGTTTAAAAGCACGCTGTTCCTGGGCGCGGGGAGCGTCTGGTTCCGCACTGGCCATCGCGATATCGAAAAGCTTGGTGGCATTGGCAAAAAAATGCCCGTTATCTCTTTGTGCATGCTGGTGGGGCTGATGGCGATGGCGGCATTACCGCCGCTGAACGGCTTTGCCGGGGAGTGGGTGATCTATCAGTCCTTCTTCGCGCTCGGTCAGAGCGATGTGTTCATCGCCCGGTTATTAGGTCCGCTGCTGGCGGTTGGTCTGGCGATGACCGGGGCGCTGGCGGTGATGTGTATGGCGAAAGTTTACGGCGTCACCTTCCTCGGCGCACCGCGCACGCGTGAAGCGGAAAACGCCTGCTGCGCACCGGTGTTGATGGGCGCGAGCGTTGTCGCGCTGGCACTGTGCTGCGTTATCGGCGGTGTGGCTGCACCGTGGCTGCTGCCGTTGCTGGGTAGCGCGATACCGCTGCCGCTCACCACGGCGCACACCACCGTGTCTCAGCCGATGATTGCGCTGCTGCTGATTGCCGCGCCGCTGCTGCCATTCATTCTGATGCTGTTCTTCAAACGCGACCGACTCGCGTCCCGTTCGCGCGGTGCGGCGTGGGCCTGCGGTTATGAACATGAGCAATCAATGGTGATCACCGCCCACGGCTTTGCCATGCCGGTGAAAGAGAACTTTGCCGCCGTGCTGAAGCTGCGCCACTGGCTGAACCCGGTGGCCTGGATCCCTGGCTGGCAGAGTGCTGCCGTACCTGCGCTGTTCCGCCGTCTGGCTGTTATTGAGCTGGCGGTGCTGGTAGTGATTGTGATTTCACGAGGAGCCTGACATGAGTTTGTTACTGGCACTACTTCAGGCGCTGGTGTTATTCGCCGTCGCGCCGCTGCTTTCCGGGGTGAGCCGTGTGGCGCGCGCCCGGATGCATAACCGTCGCGGGCCTGGCGTGCTGCAGGAGTACCGCGATCTCTTCAAATTGCTCACTCGCCAGAGCGTGGCCCCGGATGCTGCAGGCTGGGTTTTCCGCCTGACACCGTTTGTGATGGTGGGCGTGATGCTTACCATCGCCACCGCGCTGCCGGTGGCAACGGTGGGTTCACCGTTGCCGGTACTGGGTGATTTGATCACGCTTATCTATCTCTTCGCCATCGCCCGTTTCTTCTTTGCGATAGCAGGCCTGGACACGGGGAGCCCGTTTACCGGTCTTGGCGCAAGCCGTGAGGCGATGCTCGGCGTGCTCGTCGAGCCGATCCTGCTGCTGGGACTCTGGGTGGCGGCGCAGGTTGCAGGCTCAACCCATATCAGTTTTATCACTAACACCGTTTATCACTGGCCGGTGGCCCGTTCCATTCCGCTGGTTCTGGCGCTGTGTGCCTGCGCGTTTGCCACCTTTATTGAGATGGGCAAACTGCCGTTCGACCTCGCGGAAGCGGAGCAGGAGCTGCAGGAAGGGCCGCTGACGGAGTACAGCGGCTATGGCTTTGCGGTGCTGAAGTGGGGCATCAGCCTCAAACAGCTGATGGTACTGCAGATGTTTGTCGGTGCCTTCTTCCCGTGGGGACAGATGACGCATTTCTCGGTGAGTGGTCTGGTGCTGGCCGTGGTCGTTGCGGCGCTCAAACTGCTTGTCGGTGTACTGGTAATTGCCCTGTTTGAAAACAGCATGGCGCGTCTGCGTTTTGTCGCGACTTCGCGCATCACCTGGGCCGGTTTTGGTTTCGCATTTTTAGCGTTCGTCTCCTTGCTGGTGGCGTGATTAAAGAGAGTTTTTATGTCTGAAGAAAAGAAAGGTCAGCAGTATCTCGCCGCGTTGCATCAGGCTTTCCCTGGCGTCGTGCTGGAGGAGTCCTGGCAAACCAAAGACCAGATCACCGTCACCGTGAAGGTGAACTATTTGCCGGAAGTGGTGGAGTTTCTGTATTACCAGCAGGGCGGTTGGCTCTCTGTACTGTTCGGTAACGACGAACGCCAGCTGTGCGGCAATTACGCGGTGTACTACGTGATGTCGATGGAGCAGTTCGAGAAGTGCTGGCTCACTGTGCGCATCGAAGTGGACCCAAACAAACCGGAGTATCCGTCCGTCACACCACGCGTGCCCGCCGCCGTCTGGGGAGAGCGTGAAGTACGCGACATGTACGGCCTGGTGCCTGTAGGCCTGCCGGATGAACGTCGCCTGGTGCTGCCGGACGACTGGCCGGACGAACTCTATCCGCTGCGTAAAGACAGCATGGACTACCGCCAGCGCCCGGCGCCGACCACCGACAGCGAAACCTACGAGTTCATCAACGAGCTGGGCAGTAAAAAGAACAACGTGGTGCCGATCGGCCCACTGCACGTCACTTCTGATGAACCGGGCCACTTCCGCCTGTTCGTCGATGGCGAGAACATTATCGATGCCGACTACCGCTTGTTTTACGTCCATCGCGGGATGGAAAAGCTGGCGGAAACCCGCATGGGTTACAACGAAGTCACGTTCCTTTCAGACCGCGTGTGCGGCATTTGCGGCTTCGCCCACAGCACCGCCTACACCACCTCGGTGGAAAACGGCATGGGAATTGTGGTGCCGGAGCGCGCGCAGATGATCCGCGCCATTCTGCTGGAAGTGGAACGCCTGCACTCACATCTGCTGAACCTCGGCCTGGCCTGCCACTTCGTTGGTTTCGACTCCGGGTTTATGCAGTTCTTCCGCGTGCGTGAAGCGTCGATGAAGATGGCAGAGATCCTCACCGGCGCACGTAAAACCTACGGTCTGAACCTGATCGGCGGGATCCGCCGTGACCTGCTGAAAGACGACATGATCCAGACCCGCCAGCTTGCGCAGCAGATGCGCCGCGATGTGCAGGAGCTGGTGGATATGCTGCTCAGCACGCCAAACATCGAGCAGCGTACCGTCGGGATTGGTCGTCTTGACCCGGAAATTGCCCGCGATTTCAGCAACGTGGGTCCGATGGTGCGCGCCAGTGGCCATGCCCGCGACACCCGTGCCGATCACCCGTTCGTTGGTTATGGCCTGCTGCCGATGACCGTGCACAGCGAGCAGGGCTGCGACGTTATCTCTCGCCTCAAAGTGCGCATCAACGAGGTGTTCACCGCCCTGAACATGATCGACTTCGGTCTGGATAACCTGCCGGGCGGCCCGCTGATGGTTGAAGGTTTCACCTACATTCCAAACCGCTTCGCGCTTGGGTTTGCCGAAGCGCCACGTGGAGATGACATCCACTGGAGCATGACCGGCGACAACCAGAAGCTCTACCGCTGGCGCTGCCGTGCGGCAACCTACGCCAACTGGCCAACCCTGCGCTACATGCTGCGTGGAAACACGGTTTCCGACGCGCCGCTGATCATCGGCAGCCTTGATCCGTGCTACTCCTGTACCGACCGCATGACGGTGGTGGATGTGCGCAAGAAGAAAAGCCAGGTGGTGCCATATAAAGAGCTTGAGCGCTACAGCATTGAGCGTAAGAACTCGCCGCTGAAATAAGGACTCGTCATGTTTACCTTTATTAAAAAAGTCATCAAAACCGGCGCGGTAACCAGCAGTTATCCGCTGGAGCCGATGCCGGTGAATAAAAACTTTCGCGGTAAGCCGGAGCACAATCCGCAGCAGTGCATCGGCTGCGCGGCCTGTGTAAACGCCTGTCCGTCGAATGCCCTGACGGTGGAAACGGACCTCAAAACCGGTGAACTGGCCTGGCAGTTTAACCTCGGGCGCTGCATCTTCTGTGGCCGCTGCGAAGAGGTCTGCCCGACGGTCGCAATCCGCTTGTCACAGGAATATGAGCTGGCGGTATGGAAGAAAGAAGACTTCCTGCAGCAGTCGCGCTTTGAACTGTGTAACTGTCGCGTCTGCAAGCGTCCATTCGCCGTGCAAAAAGAGATCGACTATGCCATCGCGCTGTTGCAGCACAACGGAGACGCTCGCGCAGAACATCATCGTGAAAGCTTTGAAACCTGCCCGGAGTGTAAGCGCCAGAAATGCCTGTTGCCGTCCGACCGCATTGATATTACCCGCCATATGAGAGAGGCCAGCTGATGGATAACCTACTGGGCCCACGCGACGATAACGGCATTCCGGTGCCGATGACGGTGGACGAATCCATCGCCAGCATGAAGGCGTCGCTGCTGAAAAAAATCAAACGCTCGGCCTACGTCTACCGCGTGGACTGCGGCGGCTGCAACGGCTGCGAGATTGAGATCTTCGCCACCCTGTCGCCGTTGTTTGACGCCGAGCGTTTCGGCATCAAAGTTGTACCGTCTCCGCGCCATGCCGACATTTTGCTGTTTACCGGCGCCGTCACCCGCGCCATGCGCTCGCCTGCGCTGCGCGCCTGGCAATCTGCGCCTGACCCGAAAATCTGTATCTCGTACGGAGCCTGTGGTAACAGCGGCGGCATTTTCCATGATCTGTATTGCGTCTGGGGTGGTACTGACAAAATCGTGCCGGTGGATGTTTACATTCCGGGCTGCCCACCGACACCGGCCGCAACGCTGTACGGTTTTGCCATGGCGCTCGGTCTGCTGGAACAGAAAATTCATGCCCGTGAACCTGGGGAACTTGATAACCAGCCTGCGACCATCCTGCACCCGGAAATGGTGCAGCCACTGCGGGTGAAGGTCGACCGCACGGCACGCAAACTGGCGGGCTATCGTTATGGTCGCCAGATTGCCGACGATTACCTGCGTCTGCTGAGTCAGGGTGAGCATCAGGTGGCTCGCTGGCTGGAGGCGGAGAACGATCCGCGTTTGAATGAGATTGTGGCAAACCTGAACAACATCGTGGAAGAGGCGCGTATCCGATGAGTGAAACGGTGGTGTTCAGTCAGTTGAGCCGTAAGTTTATTGATGAGAACGATGCCACGCCGGATGCGGCGCAGCAGGTGGTCTATTACAGCCTGGCGATTGGGCATCACCTCGGGGTGATTGACTGCCTGGAAACGGCGTTAAGCTGCCCGTGGCCGGAGTACCTGGCGTGGATCGCCACGCTGCAGGAGGGCAGTACGGCGCGGCGTAAAATGGAAGGCGTACCGAAGTATGGTGAGATCGTCATCGACGCCAACCACATTACGATGCTCGCCAATGCCTTTGACGCGGCGCTGAACAGGCAAACCCCTGAACAGCAGGCGTGGAGCAAAACGCTACTCAGCATGCTGCATGATATTCATCAGGAGAGCGCCATCTACCTGATGGTGAGGAGATTACGTGACTGACGTTTTACTGTGTGTTGGCAACAGCATGATGGGCGATGACGGCGCAGGCCCATTGTTGGCAGAAATGTGTGCGGCAAATTCTCAGGGCAACTGGGTGGTCATTGACGGTGGCAGCGCGCCGGAAAACGACGTGGTGGCTATTCGTGAGCTGCACCCGGACAGGCTACTGATCGTTGATGCCACCGATATGGGACTCAACCCCGGTGAGATCCGCCTTATCGACCCCGACGATATCGCCGAGATGTTTATGATGACGACACACAATATGCCGCTGAACTACCTGGTCGATCAGATTAAAGACGACGTGGGCGAGGTGCTGTTTTTGGGGATTCAGCCGGATATCGTGGGGTTTTATTACCCGATGACACCACCGGTGAAAGCGGCGGTGGAAGTGGTGTATTCACGGCTTGCCGGATGGGGTGGGGACGGGGGATTTTCCCGGCTCTGAACAGCGCCCGGTGGCGCTACACTTACCGGGCCTACGCTTTTGTAGGCCGGGTAAGGCGAAGCCGCCACCCGGCAAAACAGTCTACTCCAGATCCGCCCCGTTACTCGCAATCACCTTCTTATACCACCAGAACGATTTCTTGCGTTTCCTGTCCAGTGTCCCGTTCCCGGCGTCGTCCCGGTCGACGTACACAAACCCGTAGCGCTTGCTCATCTCGCCCGTTGAAGCCGACACCAGGTCGATACAGCCCCAGGTGGTGTAGCCCATCAGCGGCACGCCGTCCTCAATGGCATCACCCATCGCGCGGATATGCTCGCGCAGATAGCTGATGCGGTAATCGTCGTTAATCTCGCCGTTTTCATCAATGACATCTTTCGCACCGAGACCGTTTTCCACCAGAAACAGTGGCTTCTGGTAGCGGTCGTACATCATGTTCATGGTGATGCGCAGGCCGAGCGGGTCAATGCCCCAGCCCCATTCACTCACCTGGATGTGCGGGTTGCGCAGGGATTTGACGATGTTTGCGGCGCTGGTGTTGCCCGCGTTCATATCTGCCGACGCGCAGCGCGAGGCGTAATAGCTGAACGAGACAAAATCGACAGTGTTTTTTAGCAGCGCATCGTCGCCAGGATCTTTCACAATTACCACGCCTTTGTCGCGGAATACGCGGGCAGAGTAGGCCGGGTAGCTCCCGCGTGCCTGCACATCGATAAAGAACAGGTTCTCGCGATCTTTCTCCAGTGCCATCCACACGTCTTCAGGTTTGCAGGAGTACGGATAGAAATTCCCACCCGCCAGCATGCAGCCGACCTGGTTTTCCGGGTTTACCTCGTGGGCGATTTTGGTCGCCAGCGCGCTTGCCACCAGCTCGTGGTGTGCGGCCTGATATTTCACCTGATCTTCGTTCTCGCCTTCTTCAAATACCAGACCCGCGCCAGAGAACGGACTGTGCAACATGATGTTGATTTCATTGAAGGTCAGCCAGTATTTCACCAGACCATTAAATTCCTCGAAACAGGTGCGGGCGTAACGGGCGAAGAAATCGACCATTTTGCGATTGCGCCAGGAGCCGTACTCCGTCACCAGATGCATCGGTACGTCGAAGTGACACAGGGTGACCAGCGGCTCGATGTTGTACTTTTTGCACTCTTCAAACACCGCGCGGTAGAAGGCAATACCTTCTTTATTGGGCAGCGGCTCATCACCATTTGGATAGAGGCGGCTCCAGGCAATTGAGGTGCGGAACACTGTAAACCCCATCTCCGCCATCAGGGCGATGTCTTCTTTGTAGCGATGATAGAAATCAATCGCCTCATGGCTTGGGTAAAACTCGTCGTCATGCAACGAAAACCGCTTTTCCTTACCGACCTTTACCGCCAGGCGATTCGCGCCGTGGGGGATCATATCGACCGTTGTGAGTCCTTTGCCACCTTCGCGGTAAGCACCTTCACTCTGGTTGGCGGCAAGCGCGCCGCCCCATAAAAATCCTTGTGGAAAAACAGACATTCTTACCTCACTCTCAATTTATGCTTTTGCTGCTTTGCTCTGAACCGGGGCACTCTGGAGGGCGCGCGCTTTTTCAGCATCGTCTTCAACCGGAATATCTTCAAAACCTAATATCAGGGTCAGAACGAACGACAGCACTACCGCCAGCGCCATGACACCGAACACCCAGACAATGGTCATCGGGTTCGCCGGGTCGAAGAACTGCACGCTGGTAAACAGCCCTGGTGCTGCCATTGAATGGCTGGCAAGTCCGGCAATACCGGCCACCGCACCGCAGATAAAACCACTGATCAGGCTCGCAATCAGCGGACGTTTCAGTCGTACCGCTACACCGTACAGCGCGGGTTCAGAGATCCCCGCCATGATGGCAGAGGCTGCCGCCGCTAACGCCGTCTGGCGCAGTTCCGGGTTTTTGGTTTTCCAGGCTACCGCCAGAGACGAACCGCCAAGGGAGAGGTTGGCGCCGATTTCCGACGGCATGACCATCCCTTCTTTGCCCGTTTCGGCAATGGTCTGGATGATGGTTGGCGTAAAGACGCGGTGCATCCCGGTCATCACCAGCAGCGGCCAGAGTGCTCCCATGATCGCCACGGAGAGCCAGCCCAGATAACCGTGAATGGTGTAAACCAGCGCGGAGATGGCGCTACCGATCCAGATCCCCAGCGGCCCAATCAGCACAATGGCGAGCGGGGCGGCAATCAGCACGATCAGCATCGGTTTGAGGAAGTTTTTGGTCACCGCCGGGGTAATGCGATCAACCCAGCGTTCGATGTACGACAGGCACCAGGTCATCACCAGCGCCGGGATCACGGTGTAGGTGTATTTCACCGCCGTCACCGGAATAAAGGCGAACTCAACGTGCTCGCCCTGCGCGGCTTTTGCCATCAACTCGATAAAGCTCGGATGCACCAGCACGCCCGCGATGGCAATTGCCAGTGACATGTTAGTTTTGAATTTCACCGCTGCCGAGGCCGCCACCATCAGCGGCAGGAAGAAGAAGGCGCCGTCGCCGATGACGGTCAGAATGGTCAGTGTCGGCGCGCCTTTTGGCAGCACGCCGGTCATCTCAAGGATCATCGCCAACAGTTTAACCATCGAGCCACCGATGATCGCTGGGATCAGCGGCGACATGGTGCCGATGAGTGCATCGAGGATCCCGGCGCCAATGCGGCGCAATGTCAATTTCTGCGGACCTTCCGGTAATGCAGGTTGCAGGTCGGTTGGCAGCAGGCTGACTACCTCACGGTACGCCTGAGAAACGGTGTTGCCAATGATCACCTGGCACTGGTTGTCGTTGCGCACTACGCCGAGTACGCCGCTAATGCTTTTCAGACGCGTAGCGTCGGTGAGGCTTTCGTCTTTCAGGACGAAGCGCAGACGCGTCATACAGTGGGTGACGGCGACGATGTTCTCTTTGCCGCCCAGCGCGCTGACGACATCATTCGCCAGCGCAGCGTAATTTTTGGCCATCGGATGAGATCCTGTTATCGTTGTGAGAAATGTAGGAAACCGGTTCCACATAATCATCATGAGTTTCTTTGAATGAAACAAGATCACATTCTGACCATTTTTTCATTTCGTGATAATGATCACCGAGCGGTGCGAAAAGCGTGATTTCACCGCTGCGACAATTTTTCTGCAGTGCAGTACACTGCGCTCCATCAGTTTCAGACGGAATAACAAGATGACCACGATGCTTGAAGTGGCGAAGCGGGCAGGCGTTTCGAAAGCAACGGTATCCCGGGTGTTGTCGGGAAATGGCTATGTCAGCCAGGAGACCAAAGACCGGGTGTTTCAGGCCATTGAAGAGAGCGGCTATCGCCCGAATTTACTGGCGCGCAACCTGGCGACCAAACGCACCCAGACGCTGGGGCTGGTGGTGACAAACACCCTGTATCACGGCGTCTACTTTAGCGAACTGCTGTTTAACGCCGCGCGGATGACAGAAGAAAAAGGGCGGCAGCTGATCCTGGCTGATGGCAAGCATAGCGCCGATGAAGAGCGTGAGGCGATCCAGTATTTACTCGATATGCGTTGCGATGCGGTGATTATCTATCCGCGTTTCCTGAGCGTGGATGAGATGGATGAGATCGTCGAGAAGTGTGAGCAACCGATTATGGTGCTCAACCGCCGCTTGCGGAAAAACAGCAGCCACAGTGTCTGGTCCGATCATAAAGCCTCCTGTCAGGAGGCGGTGTCGCAGCTAATTGAGAAAGGGCACAGAGAGATTGCATTTATCACGGGTTCGCTGGATTCACCCACCGGGGTTGAACGTCTCTCCGGCTACAAGGATGCACTGGTTCAGCACGGTATTCCGCTCCACGAAGGGCTGATTGCGCAGGGTAAGTGGAACCCCGCGAGCGGCGCGGCGGCGGTGTCCGAACTGCTTGCTCGCGGCGAACGTTTTACGGCGCTGGTGGCGAGTAATGACGATATGGCAATCGGTGCCATGAAGCAACTGCACGACAGCGGCGTGGCCACCCCGGGCGCGGTATCGGTGATCGGTTTTGACGACGTGGCCATCGCGCCTTATATCGTACCGTCGCTTTCCAGCGTTCGCATCCCGGTGACGGAGATGATCAAAGAAACCATCAGCCGCCTGATCTTTATGCTCGACGGCGGTGAGTTTAAATATCAGCAAACGTTCTCCGGTGAGCTTGTCCTGCGCGACTCCGTCATTGACGGCCCTCATCGTTGATGTCGACAGCTGTCATCGTCAGAAGTGACGATGACAGTGCCACTGTCATTTTTAAATTCATTTAAAATCAATGCGATAATAATTGGCACGGTTTATGAATATCTCCGCGCATAACAGTAATGCTGGAGAAGCAGATGAACCGTTTTATTATGGCCGATGCCAGTAAGTGCATTGGTTGCCGTACCTGTGAAGTGGCGTGCGTGGTTTCCCATCAGGCAGAGCAGGATTGTGCGTCGCTTACCCCTGACACATTTTTGCCGCGCATCCATGTCATTAAAGGCGTGAATATTTCCACCGCCGCCATCTGTCGTCAGTGCGAAGATGCACCGTGCGCGAATGTCTGCCCGAACGGGGCGATTAAACGCGAAAAAGGGTTTGTGCACGTCATGCAGGAGCGCTGCATCGGCTGTAAAACCTGCGTGGTTGCCTGCCCGTATGGCGCGATGGAAGTGGTTGTCCGTCCGGTTGTGCGTAACAGCGGTATGGGGCTGAATGTGCGCACGGACAAAGCCGAAGCCAACAAGTGTGACCTCTGCTACCACCGTGAAGCGGGCCCGGCCTGCATGGAAGCCTGCCCGACACACGCCCTGGTGTGTGTTGATCGCGAAAAGCTCGAACAGATGAGTGCGGAAAAACGCCGTCGTGCGGTGTTCGATACCTCTTCATCTCTGCTGTTCTGATCCGTCATGTGCAGTAACGGCGTACAGTTGCGCGTGCGTGGCAAAGTGCAGGGCGTGGGATTTCGTCCCTTCGTCTGGCAACTGGCGCAGTCGCTTCAGTTGACCGGTGACGTCTGCAATGACGGAGAGGGCGTGCTGGTGCGGCTCGCGGGTAATGGGGGGGCCTTTACCGCGAGGCTGCGCCAGGACTGCCCACCACTGGCGCGTATCGACGCGATCGACACACAGCCCTTCACCTGGAGGCGTGTGCCGGAGAAATTTACTATCCGTCACAGCGCGGGTGGGACGATGGACACCCAGATTGTGCCGGATGCCGCCACTTGTCCGGCGTGCCTGGCTGAGATGCGCGATCCCCGTGAACGCCGTTATCGCTATCCGTTTATCAACTGCACCCACTGTGGTCCGCGTTTTACCATCATTCGCGCCATGCCTTATGACCGCCCGTCCACGTCGATGGCGACATTCCCGCTGTGCGAACCGTGTGAAACGGAGTATCGCAACCCCGCAGACCGCCGTTTTCATGCGCAACCCGTCGCCTGCCCGGACTGTGGGCCGGAGCTGGAATGGCGTGCGGGAGACATCATTACTACCCGCGAGTCTGCGTTAAGCGCAGCGGTAGAGATGCTGAAAAACGGCGGCATTGTTGCCATCAAAGGGTTAGGGGGTTTTCACCTCGCCTGTGATGCGCTCAATCCGCAGGCGGTCGCGTTACTTCGATCACGCAAACAGCGTCCTGCGAAGCCGCTGGCCGTGATGATCCCGCAGGCGAAAGCGCTGCCGACGGCGATTCAGACGCTGTTATGCTCACCCGTAGCCCCCATTGTGCTCACGCCAAAGGTGTGTCTGCCCGCGTTACCCGACGAGATAGCGCCTGGCCTGGACTCGGTAGGCATCATGCTGCCCGCAAACCCGCTGCAACATTTGCTCATGCTCGACTGTCAGCGTCCGCTGGTGATGACTTCCGGCAATCTCAGCGGCAAACCGCCCGCTATCAGTAATCAGCAGGCGCTGGACGAGCTTGGGGAGATTGCTGACGGTTTTCTGCTCCACAACCGCGACATTGTGCAGCGGATGGATGATTCGGTCTTGCTTCAGGACGGGACAATGCTACGCCGTGCGCGCGGGTTTGTACCGGATGCCATCACGTTGCCGGCAGGTTTTCGCAATATCCCCGCCATGTTATGTACAGGTAGCGAGATGAAAAATACTTTCTGCCTGGTGCGGGGGAACCAGGCCGTACTGAGCCAGCATTTTGGCGATCTCAGTGACGAGGGTGTCGAAGCCCAGTGGCGTTTGGCACTGGCGGTGATGCAGCAGATCTACACCTTTCAACCGGAGCGTGTGGTGTGCGATGCCCATCCGGGTTACCACTCCCGACAATGGGCACACGAGCAGGCGTTGCCGGTCGACACCGTGTTGCACCATCACGCACACGCGGCGGCGTGCCTGGCTGAAAACGGCTGGCCGCTCGACGGTGACGATGTTATCGCGTTGACGCTGGATGGGATCGGTATGGGCGAGAACGGTGCGCTGTGGGGTGGGGAATGTCTGCGGGTGAACTACTGCGTCTGCGAGCATCTCGGCGGGTTGCCTGCCGTTGCGCTACCGGGAGGCGATCTCGCAGCCCTGCAACCGTGGCGAAATCTGCTGGCCCACTGTCTGGCGTTTGTGCCTGACTGGCAGCACTACCCGGAAACGCGGGCGGTACAGCGCCAAAACTGGCCGTTGCTGGCGACAGCAATCGGGCGTGGCGTCAATGCGCCGCTGGCCTCGTCATGCGGTAGGCTTTTCGATGCAATCGCCTGTGCGCTGGGCATAGAAACGCAACGCTACGAAAGTGAAGCGGCTTGCCGCCTGGAAGCCCTGGCTTCGCAGTGTGACGGCGTAGTGCACCCGGTCACACTGTCGGTGGATAATCTCTCCCTCTTCTGGCAGCAATGGCTGAACTGGCAGGCGGAGCCCTGCGAACGCGCATGGGCGTTTCACGATGCGCTGGCAAAAGGGTTGGCGCAATTAGTCAAATTGCATGCCATGCGTTTATCACTTTCCACGGTGTGCTTCAGCGGTGGGGTGTTACACAACCGCCTGCTGCGTGCGCGTCTGCGTCATTATCTTTCTGACTTTACGCTTCTTTTTCCTTCGCGCCTGCCCGCAGGTGACGGAGCGATCTCCTTCGGGCAGGCGGTAGTCGCCGCCGCCCAGTCATGTTCACAAAGGACTTAAAATGTTACGACTCTTACGCAATGAACCTCGCGCCGCGCTTCTGCTGCTGGCTCTGGTAATGGCAAACCTGCTGGCCTGGGGATGGGCATGGCAAACCTTCAGTGGCAGCACGGCGTTGATGGCGGCAAGCCTGCTTGCCTGGTGTTACGGACTTCGCCATGCGGTGGATGCCGACCACATTGCGGCTATTGATACTGTCACGCGTAAGATGATGCAGCAGGGCAAACGCCCATCCGGCGTAGGGGCCTGGTTCTCGCTGGGGCATTCCACCATCGTGGTGCTGGCCTCTATTGCCATTGCTGCCACCGCTACGGCGTTTCAGAAGAATATGGCATGGTTTCATGAGACAGGGAGTCTGATTGGAACAGCCGTTTCCGCGACTTTCCTGCTGGCGATGGCGCTGGTCAATATGGTGATTTTACGCGGCGTCTGGCGCAGCTTTCAGGCGCTGAAAAAGGGGCGCGCGACAACCAGTGACGTGGAGCTACCTGCACAGGGCGGCGTCATGAACTGGTTATTTGGCGCAACCTTCCGCCTCGTCAGCAAAAGCTGGCAGATGTACCTGGTCGGTTTCCTGTTTGGTCTGGGGTTTGATACTGCCACCGAGATTGGTGTACTGGGGATCTCTGCCGCCAGCGCATCTCATGGCATGTCCGTGTGGTCAATCATGATCTTCCCGGCGCTCTTTGCCAGCGGCATGGCGCTGGTCGATACCCTCGACAATTTGTTGATGGTTGGTGCTTACGGATGGGCGTTTAACAAACCGCAACGTAAGCTCTACTACAACATGACCATTACCGGGACATCTGTGGTGGTGGCGCTGTTTATTGGTGGGCTGGAAGCGCTGGGTCTGCTGATGGATAAATTCGCCCTCAGCGGCGGCGTCTGGGATGTGATTGGCGCGGTAAACGACAATCTGGGCAACGCCGGATTTGTGGTGGTCGGGTTGTTTGTCGCCTGCTGGCTGATCTCCATGGTCAACTACCGCTGGCGCGGCTACGACGCGCTGGTCGTGCGCTCCTGAGCCGGCGGCAGCCAGGCGCGGGTGAAATCAAGCCAGCCGCTGGCGGTCAGCGCTATGTTCTGCACGTTTTCCAGGGTGTTGAGGCGATAGCGGTAGTGGAACAGCGGCGTGCAGGCGCCGCTTTTTAGCAGGTGATGAAAGAAGGCGGGCAAGTGTGTTCTCAGCGTATCCTCGCTTTCGCAATACGCCATCAGCGTCTGCTTTGCGTTTTGCCATGCGCTCTCACCCAGCGCGGTGATCCACGCGGGCTCTTCAGTAAACCACTCTGCCAGTGCAAAGACCGGTACTTCACCGGCAAGATAATCCCCCAGTAAGATATCCGCTTGCGCCAGTGTGTCAGGCGCATGCCACTCTTCGCGATCTTTCCAGTGAATCGTGACGTCACAGCCACGCTTTTTCAGGCGCGTTTGCAGCATGCTGGCAAGATCGCACAGTACCGGCGTGTGATAGCAGACCAGTGAAAGGGCAGGTGGAAGCGTCACGTCAGGCGCTTGAGGATACGCGGGTGTCGTGATCCCGGGCAGTATTTCCGTGCGGGTTTCAACATCATCCCGGCGGATGAAATGCTGGTTAAGATGCTGGATTTCCTGGCGTAACCAGGCGGCCAGCGTTTTTGGTAACCGGGCATTCACCATCAGCCAGGAAAACCCACCGCTGGTGGTGGTGATGGACTCCTGGGCGTTTTCTCCTTTACCAACGGTTATCCATGCCGGTTTTTCTGTTCCGGCGCGGGTCCGCCAGAACTCAATCGCATGCAGAAGGGGATGCGTTGCAAAGTACCACGGCTGACGCTCAAGGCGCAGGTAGTGCGAGTGATGATGAGCAATCGCAAAGGGGCCAGCACCCACATTCGGTTGTTGCGGATGCGGCAAACGACAAACATGATGCGCGAGACGATGCGTTAGCATGGCATCTGGCGCATTTAGTGTGATCTCCAGACACCACGGCGCGATAAGCACCACCTTGCTCACGTGGGTGAGCCCCGAATTGCGTGCGGGATCGGCCAACAGCTGGTGTAGTGCGCCGAGAATATCTTCATCGCTGATCGCCTGTCCGTTGTGCCAGTGCGCA
Source organism: Enterobacter sp. 342 (assembly GCF_036663495.1). Taxonomy (NCBI): domain Bacteria; kingdom Pseudomonadati; phylum Pseudomonadota; class Gammaproteobacteria; order Enterobacterales; family Enterobacteriaceae; genus Enterobacter; species Enterobacter sp. 342. The sequence continues at coordinate 88,663 of NZ_JAWUEI010000011.1, forward strand.
CCGCTGCGCAGGTAAAAGCGCCAGTGAAGTTTGTCGTCACTGCAATCCCAGTGGTGGGCTAAATCGGCCACCGGTTGCGGGTGGCCGGGGGTGTAGCGGGTCAGCCCCGCGTGAACCGCGCAGATAATATGCTGCTCGGCGCGGCGACGTTGCAGGGCGGGATGCAGAGACGTGAGCGGGCGATACCACGGAATGCGCAGCGTCGGCTGGTGTTTAAGCCATTTTCCGCCTAAAAACGGCGTGATGATGTGATGCAGGCTGGCCGGGTCGCCATCGGCCAGCTGCAGCGCGCTCTGGTAGTCCCCTTTTTCCAGGCAGGCATGCATCAGCGGTGCGCTGAGTTCGCTGGTGGTTGCCAGGCAGTGCAGGGTGGCGCGGTGCCCGCGCCCCGGTTGTGCGCTCCAGCTTAACCATCCGCTCTTGGTGAGCTGGCGCAGCAATGTGCGTGCATGGCGCTCACTGCACAACGCGACCCCGGCCACTTCCGCGATGGTCGTGGGCTTTGGCTCTGTGCCGTAGTGCTGATAAAGCCGTTGATACTGACGGATTTTCTGAAGCTGACGCATGGCGGCATACCGGTAACAAAAGGAGAATGGTGAGAGTGTAGGGTGTTTTGCGGAATAAATAAGGGTGGGATATATAAAGTGTTCCTGTTTTATTCCCTCTCTGGTGAGAGAGGGAACAGGATTGTGCAGCGTCAGGCTTCGATCTGCGCCCGGATCTTCAGCACGATGCTTTCGGCCTGTGGGCCCAGAATCACCCGTTACCATGTCGTCGTCTTCGCGACCCGGCGTTTTCAGCTTGAATAAGCGAATCGCGAACGTGAATACTACAAAGTAGATCGCGAAGATGCATTTATGAGAGAGGATTCCAAAAAGACTTAATTTACATCGGAAATTAATGGCTCTTATTTTAATGTGGAAGCAGGGAAGATAAAAATGTGATGCGACATAAATTAATTCTTATTATATTTCTCAGGTGAGTCATTCCTGAAATAAACAATGATGCATTCTATTTTTTGTTCCGGTTTTTGCTGGTGGCGCTTCATACATTTGCTGAAGGGGAAGCGCCGCCAGACCTTCAGTTATCACGTTTGGTTACCGGCATCATCAGCTCCCGCAGGCGCTCAATACGAGCTTCAGGACTCAGCCATAGCCAGCGAAATAAAATGTGCTCTGCTTTTCTGACCTGCTTAAAATAGTGAGCGAGATAGTTAAGCTCTTCGGTGAAATGTGCCATGAAATACCCCTTTCGCGTTAATGTGTGATCAGAGTAGATTGTTATTAGGGAATAAAACAGGGCAATGTTTTTCAGGTGTTCAGGTTTTAAGTATTGATGGAAATAATAAATAAAGGATTGATAGCGATGATTTATCTGATTTGTATTTATTTTATGAATAAATTGCGTAAAAAAAAGCGTTTAGACTTTTGAAATTCGCCAACCTGCACCGGCTGGCGAAACGTCTCGGACTGAAGGGTTAGATAATCCCGGCCTGGTAGAAATCCTGCAGGTTGATGGCGCCGCACAGCTTGCCGTTGTCATCCACCACCGGCGCGGCGGTGATTTTGCGTTTCATCAGCACCTCTTTGGCTTCAATGGCGCGGCTGTCGGCGTTCAACGTCAGGCCGCCTTGCGTCATCGCTTCAGAAACCAGTGATTCCAGCTTGCCGCCGCCGACCAGCCAGCGACGCAGATCGCCGTCGGTAAACACACCCTTCACGAAGCTGTCGCTGTCACACACCGCGACCAGTCCCAGCCCGGTACGGCTGAGCTCCAGCATCGCGTCCATCACGCTGGTATCAAGTTTGACCTGCGGAATGGCATCGTCGGTGCGCATCAGGTGATGAACCTTATTGAGCAGGCGTGCCCCAAGCGCTCCCGCCGGATGCGAACGGGCGAAATCTTCTTCGTTAAAGCCGCGCGCCTGCATCACCGCCATCGCCAGCGCGTCGCCCATCATCAGCGTGTTAACGGTGCTGGAGGTGGGAGCGAGGTGCATCGGGCAGGCTTCGCGCTCAACGGAAATGTCCAGCGTGGCTTTGGCGGCCAGCGCCAGCGGCGAGCGGGATTTCCCGGTCATCGCCAGCAGAGCGACCGACTTTTCCTGCAGACGCGGAATGATGAGATCCAGCTCTTTGGCCGAACCGGAATAGGAGATAAACAGCATCACATCGCGGCTTTCGATCATCCCCAGATCGCCGTGCAGTGCTTCTGCCGGATGAACAAAAAAGGCCGGAGTACCGGTGCTGGCAAGCGTCGCAGCAATTTTCTTACCGATGTGACCCGACTTGCCGATCCCGGAGACAATCACCTTACCTTCGCACTGAATAATGGTGTTGGCCGCGCGAACAAAATCCTCGCCCAACCGCTCCGGCAGGCGGCTGGCTTCCTGTAGTTCCAGCATCAGGGTCTGGCGACCCGCGTTTAACAGAAAATCACTCATCTTTATCTCCGGTTACGATCACATCGATGCCTTTCTCTTCCAGCGCTTTTTTGAACGCCGGGTCGATACCTGCGTCGGTAATCAGTTTGTCGACGCTTTCCAGGCTGCAAACGATATTGGGGCTTTTACGGCCAAACTTCGATGAGTCTGCCATCAGAATCACTTCCCGCGCGGCGTTACACATGGCCTTGCTGACGCTGAACACTTCGTTAAAGGTGGTCACCCCCGCGTTCAGGTCAATGCCGTCGGTGCCCATAAAGAGTTTATCAAAGCTGAAGTGGTCGAAGGCGTTCTCGGCCAGCTGGCCGTGGAACGACGCAGATTTCTTACGGAAGGTACCGCCCGGCATCAGAATGGTTTGCTCGCTGTCGAATTCAGAGAGAGCGTTGACGATGTGCAGGCTGTTGGTCATCACCGTGATGTTGTTAAAGCGGCTGAGCAGCGGGATCATCTGCAGGACGGTACTGCCTGCATCAAGAATGATGGAGTCGCCATCGTGGATAAATTTCACCGCCGCTTCGGCGATCAGCGCCTTCTGGTGGGTGTTGATCAGCGTTTTGTGATCGATAGGCGGGTCGGTTTCGTCCTTATTGAGCACCACACCGCCGTAAGTTCGAATGACGGCACCAGAGTTTTCGAGCAATACCAGATCCTTACGTATTGTCGTGCCGGTAGTGTCAAAGTAGTGGGCCAGATCGTCTACCGAGCATTTTCCCTGCTTCTGCAGATGCTCGAGAATAGCCGCCTGCCGCTGACGTGGTTTCATAGGCACTTCGTTCCTTAGGTTGCGAAATGATAATTTCGCAAGTCTATAGCTTTCACAACGAAATTATCCATGTTTCAGATTAAGCGCTAATGATAGTGCATTCTGACAGAGTGGATCATGGGGAAAGATCACATCAGGCTGCAATTCCTGCAACGACAGACCGTTAATCGCCTGGATTTTCGCCGGACGGGCGAAGACGGTCATGCCACGCATGATGAGGGAATCGCAGACCTTGTCATCTTTATCCAGCGCAACGGCAACCACCACGCGTGGTTTGAAACGTCCACCAGAACGCCCGACGCCCACGCGGCCTTTCTGACACAACGCATCAAACGCACGGTTAAACTGATGGATTTGCCAGCCGCCGAAAGCCATCTGGCAGAGCCAGGCGAGGGCGGCGACGGTGATGAGTGCTGTGACCATATCGGCTCCTTGTTGTGTCCCCTCTCCCGGTGGGAGAGGGTTAGGGTGAGGGTATCAGCCTGCTCGATCAGAACATCACCTGCCCACCGGTGACGTTGATTGACTGCCCGGTGCAGTACGAGGCTTTCGAACTGGCGTAAAACAGCAGCATGTTCAGCACGTCCTGATAATCGCAACCGCGTTTGAGCGGCACTTTATCAATGTAATACTGTTCCACTTCTTCAGTTTTGATGCCGAGCTTGGCTGCATACTGTGGCAGCAGGGACTGGAACATTGGCGATTTCAGCAGGTTGCCGAGCATCAACGAGTGCACGGTAATGCCATATTCGGCCAGATCCAGCGCCAGTGATTGCGTCAGCCCGACGCCACCAAATTTCGCCGCGCTGTAACCGGAGTTGTGTTTGCTGCCCACTTTGCCCGATTTCGAGTTGATCTGAATGATACGTCCCTGAATGCCGTCGCGGATCATCAGGCGGGAAAACTCGCGGGCGCAGAGGAAATAACCCACCAGATTCACCTGCAGTGAGCGATCAAAATCCCCCAGAGCGAAATCGCTGATAAACGCTGCTTTCGCAATTCCCGCGCTGTAGACCAGCAGATCGGTGCGTCCAAAGATCTCGTCCACACCACGGGCAAGCGCCATCACGCTCTGTTCGCTGGTCGCGTCGGCACCAAACCCGTATGCCATTCCTTCACCAAACTCGGCATTGATGCTGTCCGCCACGCGGGCGGCTTTTTCACTCTGAATATCCACTACCGCCACGCGGTAACCCTCTGCGGCAAGCCCATGACAGAGGAACTCACCTAACGTTTGTCCCCCGCCAATGACAACGGCAACCTGACTCATATGTCTCTCCTTAATTACTCGAAAAATTTTAATGTGCAGCCTGGGATGACAGCCTGCGGAACCGGGCCCGCCACGTGAACCGTTCCGGGGTATTCCGCCTGCGACTGGCCGTCAAAACGCAGGGTGATATGGCCCAGCTCGCGCAGGTTTTGTTCGGCCACATCACCGACGGCGGTAACGGCATAGTGCATGTCACACAGTTCCAGTTGATTTCCCACCTTGAGCTCACCCTTTAGTTCGCCGTGGCAGTGGATAAAGCAAAACTCTTCGATATCCGCCGGTGCGCCCTCGCGAAAGGTAATCAGCATCTTGTCGCTCAGGGCCTCTGCTGCGCTCTGGCCGATGCGGGTAATGGTGGTTTGGTAAATCACGGTCATCGAAGAAACCTCTTATTGATAAATGAAGCCAGAGACAAACCAGGCAATCAGCACCGTGGGGGCGCCTGTCAGGAAGCGCCCCACCAGAACCGATGGCACGCCTACGCGTACGGTGTCCTGGCGCGCTTCGGCCAGCGATAACCCAACGGGAATGAAGTCGCACGCCGCCTGAGCGTTAATGGCAAACAGGGCGGGCAGAGCCAGGTGCGGGGGAATATTGCCCAGACCTATCTGCACACCAATCAGCACGCCGATCACCTGTGCAATGACCGCGCCCGGGCCGAGAAACGGTGACAGCAGTGGGAAGGAGCAGATCAGTGCCAGCGTAACCAACCCAAGCGGATGGCTGGCAAGTGGGGCGAGACCGTGGGCAATCCAGTCACCTAAACCGGAAGCCATGATGATGCCGATCAGCGCTGAGACGAATGCCATAAATGGCAGAATGGTTTTCAGCACGGTATCAATAGTGTCGCGCCCGGACTGGAACAGCACCGCCACGGCAGACCCCATGCCCATGCCGACTTTTGCCAGCAGACCATCGCTCTGCTCGGTGATTTTTTTGCTGGTGTCGTAATCACGTGGAGTGGCTTTTTGCGGGGCCGAAGAGCCACTCACCAGAGTGATGTTGTCCTCTTTCACGCCCGACACATAGATGTCTTCAAGGATGTACTGCGCCAACGGGCCTGACTTTCCGGTGGAGTGAATATTCACTGTCGGAATGCGACGCTTCGGATAGATGCCGCAGCGCAGCGTACCGCCGCAGTCGATTACCGCCACGCCGATTTCCGCTTCCGGTGGCTCACCCTCTTTAAAGCCATCGACCGCTTCCCAGCCGGTCAGATCGCGTAGTTTGTCAACGATCGCCGGGCGTGTGCCTGCGGTGATGTAGACGATCTTTTTGCCTTCTGTGGCGTCGAACTCCAGTGGGCCGCCCCAGCCGCCCGTACCTTTCTCAATGCGGATCCGGTTCATGCTGTCGCTCCTCCGGAAAGATGGACTTTTTGCTCAAGCTGGATACCCATTTTTTTCTCGAAAATGGCGGTGGTGAGGTCCGTCACCCAGCCCCGGAAAAAGTTGGTAACCAGTCCGACCAGCAGATAGCTCACCGCAAGTGGTCCGAGCGGCAGGCCAAGAGTGGTAAGGCCGCTGGCGATCCCGAGGTAGACAAACAGCTCGCCGGGGTTGATGTGTGGGAACAGGCCATTCATTGAATGACAGCTGTAGGAGGCCGCTGCGTAGTAACTTGGTTTGTACTTTTCTGGCATAAAACGCCCGAGGCTTAAGGTCATCGGGTTGCAGAAAACGAAGGTACCGATGCAGGGCAATACCAGGTAGCGGGACAGTGGGTTGCCAGCACAACGCTGAGCAAAGCGTTCAATGCGTTGCTGGCCGATAAAGTTAATCAGCGCGTTCATGATGACCAGCAGGCTGATCAGCAGGGGCAGGATCCCGGTCACCATGCCGGTGAACACCTCTCCACCTTTCTGAAACAGCCCGATGAACCACTCGGCGCCGCTGGTGATGGTTTCTATCATTCTTCTCTCCTCAGGGCTTTGTTTGTATAACGGAGACTAATAATAATCACTTTGAAAGGTTTTAAAGTGTTAGTTAGATCTCACAATGAAAGAAAAATGTGTTATTTTGAAAGTTAATGGGTATGGACAGGCATTTTTGGTTGAAAAATGCGCGAGTTTGCGTTGGGGAGCGTAAAGATTTGGTGGGGGCTGCGTGTACCGCTTCCTTGAGGTGTTGTGGATGCTTTACCATACTGGGTTCTTATCGAACCCATTAAATGGATGTCTCATGTTCAAGCGTCGTTATGCAGCGTTGTTACCTGCGCTTATTCTGCTGTCTGCCTGTAGTAGCAAACCTAAGACCGAAGCCGTTCAGCAAACGGCAGGTGCGCCTTCCGGAGGATTCCTGCTGGAGCCGCAGCACAATATGATGCAGATGGGCGGCGACTTCGCGAATAACCCGGCGGCCGAGCAGTTCATTGATAAAATGGTGAGCAAACACGGCTTTGACAGACAACAACTGCACGAAATTTTGTCTCAGGCGAAGCGTCTGGATTACGTGTTGCGCCTGATGGACAGACAGGCACCGACGGCCCAGGTGCCGAGCGGGCCAAATGGCGCATGGTTGCGCTACCGCAAACAGTTTATTACCCCGGACAACGTGCAGAATGGCGTCGTGTTCTGGAATCAGTATGAGGATGCGCTGAACCGTGCGTGGCAGGTCTATGGCGTGCCGCCGGAAATTATCGTCGGGATTATCGGCGTGGAAACCCGCTGGGGCCGCGTGATGGGCAAAACCCGCATCCTGGATGCGCTGGCGACACTGTCCTTTAACTACCCGCGCCGTGCCGAATATTTCTCTTCCGAGCTGGAAACCTTCCTGCTGATGGCGCGTAATGAGCAAGATGATCCGCTCGATCTGAAAGGTTCGTTTGCCGGTGCGATGGGTTATGGCCAGTTTATGCCGTCCTCCTATAAACAATACGCCGTCGACTTTAACGGCGATGGTCACATCAACCTGTGGGATCCGGTGGATGCCATCGGTAGCGTGGCGAACTACTTCAAAGCGCATGGCTGGACGGCAGGCGGCCAGGTGGCGGTGCAGGCCAACGGCCAGGCACCGGGGCTGGAAAACGGTTTTAAAACCAATTACAGCATTTCGCAGCTGGCAGCCGCAGGCCTGACGCCAACGCAACCGCTGGGCAATGCGCAGCAGGCAAGTCTGCTGCGTCTGGATATCGGGACCGGTTATCAGTACTGGTACGGTCTGCCAAACTTCTACACCATCACCCGCTATAACCACAGTACCCACTATGCGATGGCCGTGTGGCAACTGGGGCTGGCGGTATCGCAGGCGCGTGTGCCTGCTGCGTCGCCGTTTAGTCAGTAACTCGTCTTATTCAGCCCTCTCCCTGTGGGAGAGGGCTGTGATAACCTCCAATTTCTCGCAGAAACATTTCGCCACACTCCCTTTTCAAACACGCCATTTACAACGCCAATACCTTTCATTATTGTTATGTTATAACATTATTGTGGGTGTCGAGATGTCAATTTCCCTTTTTTCGCTCTCTGCGCCGGTTCGCCTTTTGCTGGCGCTGGCCATTATTGTGTTTCTCAGCCTGGCGGTGTGCTGGGCGGTAGCATTGCCATGATTGTAATGAATGAACTGACCGCAGGTTATGAACGCCAGCCTGTCACGCGGCCGTTATCCGGCGTCATTGAACGCGGGAGTATGACCGCAATCGTGGGTGCCAACGGCTGCGGGAAATCGACGCTACTGAAAACGCTCGCAGGGTTTATCGCTCCCGTGGGCGGCAGTTTGCGCTGGCAGGGAAAGCGTCCGGTGATTGGCTGGCTGGCACAACGCCACGCGCTGGAGGCGCAATTTCCGTTGACCGTGCAGGATGTCGTCAGTATGGGGTGCTGGCCGGGCATTTCGCTTTTATCCGGCTTTCGTCGTGAAACACGCTTGCGGATTGCCGGTGCGATTGAGCGTGTAGGGCTGGAGTCAATGGCGCTGTCGACCATTGATGAGCTCTCCGGTGGCCAGTTTCAACGCATGCTTTTTGCCCGTGTACTGGTGCAACAGGCACCGCTGGTGATGCTTGATGAGCCTTTTACCGGCGTCGACGAAGCCACCTGCAACGTGTTGATGGATTTGATGCTGGAGATGTATATGCAGGGACAAACCTTGTTAGCGGTACTCCACGACAGTGAACGCGTCTCGCGCCACTTCCCGCAGACATTACGGCTGGATGCCGATATTCCCCAATGGAAAACCGAGCGGGTGAGGGTGGCATGATTTGGCAACTCTTTTTCCAGCCGTTTATCGAGTACGGCTTTATGCGTCGCGCACTGGTAGTTTGTCTGGCGCTGTCGGTCAGCACCACGGCGCTGGGGGTTTTTCTTCAGCTACGCAGGATGAGCCTGATGGGTGATGCCCTTTCTCACGCCATTTTGCCGGGTGTTGCCGTGGGATATTTGCTCAGCGGAATGTCGTTGCTGGCGATGAGTATCGGCGGTTTTATCGCCGGGATTGCTGTTGCACTGGTGGCCGGGCTGGTCAGTCGCCGCACGCCTCTCAAAGAAGATGCCAGTTTTGCCGGATTCTATCTGGGATCGCTGGCATTAGGTGTCACGCTGGTGTCGTTGCGTGGGTCGAATGTTGATCTGCTGCACCTGCTGTTTGGCTCTATTCTCGCCGTGGACAACGATGCCGCACTGTTTGTGGCTGGAGTTTGTATCTTCACGTTAATCGTACTGGCTATTTTTTATCGCGGGCTGGTGACAGAGGCGTTTGATACGGCGTGGTTGCAGGTGAATGCCCGTTGGTTACCCGGTTTGTTGCATGGCCTGTTTCTGGCGCTGCTGGTGCTTAACCTGGTGGCGGGCTTTCAGGTGCTTGGCACGCTGATGGCCGTCGGGTTGATGATGTTACCCGCCGTGGCCGCGCGATGCTGGGTGCGCACTCTACCTGGATTACTTCTGATGGCAGGGGTGAGCGGCATTTTCTGTGCATGGTTCGGGTTAAGCCTTTCCTGGGCTGTGAGCCTGCCTGCGGGGCCGTCTATTGTGCTCACCGCCAGCGCACTTTTCTTTATTTCTATTTTATTTGGCACGCGAAGCCAGCTCGCTGGCAGTCTGCGTGCGTTTTTTTAACGCAAGGGGAAACGATGAAACGTACAGGATTAGCAGTGGCGCTCGCGCTGGGGATGATGTCGCACGGCGTGATGGCGAAAACACTTAATGTGGTCACGAGTTTTTCGATTCTGGGGGATATTACCCAGGAGGTCGGTGGCGATCATGTGAAGGTGACAACGCTGGTCGGGCCGGACGGTGATCCGCACACCTTCGAACCCTCACCGAAAGACAGCGCAGCGCTCAGCAAGGCTGACGTGGTCGTCGTGAATGGGCTGGGGCTGGAGGGTTGGCTCGACCGTCTGGTGAAAGCCTCCGGATTCAAAGGCCAACTGGTAGTGGCTTCTTCGGGGGTGAAAACCCATACGCTTGACGAAGAGGGCAAAACCGTGACCGATCCGCATGCGTGGAATAGCGCGGCTAACGGGGCGCTGTATGCACAAAATATTCTCAACGGGCTGGTAAAAGCCGATCCAGAAGACAAAGCAGCACTGGAGGCCTCAGGGAAGCCGTATATCGCGCAACTGACTCAACTGGATAGCTGGGCCAAAACCCGCTTTAGCCAGATCCCGCAGGCGAAGCGTAACGTACTGACCAGTCATGACGCTTTCGGTTATTTCGGCCGGGCCTACGGTGTCACGTTTATGGCGCCACAGGGGCTGTCGTCAGAGAGCGAGGCCAGTGCGGCGCAGGTTGCTGAGATTATCAATCAGATTAAAGCGGACGGCGTGAAAACCTGGTTTATGGAAAACCAGCTCGACCCACGTCTGGTTAAACAGATTGCGTCAGCCACAGGCGCTCAGCCAGGGGGCGAACTCTACCCTGAAGCCCTGTCGGCAAAAGGTGGAGTGGCAGACACCTACGTTAAGGCGTTTCGCCACAATGTGAATACCCTTGCCGACAGCATGAAATAACATTATCCAGTGGCCGGTGCGCCCGCATCGGCTTTTTTCTGAAGCCCTCTCGTAAAACCTGAAGCGCATCCCCATATCTGACGAGAAAGTGCTATCTTGTGCTGCACGTTTTTCTGATGCCTGGAGCGAGAATGACTGACCATGAATTGATGCAGCTTAGCGAGATAGTTGGGCTGGCGCTTAAGCAACGTGGTGCGACAATCACCACTGCAGAATCCTGTACTGGCGGCTGGGTTGCGAAAGTGATTACCGATATCGCCGGCAGTTCCGCCTGGTTTGAACGTGGCTTTGTGACCTACAGTAACGAGGCTAAAGCGCAAATGATTGGCGTGCGTGAATCTACGCTGGAACAGCATGGCGCGGTCAGCGAACCGGTGGTGATTGAGATGGCGATTGGTGCGCTCAAAGAGGCGCGGGCGGATTATGCCATTTCAATCAGCGGCATCGCTGGCCCGGACGGCGGTAGCGACGTGAAGCCTGTCGGCACTGTCTGGTTTGGTTTTGCCACGTCCAAAGGTGAAGGGATCACCCGCCGGGAGTGTTTTAGCGGCGATCGCGAAAGCGTGCGCCGTCAGGCAACGGAATACGCGTTAAAAACGCTCTGGCAACAATTTCTACAAAACACTTGATACTGTATGACCATACAGTATAATTGCACCAACAGAACAGAAATCCACGGTGAAGCACAGTCGCTTCTCCCGGCATGACAGGAGTAATAATGGCTATCGACGAAAACAAACAGAAAGCGTTGGCGGCAGCACTGGGCCAGATCGAAAAGCAATTCGGTAAAGGCTCCATCATGCGCCTGGGTGAAGACCGTTCCATGGACGTGGAAACCATCTCCACTGGTTCGCTTTCTCTGGATATCGCGCTGGGCGCTGGCGGTCTGCCGATGGGCCGTATCGTAGAAATCTACGGACCAGAGTCCTCAGGTAAAACGACGCTGACGCTGCAGGTTATCGCTGCGGCACAGCGTGAAGGTAAAACCTGTGCGTTTATCGATGCCGAGCACGCGCTGGACCCTATTTATGCTCGTAAACTGGGCGTTGATATCGACAACCTGCTTTGTTCTCAGCCAGACACCGGTGAACAGGCGCTGGAAATTTGTGACGCGCTAGCGCGTTCAGGTGCTGTTGACGTTATCGTGGTCGACTCCGTTGCCGCACTGACGCCAAAAGCTGAAATCGAAGGCGAAATCGGTGACTCTCACATGGGCCTCGCGGCACGTATGATGAGCCAGGCAATGCGTAAGCTGGCCGGTAACCTGAAACAGTCCAACACACTGCTGATCTTCATCAACCAGATCCGTATGAAAATTGGCGTAATGTTCGGTAACCCGGAAACCACCACTGGTGGTAACGCGCTGAAATTCTATGCGTCTGTCCGTCTTGATATCCGTCGTATTGGCGCGGTAAAAGAGGGGGAGAACGTCGTCGGAAGCGAAACCCGCGTGAAGGTTGTGAAGAACAAAATTGCTGCGCCGTTTAAACAGGCTGAATTCCAGATCCTCTACGGCGAAGGGATTAACTTCTTCGGTGAGCTGGTTGACCTGGGCGTGAAAGAGAAGCTGATTGAAAAAGCGGGCGCCTGGTATAGCTACAACGGTGACAAAATTGGTCAGGGTAAAGCAAATGCGATCTCCTGGCTGAAAGAGAACCCGGCAGCGGCGAAAGAAATTGAGAAGAAAGTGCGTGAGCTTTTGCTAAACAACCAGGACTCCACACCTGATTTCGCAGTTGATAGCGCGGATGCTGAAGAAACCAACGAAGATTTTTAATTCTTCGTATAAAAATGAAGGGCTGCTGATGCGGCCCTTTTTGCATTTCTGAACCAGCAGGTTTTTTATGAGTGAACCTACTCCACGTCGACCCGCGTACGCACGCTTACTGGACCGGGCAGTACGTATCCTTGCCGTCCGTGACCACAGTGAGCAAGAGTTGCGACGAAAACTGTCGGCTCCCGTAATGAGCAAAAATGGCCCGGAAGAGATTGATGCTTCAGCAGAAGATTACGACCGCGTGATTGCCTGGTGCTATGAGCATCACTATCTTGACGACGAGCGCTTTGCTTCCCGGTTTCTCGCCAGCCGTAGCCGCAAAGGATACGGCCCCGCACGCATCCGCCAGGAGCTGAACCAGAAAGGGGTTGCCCGCGAGTCCATTGAAAAAGCGATGCGCGAATGTGACGTTGACTGGTGCGAACGGGCAAGAGAGCAGGCCATTCGTAAGTACGGTGAACCCCTGCCGCGTGATTTTTCAGAAAAAGTGAAAATCCAGCGCTTTTTGCTCTACCGCGGCTTCCTGATGGAAGATATTCAGGATATCTGGCGTAATTTTGCCGATTGAACGCATGCGGGATTTTACTTCCCACTAAAGAAAACTTATCTTATTCCCACTTTTTCCAGTAGCTGGTCTGTCCAACTGTTTACAGGTACAGGCTTGCTACGACATTTCGTTAGCTTGATTTCAGGATAATTATGAGCAAGAGCACCGCTGAGATCCGTCAGGCGTTTCTCGATTTTTTCCATAGTAAGGGACACCAGGTTGTTGCCAGCAGCTCCCTGGTACCAAATAACGACCCGACTTTACTGTTTACCAACGCCGGGATGAACCAGTTCAAGGATGTGTTCCTTGGTCTCGACAAGCGTAATTATTCCCGCGCCACAACGTCACAGCGTTGCGTGCGTGCGGGCGGTAAACACAACGACCTGGAAAACGTCGGTTACACCGCGCGTCACCACACCTTCTTCGAAATGCTGGGCAACTTCAGCTTCGGCGACTACTTCAAACACGATGCCATTCAATATGCGTGGGAACTGCTGACCGGTGAAAACTGGTTCAACCTGCCGAAAGAGCGTCTGTGGGTTACCGTCTATGAAACCGATGACGAAGCCTTCGAAATCTGGGAAAAAGAAGTCGGTATCCCGCGCGAACGTATTATTCGCATCGGCGATAACAAAGGCGCACCTTATGCGTCCGACAACTTCTGGCAGATGGGTGATACCGGTCCTTGTGGTCCGTGCACTGAGATCTTCTACGATCATGGCGACCACATCTGGGGTGGCCCTCCAGGTAGCCCGGAAGAAGATGGCGATCGCTACATTGAGATCTGGAACATCGTCTTCATGCAGTTCAACCGTCAGGCTGACGGTACCATGGAGCCGCTGCCGAAGCCTTCCGTTGATACCGGTATGGGTCTGGAGCGTATTGCTGCGGTTCTGCAGCACGTTAACTCCAACTACGAGATTGACCTGTTCAGTACCCTGATCAAAGCCGTTGCGGAAGTGACCGGCGCGACCGACCTGAACAACAAATCCCTGCGCGTTATCGCGGACCATATTCGTTCCTGTGCGTTCCTGATTGCCGACGGCGTTATCCCGTCGAATGAAAACCGTGGCTACGTGCTGCGTCGTATCATTCGTCGTGCTATCCGTCACGGCAACATGCTGGGCGCGAAGGACACCTTCTTCTATAAACTCGTTGGGCCACTGATTGGCGTGATGGGTGCTGCCGGTGATGAGCTGAAACGCCAGCAGGCGCAGGTAGAACAGGTTCTGAAAACCGAAGAAGAGCAATTTGCGCGTACACTGGAGCGCGGTCTGGCGCTGCTGGATGAAGAGCTGGCAAAACTTAAGGGCGATACGCTGGATGGCGAAACCGCTTTCCGCCTGTACGACACCTATGGCTTCCCGGTTGACCTGACGGCGGACGTTTGCCGCGAGCGCAACATCAAAGTTGACGAAGCGGGCTTCGAAGCCGCGATGGAAGAGCAGCGTCGTCGTGCGCGTGAGTCCAGCGGTTTCGGTGCAGACTACAACGCGATGATCCGCGTAGATAGCGCGTCTGAATTCAAAGGTTATGACGCACTGGAACTGACGGGCAAAGTGACTGCCCTGTTTGTTGACGGTAAAGCCGTAGACAGCATCAGCGCCGGTCAGGATGCGGTTGTGATTCTGGACAAAACGCCGTTCTACGCGGAATCCGGTGGTCAGGTTGGCGATAAAGGCGAACTGAAAGGCAATGGCTTCAGCTTCAGCGTAAGCGACACCCAGAAATACGGTCAGGCGATTGGTCATCAGGGCAAACTGGTTTCCGGTTCTCTGAAAGTGGGTGATGGCGTGCAGGCTAACGTTGATGAAGCTCGCCGCGCGCGCATTCGTCTGAACCACTCTGCAACCCACCTGATGCACGCTGCCCTGCGCGACGTACTCGGTACCCACGTTGCACAGAAAGGTTCTCTGGTTAACGACAAAGTGCTGCGTTTCGACTTCTCGCATTTTGAAGCAATGAAACCGTCTGAAATCCGCGCGGTGGAAGATCTGGTGAACGCGCAAATCCGTCGTAACCTGCCAATCGAAACCCATATCATGGATCTCGATGCGGCGAAGAAAAAAGGTGCGATGGCGCTGTTTGGTGAGAAATATGACGAGCGTGTTCGCGTACTGAGCATGGGTGACTTCTCAACTGAACTGTGCGGTGGTACTCACGCATCGCGCACTGGTGACATCGGCCTGTTCCGCATTGTTTCCGAGTCGGGTACGGCGGCAGGCGTGCGTCGTATCGAAGCGGTGACCGGTGAAGGTGCGATTGCCAGCCTGCATGCGCAGAGCGATCAACTGCATGACATCGCGCAGTTGCTGAAAGGCGATAGCCAGAACCTGGGCGAGAAAGTGCGCGTTGCGCTGGATCGCACGCGTCAGCTGGAAAAAGAGCTGCAGCAACTGAAAGAACACGCGGCAGCGCAGGAGAGTGCAAACCTCTCCAGCAAGGCTGTAGATATTAAGGGCGTCAAACTGCTGGTCAGCGATCTGGCGGGCGTTGAGCCTAAGATGCTGCGTACTATGGTCGACGATCTCAAGAACCAGCTTGGTTCTACCGTTATCGTGCTGGCGACAGTGGCAGAAGGTAAGGTTTCTCTGATTGCGGGGGTCTCTAAGGATGTGACTGACCGCGTAAAAGCAGGGGAACTGATTGGTATGGTTGCCCAGCAGGTGGGCGGCAAGGGTGGTGGTCGTCCAGACATGGCGCAAGCCGGTGGTACGGATGCGGCGGCACTTCCGCAAGCTTTGGCCAGCGTTGAAAGCTGGGTAAGCGCGAAACTGTAATAATTACAAAGCACAAGCAGACGCCATAGCGGTAACGTTATGGCGTCTTGTTCACTGTGCTATCGATAACGATAAAGTCAGGTTGAGTTTGTGTATATCGGCTAAACTTACGTTTAACAGAATGTGATGCCGTGACTGCTTACACTTTACGTGTTTGTCATCGCTTACTTTTTGGCGTTATATGATGGATAATGCCGGGATACAAGAGACCCGACTCTTTTAATCTTTCAAGGAGCAAAGAATGCTGATTCTGACTCGTCGAGTTGGTGAGACCCTCATGATTGGGGATGAGGTCACCGTGACAGTTTTAGGGGTAAAGGGTAACCAGGTACGTATTGGTGTTAACGCTCCTAAAGAAGTATCTGTCCACCGTGAAGAGATCTACCAGCGTATCCAGGCTGAAAAATCCCAGCAGTCCAGTTACTGATATTGTCGCGTCTCGCTGTCGGGCGAGACGCAACCCTCCTGTCATTTTTCCTGCCCAAAGTTACCGTTTAATTTCAATCGCTCTCTTTTTAACCACTCTGTTACCCTTAACTCGTCCTGACACCGCCATTTCTGCATAGGTTTTCTGTGAAGATGCCTGCAAAATCCGCTTATAAAACACCCTCTTTGCGGCTTTTACATGCGAATTGCGTGTGATTTGTGCAAACGATAAAAGCTTTTGGAAAATTGTTTGACTTATAAGTCCCAGAAAGTAATATATGCGCCACGCAGCGACGAGAAGCTCTTAACGAGTTACTCAAAGCACTCGAAAGAGGCGTTGTGTGGTGAGGTGGCCGAGAGGCTGAAGGCGCTCCCCTGCTAAGGGAGTATGCGGTCAAAAGCTGCATCCGGGGTTCGAATCCCCGCCTCACCGCCATTTTGCATCCGTAGCTCAGCTGGATAGAGTACTCGGCTACGAACCGAGCGGTCGGAGGTTCGAATCCTCCCGGATGCACCATC
>NZ_JAWUEI010000011.1:105140-161626 GCF_036663495.1 Enterobacter sp. 342
TGCATCCGTAGCTCAGCTGGATAGAGTACTCGGCTACGAACCGAGCGGTCGGAGGTTCGAATCCTCCCGGATGCACCATCTTCTCCTTCTTTGTTTATTCCTTCGACGTTCCGTCAGCAATCACACTCTCAGTCAGCGACAAAAATCGCCTTTTACGATAAAGTAATGCTTTGTTAATCGTTTAGCGAGAGCACGATGTACGCACAGTATGACGGTCTGATCTTCGATATGGATGGCACCATCCTTGATACCGAACCTACGCATCGTCAAGCCTGGACTGACGTTCTGGGCCGCTACGGTATGCGTTTCGACCTTCAGGCGATGATTGCCCTTAACGGATCCCCAACCTGGCGTATTGCACAGGCCGTGATTGAAATGAATCAGGCTGATCTCGACCCGCACCTGCTCGCCCGTGAAAAAACCGATGCAGTAAAAGCCATGCTTTTAGATACTGTACGCCCGCTGCCGCTGATTGATGTCGTGAAAGCGTGGCACGGACGTCGCCCGATGTCGGTGGGGACGGGCAGCGAAAGCGCGATTGCAGAGGCGTTGCTCAATCATCTTGGCCTGCGCCACTATTTTTCTGCCGTTGTTGCTGCCGATCATGTTAAAAATCACAAGCCCGCACCGGACACCTTCCTGCTCTGCGCAGAATTAATGGGCGTCCCGGCGGCAAAATGCGTCGTGTTTGAAGATGCTGATTTCGGTATTCAGGCCGCTCGTGATGCTGGAATGGCCGCGGTGGATGTGCGCTTACTGTGAGTGACGTACTGTCACTTGCTTCATTATTCGCCAGCAGTTTTTTAAGTGCTACGCTCTTACCGGGAAATTCGGAAGTGGTGCTGGTGGCGATGCTGTTGTCCGGCGTGAGTCAGCCCTGGTTGCTCGTGTTAATAGCAACAATGGGTAATAGCCTTGGAGGGCTGACTAACGTTATTCTTGGGCGTTCCTTTCCGCTGCGCGAAAAATCGCGCTGGCAGGAAAAGGCAGTCGGCTGGCTAAAACGCTATGGCGCTGCCACGCTGTTATTAAGCTGGATGCCTGTAATAGGTGATTTACTGTGTCTGCTGGCGGGATGGATGCGCATCTCCTGGGGACCAGTGCTCTTTTTTTTGTGCCTTGGCAAGGCGTTGCGATATGTCCTCGTGGCATGGGCAACTCTGCAGGGTATGACGTGGTGGCACTAATTGGTGGAATGAATACGCGACCTTCAATCGTCAACCATTACAATTATGCTGAGTAACATTACTTTGACAGGCGGGAGGTCAATTTGATCCCGGACGTATCTCAGGCGCTGGCCTGGCTGGAAAACCACCCTCAGGCATTGAAGGGTATTCAGCGTGGTCTTGAGCGTGAAACGCTGCGCGTTAACGCGGACGGCAGTTTAGCGACGACGGGTCACCCGAAGGCGTTAGGCTCGGCGCTGACACATAAATGGATCACAACCGATTTCGCTGAAGCGCTGCTGGAGTTCATCACTCCGGTGGAGGGTGATATTGATCATATGCTGGCGATCTTGCGCGACATTCATCGCTATACCGCGCGCAACCTGGGCGATGAGCGTATGTGGCCCCTCAGCATGCCGTGTTATATCGAGCAAGGTCAGGAGATCGAGCTGGCTCAATATGGCACCTCAAATATTGGCCGGCTCAAAACGCTCTATCGTGAGGGGCTGAAAAACCGCTATGGCGCGTTAATGCAGACCATCTCTGGTGTGCATTACAACTTCTCTTTGCCTATGGCGTTCTGGCAGGCGAAATGTGATGAAACGGATAAGGACGCGATCTCTGCGGGCTACTTCCGCCTGATCCGCAACTATTATCGCTTCGGCTGGGTGATTCCGTACCTGTTTGGTGCGTCGCCTGCCATTTGCTCATCGTTCCTGCAGGGAAAACCGACTACGCTGCCGTTCGAGAAAACCGAGTGCGGGATGTACTATCTGCCGTACGCGACTTCCCTGCGCCTGAGCGATCTTGGTTATACCAATAAATCGCAAAGCAATCTCGGTATTACGTTTAACGAATTGCACGAATATGTGGCAGGATTGAAGCGGGCGATCAAAACCCCGTCGGAAGAGTACGAGAAAATCGGCCTCGAGAAAGACGGCAAGCGTCTGCAAATCAACAGCAATGTGCTGCAGATTGAGAATGAACTGTACGCGCCAATTCGTCCTAAGCGCGTGACGCGTAGCGGTGAAACTCCGTCGGATGCTCTGCAGCGCGGCGGGATCGAATACATTGAAGTGCGCTCGCTGGATATCAACCCGTTCTCACCGATTGGTGTTGATGAGCAGCAGATTCGCTTCCTGGATCTGTTTATGGTCTGGTGCGTTCTGGCTGATGCGCCAGAAATGAGTTCAGACGAGCTGCTTTGTACCCGTACAAACTGGAACCGCGTAATTCTGGAAGGCCGTAAACCGGGTCTGACGCTGGGCATTGGCTGCGAAACAGCACAGTTCCCGCTGACGAAAGTCGGTAAAGATCTGTTCCGTGACCTTAAACGTGTTGCCCGGACAATGGACAGCATCGACGGTGGCGACGCATATCAACAGATCTGCGACCAACTGGTGGAATGTTTTGATAATCCGGAACTGACGTTCTCAGCACGCATTCTGCGCTCAATGATTGATCAAGGTATTGGTGGCACGGGGCGTTCACTCGGAGCAGAATACCGTGAGATGTTGATGCAGGAGCCGTTAGAAGTGCTGAGTGAAGCAGATTTTGCTGCGGAGCGTGATGCGTCTGTTGTGCGTCAGAAAGAGGTTGAAGCGGCGGATACCGAGTCGTTTGAGGCGTTTCTGGCGAAGCAGGCTTAAGCAGAAAAGAAAAAGGCCACATCGCTGTGGCCAAAATATACATCTCTGAATTCAGGGATGATGATAACAAATGCGCGTCTTTCATATACTCAGACGCGCATTCTGTAGAAGAGTTCAGTTTATTTTAAAAAAAATCACTATCGGAGGTGACGTATGCCGTTATTAGATAGCTTTACTGTCGACCATACCCGTATGGAAGCACCTGCTGTACGTGTGGCGAAGACCATGCACACTCCGCACGGCGACACGATCACCGTATTCGATCTGCGTTTCTGCGTGCCAAACAAAGAAGTGATGCCAGAGAAAGGTATTCACACTCTGGAGCATCTGTTCGCTGGTTTTATGCGTGACCACCTGAACGGTAACGGCGTTGAGATCATTGATATCTCTCCGATGGGCTGCCGTACTGGCTTCTACATGAGTCTGATTGGTCAGCCTGAAGAGAAACGCGTCGCAGATGCCTGGAAAGCAGCCATGGAAGATGTGCTGAAGGTAAAAGAGCAGAACCAAATCCCTGAGCTGAACATTTACCAGTGTGGTACTTACCAGATGCACTCTCTGGAGGAAGCACAGGAAATTGCGCGTCACATCATCGAGCGTGATGTTCGTGTGAACAGCAATGAAGAGCTGGCTCTGCCGAAAGAAAAACTGCAGGAACTGCACATCTAGTGCACTTTTTCCCTCTCCCGTTGGGAGAGGGGAGAGTGAGGGTTGTTTAACCCCATGACCACAACCTCAACATTCACCTTTACTCATCGTCCACTCGTTCCTTTTGCCCATGATTATGTTCATGGCGACAGCGAACCCTGGCATGAGCATGACTGCGCGCAACTGCTGCATACTCTGAGCGGGGTGGTGCGGGTTGATACCGCATCCGGCTGTTGGGTGGTTCCTCCTGGCCGCGGCGTCTGGCTGCCAGCGGGGACGCGTCATTCGCTTCGTATCACCGGTAACGTTGCAGCGCGCACGCTGTTTATCGAGCCGCTGGCGCGTGCCGATCTCCCTGCAGCGTGCCAGATCGTGCAGATCTCCCCACTGTTGCGCGAACTGATCCTCGCCTCTCTCTCACTGCCTGAATCTTACTCACCAGGGAGTCGTGATGAGCGCGTGTATGAACTCATTCTGGATGAAATTCGCATCATGCCTGTGCTGCCATTTCATCTGCCTGAGCCGGAGAGCGCCCCGTTACGCCACCTGTGCCAGCAGATCCGTCAGACGCCAGGGGATCGCTGGAACAGCCTTCAGGCCGCGAGTTCGCTTGGAATGAGCGAGCGCACGATGAACCGGCATTTTCAGCAGCAGACAGGATTACGCTACGTTGAGTGGCTGAGAAGGGCTCGTTTGCTGGAGGCGTTAGTGCGGCTGGCACAGGGCCAGCCGGTGCTACGCGTGGCACTGGAGCTGGGTTACGGCAGTCACAGTGCCTTTACGGCGATGTTTCGTCGGGTGATGGGCGTCTCTCCCAGCGATTACTTTAAAAACGACTGACGGCGTTAAAGAGTGCCTGAAGCGACGCACGCGCCACGTCGCTGTCAATGCCCACGCCCCAGCGGCTGGTGCCGTCCTGGAACAGGCAGCGGATATAGGCCACCGAGCGGCTGTCGCTGCGTTCGCCTAACGTATGCTCGTGATAATCCTTAATTACAAACGGGGCGTTGACCCAGCGGCTTAAGCCCTGAGCGGCGGCGGAGAGCAGACCGTTACCCTGGCCCTCCAGCTGGCGTGTTCCCCCTTGCGTGGCGATGCTTGCCGTTAAGCGCAACTGCCCGTCCTGCTGGCTGTCGCTGCGGTACGATTGCAGAGCAAATTGTGGCGTTGCCACCAGGCCGTAACGGGTACGGAACAGTTGCCACAGTGCATTTTGCGTCATCTCTTTTCCGTGGCGATCCGTTTCCTGCTGTACGTGCTGGCTGAAATCCTGCTGCAGCGCGCGGGGTAATTTCAGACCATGGTTCTGTTCAATAAGCCACGCGCTGCCGCTTTTCCCGGACTGGCTGTTCACACGGATCACCGCTTCGTAGGTGCAGCCGATATCCTGCGGGTCCACTGGCAGGTAAGGCATCTCCCAGCGTTCGCCAGGCTTGCGGGCATCAAAGCCTTTTTTGATCGCGTCCTGATGTGAGCCGGAGAAGGCGGTGTAGGCCAGCCGTCCTGCCCATGGATGGCGCGGGTGCACCGGAAGTTGGTTGCAGGTTTCGACCACTTCCACCACCCGATTCATCTCGCTAAAGTCGAGATTCGGGCTAACGCCCTGACTGTAGAGATTCATCGCCAGCGTCACCAGACAGACGTTCCCCGTACGTTCCCCATTGCCAAACAGACACCCTTCTACCCGGTCGGCACCGGCCATCACGGCCAGCTCGGCGCTGGCGACACCCGTACCGCGGTCGTTATGCGGATGGACGCTGATGCAGACGTCGCTGCGGCGGCTGAAGTGGCGACAGAAATACTCAATCTGATCGGCATAGACGTTCGGCGTGCTGACTTCGACAGTCGCGGGTAAGTTGATCACCATTGGTCGCTCATTGCAGGGCTGCCAGATCTCTGCCACGGCTTCACAAATCTCCAGCGCAAACTCCGGCTCGGTAAAGCAGAAGGTTTCCGGGGAGTATTCGTACTGCCAGCGGGTTTCCGGGGTCTCTTCGCAGAGCTTGCGGATAAGCCGCGTGGAGCGTGTTGCCAGCTCAACGATTTGCGCTTTCTCCATACCAAACACCAGGCGGCGGAACAGCGGGGCGGTCGCGTTATACAGATGGACGGTGGCCCGTTTCGCGCCGCGTAACGATTCAAAGGTGCGGATGATCAGGTCTTCCCGTGCCTGGGTTAACACCTGAATGGTGACGTCATCCGGGATGCGGTTCTCTTCAATCAACTGGCGAACAAAGTTGAAATCCGTCTGCGAGGCGGAAGGGAAGGCGACTTCAATTTCTTTAAACCCGCAGTTCAGCAGCAATTCCCAGAATTGCAGCTTGCGGGGGCTGTCCATGGGCTCGGCCAGGGCCTGGTTACCGTCACGTAAATCGGTGGAAAGCCAGCGTGGCGCACGAGTAATACGTTGCTCCGGCCAGCGACGATCGGGCAGTGAAAGGGTTGGGTAAGGCTGGTATTTGTCGGCGGGTGTATTCAGCATGATGCGCTCCTGTTGTCTTTTCACTATCGTGAATGGATTTCAGGAGCGCTGCTTTATCGAAACTGACAATGACTGTCGCGTTTTGGACAACGCGCTTTAGTGCGCGCCACCGCCTCCACCACCGGCACCAAACGGTGGACGGGCAAACCACACCAGACCCAGCAGGACGAGGAAGATCCCGGCCGACACCCAGAAAATCTCGTTTGCGGAGATAATCAGCCCCTGGCTGGTGATCTGCTGGGCGATCCAGCCGGATGCCTGCTGTTCCGTCATTCCCATTCCCTGAAGCTGGGCATACATCTGCTGAGAATTAGGGTTGAACGGGTTCACCGCTTCAGTGAGCTGAGCGTGGTGCATCGACTCACGGTTAGTCCACAGCGTCGTGGTGATCGACGTCCCGATGGAGCCTGCCAGCGTACGTGTAAAGTTCGACAAGCTCGATGCTGCCGCCATGCGCTCAGGCGGTAAACCGGAAAGCGTGATGGTGGTCAGAGGCATAAAGAAACAGGCCACGGCAAAGCCCTGGATAAACTGCGGCCACGCAGAGGCGCCAAAGTCCATTCCCGGTTCGAACGTATACGCGCGCCAGTAGAAGCACACGGCGTACATGATGAAGCTGAAGGTTACCAGCCTGCGCATGTCGAGCTTGTGGGCGAAACGGCCAATGATTGGCGACAACAGGACCGGAATCAATCCAACTGGCGCAGAGGCAAGACCCGCCCAGGTTGCTGTGTAGCCATATACCTCCTGCAATAGCTGCGGCAGCAGAACAATAGCGCCGAAGTAGAGCATGTAGGCGAGGCTAATACACAGACAGCCTATGGTGAAGTTTCGCGACTTAAACAGCGACAAGTCGACTATCGGGTTATCGTCGGTTAACTCCCAGACAATCAGGAAGCTCAGCGACACCACCGCGACAATCGTCAGGATGATGATCTCCCGGGAGTTGAACCAGTCCAGCTCTTTGCCCTGGTCGAGCATGACCTGCAGGCTACCGATGCCGAGGATCAATAACGCCAGGCCGACGCTGTCAATACGCCGCTGTTCGGTTCGCGTTTCCCTGCCACGTAGCGACTGCAACGTCATCATGACCACCACGGCGCCAATCGGTACGTTGATAAAGAAGATCCAGCCCCAGTGATAGTTGTCGCTGATATAGCCGCCTAAGATCGGCCCGCAAATCGGCGCGACGATCACGGTCATTGACCACAGCGCCAGCGCGATGGAGCGTTTGGCGGGTGGGTAGTTGTTCAGCAGTAAACTCTGTGACAAGGGAATTAACGGCCCGGCCACAATCCCCTGAATGACGCGGAAGAAAATCAGCATCGTCAGGCTGGTGGACATACCACACGCCCAGGAGGCGAGAACAAAGGCGATTGTCGACCACAGGAATAGCTTAACTTCACCGACGCGCTTCGCCAGCCAGCCGGTAATGGGGATTGAGATGGCGTTTGCCACCCCAAACGAGGTAATCACCCAGGTCCCCTGGCTCAGTGACGAGCCAAGGTTACCGGCGATAGTCGGGATCGCCACGTTTGCGATGGTGGAGTCCAGCACCTGCATGAATGTCGCCAGCGACAGCGCAATGGTCATAATGATCAGTTGCGCACCTTCCAGCGGTTTTTGCGGCTTTTGCTGTTGCATAACGCTCACCTTCGGATTAACCAGCGTTTGCCTTCACGATGTCATCGATCAGCTTGTTGACCGGATCGAGGCTAATTTCACGGGCGTTACTTTCATAAGCCGGGCTGCTACGCACCTGGCTTGCCAGGATTTGACCTTCACGGTTGGCGGTATCCACCGTCACCAGCGTCGAGAGGCCGATACGCAGCGGGTGATCTGCGAGCTGTTTTGGATCCAGCTCAATACGTACAGGCAAGCGCTGAACCACTTTGATCCAGTTACCGGTGGCATTCTGTGCTGGCAGCAGGGAGAAGGCACTGCCGGTCCCCATATCCAGACCCACCACTTTCCCGGTGTACTTGACGTCATCGCCGTAAATATCGCTGATAACTGTCGCTGCCTGGCCGATACGCATATGGGCAAGCTGCGTCTCTTTAAAGTTGGCATCGACCCACAGATTGTCTGCCGGAACAACGGCCATCAGCGGCGTGGTTGGGCTAATCTGCGCCCCAGGCTGTACGGAACGGCGGGAGACATAGCCGGTCATCGGGCTGACGATTTTAGTACGCTGCAGGGCAAGCCAGGTGTTACGCACTTCGGTCGCTGCCTGTTGCACGGCAGGCTGGTTTTCCAGGCGGGTCCCCAGCACCATCGCCTGGTTGGCGTTGTACTGTTGAATAGCCACATCCAGCTGTGCCTGAGCACTGGCAACGGCATCGCGTGCGTGTTGCAGCTCTTCACGGCCAATCAGGTTGGCAGTACCGAGCGGAACACGGCGGTTCAGGTCGCTCTGCGCCTGGGCCAGTGCCGTTTTCTGCACGTCAATGTTGGCCTGAAGCTGTTTGCTGTTGATCATCAACTGGCGAGTCTGACGGACACTGGAGGCCAGTGCCGTCTGTGCCTTTTCAAACGCCTGCTGAGCGTCGGTTGGATCCAGCGTGACCAACACATCGCCTTTTTGCACAAAGTCGGTGTTATCAGCCCAGACTTTCGTCACGCTGCCCGACACCTGCGCCATAATCTGTACCTGGTTCCCTGCCACGTAGGCGTCGTCTGTCTCTTCAGCATGACGCAATACTAAAAACCAATAGATCCCATATGCCACGGCAATAATGATAAAGAGCAAGGTCAACAGAAGAAGGGCGCTCTTACGTTTGCCTTTCTTATTGGCCGGTTGCTGCGGGGTAGTGCTCTCCGCATTTGCGCTCATTGTTGTTCTCCACGATCTTCTTATTTTCACATCGGCTGAGCCGACCTGTTGTCAGAAAGGCCAGCAGTGTGACGTGCTGGCCTGTCAGTTTTCATTTTTAAATCTGGATGTTCGAGCGTGTCGTCGCGTTAGCGCAGCGCCTCAAGAATAGCGCCGTCTTCATCCATCTGGTCCAGACGGGTAAGCAGCTTGCGAGTGATGTGCTCAAGCTGGTCACGCTCGGTGGTGCTGAGGGCAGACCAGAGTTTATGCAGGCAATTGTGCTGAGGTGGCAGCACCTCTTGCAGGAACTGGTGACCTTTATCGGTCAGTTGCAGATGCAGGCAGCGGCGATCGTTGTCGCTTTCACGGCGCTCAATCCAGCCGCGTTTTTCCAGCTCATCAGCAATACGGGTCGCATTGGTACGGGAGGAACCCAGTGCGCAGCTCAGCTCGGAAGGCTGAATACTGTGGTTTTCCTGAGACTCCAGAGTAATCAACGCCATAAACAACGTCTCGTTAATCCCTTGAGCTTTCAGCATTTTATTACGGTTTTCCAGTAGCTTACCCTGCATGTGCATGCACAGGCGAGTCAGCAGGATTTCCTGATACGGGAAGTCCTCATGGCGACTGGCGCGGAATTTAAGCATTTGTTCAATGGGCGTAAACGAACTATCCATTTGGGCATAACCTCATTAATTACAGCCGATATAGTAACGATGGTGACAAATAATGTAAATGAATTATTTGTGCGGTTATATCCGCCAAATTTATGTCACCATCAGAAAGCGCCGGGTAAGTCCGTGACCCGGTGAGCACAGAAAGCGTAGGGTGTGAACCCGCTGAAGAGAGGATGTGAGGACGGGGGTCTGAACTATTCATGCCGATTGTAAATATGTCACCCACATTAAAATTTCTGGGATAAATGATTACGTTTACATTAACAGACTGAAGGGCCTCTTTACACCCTAAGAGGCCCAACGCAATGTAAAACTTAGTTAATCGCATCCTGACGATGGTAGCCGCGCCACCATACAAGCAGGTTGAGCGTGGCGACGATGGCCCCAATTCCGCATACGCCTGACCAACCTGCATGCTGCCATGCCGAGGCTGAAATTAATGAACCTGCTGCGCCACCAATAAAGTAGCTGGTCATGTATCCGGCTGTGAGGCGGTTACGTGCCTCTGGTTTCACGCGATAAATCACAGTCTGATTGGTGATGTGAACGCCCTGCACGGTGAGGTCGAGCACCAGAATACCGACGATCAGCGCCAGTACCGAGACGTGTCCATACCAAATCGCCGCCCAGGAGAGCAGAAGTAAAATCAGCCCTGCGGAGGTGGTCAGATGGGATTTGCCCTTGTCGGCGAGCCCGCCAGCGGGACGCGCACCCAGAGCGCCAGCGGCGCCAGCCAGACCGAACAGACCAATCGTCGCTTCAGAATAGTTAAACGGTGGCGCGGCCAGCAGAAAGGCCATCGACGTCCACAAAATACTGAAATTGGCGAAGGTGAAACATCCCAGTAGGGCGCGAGTGCGCAGGAGTTTATCCTGCGTAAACAGACTGAAAACAGAGGCCAGAAGCTGCGGATAATTCAGGTGGTTCTCCTGCTTCACCTTCGGCAGGCCGCGCCACAGCGCCAGCGCCATCACGACCATCAATACGCTCGCCACCCAGTAAACAGTGCGCCAGCCACCAAGGCTTGCCAGCAACCCTGCAACGGTACGTGCCAGTAAAATCCCCAGCAGCAAGCCACTCATGATGGTGCCCACCACTTTGCCACGCTTTTCGGGGGAGGCAAGAGTAGCAGCGAGCGGGACCAGAATTTGTGCCACGACAGAAAACAGCCCCGTGAGCGCGGTGCCGATAATCATCATTGTTAATGACTGGCTACTGGCGGTGATTAGCATCCCACCGGCGGCCAGCAGGGTCATGGAGACAATCAACATCCGGCGCTCAAACATATCCCCCAGCGGTACCAGGAATAGCAGCCCGGCGGCATAGCCGAGTTGTGCAGCGGTGACGATAAAGCCTGCAGAGCTGGCAGAGAGATTGAACGCACGGGCGATGGTATCCAGCAGAGGTTGTGCGTAATAGTTGCTGGCGACAGCCAGACCCGTTGCCACGGACATTAAAAGGATGAGTGCGGGGCTAAGCCCTTGAGTTGTTTTGGTCATTGGTTTCAGGAATCATTAGTTGAGTGATTATTTTTCCGGAAACCATCATACCCAATGATTGTGAAAGTTGGGGGAGTGTTGGGTGTTGTATTGTGCGGTTTAGGTTCCCTCTCCGGGTGGAGAGGGAATTCGGAATATTACTTCTGCGCCTCGAGCGCCTCTTTCACCCAGCCGTCGAACTGCTGCTGGTGGGCTTTGATCCAGCCGTCCACATGACCTTTGATATCAGCCTCTGACGATTTACCTGCATGCATCATGGCATTCTGGGCGTTGATGTCAGCCAGCGGCAGTTTCATCACTGCGAACAGCTTCGCTGCCGCCGGGTTTTTCTCCGCCCAGGCTTTGTTGGCAACGATATGCATGGTGTTCACCGGGAAGCCGTAGTTCATACCATTCGGCAGTTTAGTGTCGATATCTTTCTGCTCACCCGGCAGGGAGGAGAACGGTACCTGCAGCCACACCACGTCTTTACCCGGTTTCAGCACGTCACTGACCCAGTACGGGGTCCAGGTGTAGTAGATAACCGGCTTGCCCTCTTTGAAACGGGCAATAGTGTCGGCCATCATCGCCGAGTAGTTACCGTGGCTCACATCGACCGTTTTTGCCAGATCATAGGCTTTGTTCTGGTGGTTAATGACCGCTTCACAACCCCAGCCCGGTGAGCAGCCCATCATGTCGGCTTTGCCGTCACCGTTGGTGTCGAACAGTTTGGCGATCTTCGGATCTTTCAGCTGTTCAATGTTGGTGATGTGATACTTATCGGCGGTTTTCTTGTCGATCAGATAACCCTGTGCCGCACCGGTCACCAAGGTGCCCTCGCGGTAAAATTTCTTGTCACCTCCGGCGGCGGCATACATATCATCATGCAGTGGCTGCCAGTTGACGGCGGTAAAGGTGGCATCGCCGGAGGCGATCGAGGTGTAGCCAACGTTGTAATCCACTTCGCTGGCGGTATTCACCGTATAGCCCAGTTTCTCCAGCGCACGGCTGACAATCTGGGTCTGGAAGGACTCTTCCGAAATGGTGCTCTGAACCGGTTGCACGGTAATGCCTTTGCCCGGCAGGTCGGCCGCATAGGTGCCGGTGGAGACAAGGGTGGCAAACGCTGTGGCAAAAAGTACGCTATGTCGCATCGTTGTTCCTTATTTTATGAATGGGCGGGTGAGTAACCCGACAGGGCCGGTGGTATACCAGCGACGGTTGCCGCGACTGCGTGAATCACGACCGACAGCCTGCGTCAGGCGGTCAAGAATAATGGCGAGGATCACAATCCCGACACCGCCGACAGTCGCCAGCCCCATATCGAGACGGCCAATACCGCGCAGGACCATCTGCCCCAGACCGCCAACGGCGATCATTGAGGCGATCACTACCATCGACAGGGCCAGCATCAGCGTCTGGTTTACGCCCGCCATGATGGTCGGCATCGCCAGCGGGAGCTGTACTTTAAACAGCATCTGACGCGGGCTGGCGCCGAAAGAGCGTGACGCTTCGATAAGGTCGGCAGGAACCTGATTAATCCCCAGAATGGTCAGACGAATAATCGGCGGCAGGGCGAAGATAATCGTCACCACCACGCCCGGTACGTTACCGATGCCGAACAGCATCACGATAGGCACCAGGTAGACGAACGCAGGTGTCGTCTGCATCGCATCCAGCAGTGGACGAATGATCTTTGCCTCCCGTGGACTGCGCGCCAGCCAGATCCCCATCGGCAAACCGATGACAATGCAGAAGAGCAGGGCGGTCAGCACCAGTGCCAGGGTGATCATCGCCTGCGACCACGCACCGATGGCGCCAATCGCAATCAACGAGATCAGCGTGGCGATCCCCATACCAGCACTACCAAACTGCCAGGCTATCAGGGAAAACAGCACAATCGCCACTGGCGCGGGCATACCCAGCATCAACTGCTGGAAGCCGTTGAGAATGTAATCTACCGGGACGCGGATCCCCTGGAAGAGCGGACGGAAATGGGTGACCACCCAGTCGATCCCTTCCGTCACCCAGCTATCCAGCGGGATCAGCGTCTTGTGGAACGGGTCCATGATGTTGAAGTGTTCTGGCGCCGGTGCCGGCGCGCTATTGAGCCAGTCTGCCGCGCCGCCACCATCAACAGGTGCTGGCGTGGAACCCCACGCATCGGCAGATTGTGCAGCGCTGTCTGCTGCTTCAGTGGTGCCCCACGGGTTTGATTGATCAGCCATTGTTTGCCCCCTCGCGATCTAAAGCCTGCAGCAACATGCGTTTTGAGATGATGCCGACGTACTGTTGTTCTTCACCAATAACCGGCACGGCACACGGTGCCTGGCCGACGTGAGAGAGCAACTCGCTGAGTGGTGTTTCGGCATCGACGGCAAGCGGAGTGTCGATTAACGCCGCATCAATTCCCTGGTTTTCGCTCAGGGCGGTTTTCAGGGAGTCGATGGACACAACGCCGATAAATTTATTGCCGCGTTCAACCAGATAACCGTATTCCCGGTCTTCATCCTGCAACAGCTTCAGTGCGGAGCGTGGGCCGAATCCAGGCGTTTTACGAATAATGCCGTTCGGTGTACGACGGGCAATATCTTTGGCGCTAAAGACCTGGCTAATATCCACACCGCGGAAGAAGGTTCGCACATAATCATTCGCCGGATTATTAAGAATTTCATCCGGTGTGCCGACCTGTACGACTTCGCCATTTTGCATAATGGCAATACGATCGCCAATACGCATTGCTTCATCGAGATCGTGGGAAATAAAGACAATTGTACGTTGATGTTTGGCCTGTAATTTTACCAGCTCATCCTGCATCTCGGTGCGAATTAACGGATCAAGCGCTGAGAAGGCTTCATCCATTAATAATATGTCTGGATTAATGGCTAATGCGCGGGCTAATCCCACGCGCTGACGCATACCGCCGGAGAGTTCATCCGGGTACGCATGAGCATAATTTTCCAGCCCTACCTGACGCAGTGCATCAAGGGCTTTTTCCTGGCGTTCATGGGCGGTCACACCCGCCAGTTCCATGCCAAAGGCGGTATTATCCAGTACCGTCATATGTGGCATCAGCGCGAAGGACTGGAATACCATCGCAATCTTCTTTCTGCGCACCTCGCGAAGCTCAGCGTCTGATATTCTGGCGATATCTACGCCGTCAATCAGCACCTGTCCGCGGGTGGGTTCAATCAGGCGATTGAGAAGGCGAACCATAGTGGATTTACCCGAGCCGGATAACCCCATGATGACGAAAATCTCGCCTTCTTCAATGGCCAGACTGGCGTCTTTAACGCCAAGCGATAGCCCTGTTTTTTCCAGAATTTGCTCTTTCGAAAGTCCTTTTTCGATATATTTGAAAGCACGCTGTGGATGCTCGCCAAATACTTTATAAAGATTTTTCACTTCTAATTTAATTGCCATGCAATAGAGAGTGTCCTGTTATTTGTTTATGTCGATATGATTACCATGGTAAATAGTTAACTGGCATAACCCTAACATACTGAGAATCTGAGACAACCCTGGGTTTGCTTATGGCATGAATTTTGCCGTAAGTGAAATGGCTGAATTTCCCATGAGCAAAGGGCTGAGCGTGATTTGAGTTTTTCTTAACTTTTTGTTGCAGCATCGGGGAATTTCGCCTGAACTGGACCTGTTCAGGCGAATATGACATGGACTTTACAGTGTAGTTGCTATGCAAATACTGGGGAGAAAAATGTCTGTTTATATTAAATTAACGAACGTTAGTGGTGATTAAAAATCCCAGTCCTCATCTTCGGTCTCTACTGCTTTACCCATTACATACGAGGAGCCCGATCCGGAAAAGAAATCGTGGTTTTCGTCAGCATTGGGTGACAGCGCGGCCAGGATCGCCGGGTTCACTTCCGCCATCTCTGGTGGGAATAACGCGTCGTAACCAAGATTCATCAGCGCTTTGTTGGCGTTGTAGCAGAGGAACGCTTTCACGTCTTCCTCCCAGCCGGTTCCGGCATACAGTTCCTCGGTATAGCTCAGCTCGTTATCGTACAAATCCATCAGTAAATCGAGCGCGAAGCCTTTGAGTTCCTCGCGCTTTTGCTCGCTGACTTTCTCCAGTCCTTTCTGATACTTGTAGCCAATGTAATACCCATGCACCGCTTCATCGCGGATGATCAGGCGAATCAAATCAGCGGTATTGGTCAGCTTGCCCCGGCTGGACCAGTACATCGGCAGCCAGAAGCCGGAATAGAAAAGAAAAGATTCCAGAAACACACTGGCGATCTTCTTCTTCAGCGGCTCATCAGCCTGATAATACGCCAGCACCAGATTCGCCTTGCGTTGTAATGACTCGCTCTCTTCGCTCCAGGTGTATGCCGCATCCACATCTTTGGTCTGGCACAGCGTGGAGAAAATCGAGCTGTAGGAGCGAGCATGCACCGCCTCCATAAAGCTGATGTTCGACATCACCGCCTCTTCATGTGGCGTCAGCGCGTCGGGCATCAGCGCAGGCGCGCCCACGGTGTTCTGGATAGTGTCCAGCAGCGTGAGCCCGGTAAAGACGCGGATTGTCAGCTGCTGTTCGGCGTGGTTCAGTGTTTGCCAGGCCGGGATATCGTTGGAGAGCGGCACTTTTTCCGGCAGCCAGAAGTTGCTGGTGAGCCGGTTCCACACCTCCAGATCTTTATCGTCCTGAATTTTATTCCAGTTAACGGCACTCACGCGTGATAGTTTCATCCTTTCTCCTTACAGCGCGCAGGATACGCAGCCTTCGATTTCGGTGCCTTCCAGCGCAAGCTGACGCAGGCGAATGTAGTACAGCGTCTTGATGCCTTTCTTCCAGGCATAGATCTGTGCCTTGTTGATATCGCGGGTGGTGGCGGTATCCGGGAAGAAGAGCGTCAGTGACAACCCCTGGTCCACGTGTTTTGTTGCCTCGGCGTAGGTGTCGATAATCTTTTCCGGCCCGATTTCATAGGCGTCCTGGTATAGCGCCAGATTGTCGTTGGTCATAAACGGGGCAGGGTAATAAACGCG
Organism: Enterobacter sp. 342; assembly: GCF_036663495.1. Lineage (NCBI taxonomy): Bacteria > Pseudomonadati > Pseudomonadota > Gammaproteobacteria > Enterobacterales > Enterobacteriaceae > Enterobacter > Enterobacter sp. 342. Next base: position 121,069 of record NZ_JAWUEI010000011.1, read on the forward strand.
CCCGGTTTTGCCTTCTTTGCGGATCTCTATTTTCGACACAATCGGGTGAATACTCGACGTGGCATGGTTGATATAAGAGATCGAGCCGGTCGGTGGCACCGCCTGCATGTTCTGGTTGTAGATGCCGTACCGCATTACGTCATCACGCAGGTGTTGCCACATCGCGCGCGTGGGCAGGGTGATCCCGGAACGGTCAAACAGCTGGCGTACTTTCCCGGTTTTTGGCTGCCAGTCGCCTTCCAGATACTGGCTGAAATACTCGCCACTGGCGTAGCGCGACTGCTCAAAACCAGCGAAGCGCTGGTTGCGCTCGCGCGCCAGCATCATTGAGGTATGCAGCGCATGCCAGGTGACGGTGTAAAAATAGAGGTTGGTGAAATCCAGCCCTTCCGGGCTGCCATAGGCGATGCCTTCCCGTGCCAGATAACCGTGCAGGTTCATCTGCCCAAGACCGATGGCATGCGACGCGGTATTTCCCGCTTCAACAGAAGGCACGCTGCGGATGTGGCTCATGTCCGACACCGCCGTCAGCCCGCGAATGGCGGTTTCAACCGTGCGGCCAAAATCCGGGGAATCCATGGTGTGGGCAATATTCAGCGACCCGAGATTGCAGGAGATATCTTTGCCGATATCCACGTAGTCCAGGTTTTCATCGTAGGCCGACGCGCTGTTGACCTGCAAAATCTCCGAGCACAGGTTGCTCATGTTAATGCGACCGGCAATCGGGTTGGCGCGGTTCACCGTGTCTTCATACATGATGTACGGATAGCCGGACTCAAACTGGATCTCCGCCAGCGTCTGGAAGAAATCGCGGGCGTTGATGTAGGTTTTACGAATGCGCTCATCGGCCACCAGGTCGTCATACAGCGCACTGATAGCGACATCACCGAACGCTTTCCCGTAGATACGTTCGATATCGTAAGGTGAGAACAGCGCCATGTTGGCATTCGCTTTGGCGAGGGCGAAGGTGATATCCGGGATCACCACGCCGAGCGACAGCGTTTTGATGCGGATTTTTTCATCGGCGTTTTCGCGTTTGGTGTCGAGAAAACGCAGAATATCCGGATGGTGCGCGTGCAGATACACCGCGCCTGCCCCCTGGCGTGCGCCAAGCTGGTTGGCATAGGAGAAGGCATCTTCCAGCATTTTCATCACCGGGATCACGCCGGAGGACTGGTTTTCAATGCGCTTAATTGGCGCACCGGCTTCACGCAGGTTAGAGAGTAAAAACGCCACGCCGCCGCCACGTTTGGAAAGTTGCAGCGCCGAATTCACCGCGCGACCAATCGACTCCATATTGTCTTCAATACGCAGCAGGAAGCAGGAAACCAGCTCGCCGCGCTGGGCTTTACCACAGTTAAGGAAGGTCGGCGTGGCGGGCTGGAAGCGGCCGGAGAGGATCTCCGCCATCAGCCGTTCAGCCAGTGCTTCATCGCCCTGGGCCAGCGTCAGCGCTACCATCACCACGCGGTCTTCAAAACTTTCGAGATAGCGTTTACCGTCGAACGTTTTCAGCGTGTAGCTGGTGTAATACTTCCACGCCCCGAGGAAGGTCTGAAAACGAAAACCGCTGGCGTGCGCGCGTTCAAACAACCTCACCACAAAGGCGCGATCGTAGCGGGTGAGGACGCGTTCTTCGTAATAGCCTTCATTGACCAGAAAGTCGAGCCGCGCATTCTGGCTTTCAAACGTTATGCTATTGGGGCGGACGTGGGCGGTGAAAAAGGCGTCCACTGCCTCATGGTCTTTGCCAAACTGGATGCGCCCCTCGCGGTCATAGAGGTTAAGCATCGCGTTTAATGCGTGGTAATCCGGTGTCGCCTGAATTACCCGTTCTGCGGTTGTCGTTGCCAAAATTCCTTCACTCCTTTACGCACGTTCTCTACGTCCTGCTGTGTCCCCATCAGTTCGAAACGATAGAGATACGGCACGCCGCATTTTTGAGAGATAACATCCCCGGCGCGACCAAAGGCGTCGCCGAAATTGCGATTACCCGCCGCGATCACGCCGCGAATATGCTGTCGGTTATGGGGATCGTTAAGAAAGCGGATCACCTGGCGGGGAACTGCCCCCGCCGTACCGCCGCCGCCATAGCTGGGCACCACCAGTATGTAAGGTTCCTCTACCTGGATCCGCTCCCGCTCGTTCAGCGGAATGCGGGTCGCAGGCAGCCCGAGGCGCTCGATAAAGCGGAGCGTGTTTTCCGAGCTGCTGGAGAAGAAGACCAGCCCACTCATGCCCTGACGGCCTGAGCGGCGAGGCGGTTGATCATATCCGGACGGAAACCTGACCAACTGGTTTCCCCGGCAACCACCACCGGGAGCTGGCGAAAACCCTGCGCGCGCAGGATATCGGCTGCTTCTGGCTGCTGGTCGATATTCACCACCTCAAATGCCACCCCGCGGCTTTCCATCGCACGTTTAGTCGCATGGCACTGAACGCAATCGTTACGAGTGTAAATAATAATGCTCATGATTCGTATTTCCATTTAAAATGAGAGCACGGCGCGAATGTACGCGTCAGGACTGTGTGTCTTGCTAAAAGGAATACTAGATGTAGTTATCTTAAGTTTCAACCATACAAGATATGGGAAATTTAGATTGGTTTTGCCCCGATGATGAGCACAACGGGGCAGGGCAGGCTGTGCGGGTTTTTCAGGCGGGGTTACTTACGCAGGTTAAGCAAGGCACCCACAAAGATACCGACGGCGGCTACGGTACCCAGCGTACAGAGCGGTCTTTCACGAACAAAGGTGCTTGCACAGCTGACTGCATCACAGGCCGCCTGAGTCGTACGTGAACGGCCGTTCATCCGCGCGCGGGTTTCACGGAGCAGAGACTGAGCCTTACGTTTTGCGGCATCCGCTTCGTCCTTCGCGTCAGTTCCCCAGGATTTCAGTACCTCTTCCAGTGAGTCAGCTAATTGGCTGACATCATTACGAATATCCTGAGCGTCGTCGTTAATATCGTTTCGGTTCGGTCTGTTAAACATACGATCCTCCGTAATTTTGTGTTCCCGTTTAGTTTAGTTCAGAAATGTAATATCTGAAGTGCATCACGCGTTATCAGGCAGTTTATGGAATATTCTGAAAGCCCTGCTAATGCTGAATACTGTAAGGTTGCCGGGCAGGAAAAGATAACGAGGAAAAGATATGTATTTACGACCTGATGAGGTGGCGCGCGTTCTTGAAAAAGAGGGATTCACCATGGATGAGGTGACATCAAAAGCGTATGGATATCGCCGTGGCGAGAATTATGTTTACGTTAATCGTGAAGCCAGAATGGGACGTACCGCGCTCATTATTCACCCGACACTGAAAGACAGAAGTTTGTCATTTGCTGAGCCAGCCTCGGATATTAAAACCTGCGATCATTATCAGCAATTTCCGCTCTATTTAGGCGGCGAGACGCATGAACATTATGGTATTCCGCATGGCTTCAGTTCGCGTATGGCACTGGAGCGGTTTTTGAAGGGACTGTTTGGCGACGTACAGTAAATCAGCGACTGGCGTGCGCCAGTCGCCTCACATTACGCTTTAGCCTGACTGTACTGGCTGACCTTGAACAGGCGGCGACAGTAGTCGAGAAAATAGCCGTACACCGCACCCATCAGCATTGAAATCACAATATTCGAACTGACCGCCGCGACGATCTGGTGCCAGTCTGCGCCGACTGTCAGCAGAATAGCCACGTAAACCGGGGACTGGAACGTCACATACGCCAGAATGTCAGCCAGGTTTTTGACCCAGCCAGCGGGGCTGATACGGCGTGCAAGGCGCATGACTGCATCGCGGTATAATCCATAAGGCCAGGCAATAATAATGTTAACCGGAATTGCCACCAGACGAGATGAAAGTGACTGCTCGAAGGTCATTCCGGAGAGGAATATTTCAATCAGCATGTTCACGACAGAACAGTAGACAACCATCGCGAAAGTATCCGCTACCGCATGGCGAAGGCGTGATTGCGGTGAGAACATGTCTGAACTCCTTGAGAAGAACACAATAAAAACGATTTTCCCGCAGCGATTAGTGCTTTAGGTTGGTTTGTTTGACGTGTATAGCGTATATCTCTGTGTTTGAACTAACAACTAGTGATTAATTTTTATTTAATCTCGTTTTGTCCACAAAATTCTCTAAAATTGATTGTTTTTTGTTCGGTTCGGTATTTTCTGTCTCTGTGGGTTGTTTTTATATAAAAATCAAATAGTTGATTTTGACATCTCAGATGGGGGAGTCAGTTACTTCTTATGTCGAGTTATATGCTGTGATTTGTTTTAAGGTTGACCATTTGTATTGATTATGTGAATGCAGGCGGGCGTATCCCGTACGCGGCATCGGATATTATTAATGACGTTATCTAAAAATATTTACATTATTGTCAGGAAAGTCCTGTGGGTAGATATTTAGACAGAAATGAATTATTCTGACTGTGATTTCTCTATTTACCCCAAAGAAAAGGTTTTCAAATAATATGTCTTTGACGTTACAGAATCTTAATAATATCCGAACTCTGCGCGCCATGGCGCGTGAATTATCCCTGGACGTTCTTGAGGAAATGCTGGAAAAGGTCAGGGTCGTTGCTGAAGAGAAACGTAATGAGCTGGCGGAATTAGAGTTGCAGCGTACTGAGCAGCAGGAAAAAATTAACGCTCTGCTGGAACTGATGAAAGCCGATGGTATTTCACCGACTGACCTGCTGGGTTCAGATCTGGCGCAGGCAGGAAAGACGGCGAAAAAACGTAAAGCGCGTGAAGCAAAATATCGCTTTATTGACCAGAACGGTGAAGAAAAAACGTGGACTGGCCAGGGCCGTACACCGAAGCCAATTGCCAGTGCACTGGCAAACGGTAAATCACTGGATGATTTTCTGATCTAATCCATGAGCCGGACGGATCACTCCGTCCGGTTGTCTGTTTAGCAGACGCCGAAATCACCGTCTTCGGTATACAGAGTCAGATCGCTGGCTTTCAGGGTATATTTCTCGCCTTGTTCATTGCTGGCCTGTACAGCCACAATGCTTTCACCCTCAACTTCAATGACTTTCAGTTTCGGGCCGCCATTACGCGGTTGCACATAATCACCGACAGAAAACATATTACCTCCTCATCGTTTTAGCGAACTTCACCTTAGCCCACGCGCGCAGCCGGGTACAGTGTAATTCACGGATTACTGCTTATGAGGTACGTCGGTTCCATGGCATCACCTTCAGCAGTCGTGCCATACCGCAAAAACCGGTCAGTCCTGCGAACAGCAGCCCGGCTCCCACAAAACCGCTGAGCAGGAAAAAGCTGCTCGAAACGCTATAGCCCAGCACCACGCCACAGAGAATCAACAGCCCGGCGGCAATTTGCACCTGGCGCATCAGCGGGAGCGGCTGCGATTTGTCCTCGACAGTCAGCAGTCCGGCCTGCTTCCAGCCCTGAATGCCACCCTCGACGACAAATGCCTGAGCGGGGGCAGCAGCCTGTGCAAGGCGGTCAGCATTCCCGGACGTCCGGGCACCGGACTGACAGTGAAAAATCACGGTTTCACCCGCCTGTGTAGTCAGTCCGCCGGGTAAGGTATCCAGCGGTACGCACTGCGCAGCCGGAATATGCTCACGGGCATACTCATCGGCATCACGAATATCAATCAGTTTTGCACCTTCAGCAATGCGCGAATTGGCCTGCTGCGGTGAAAGAAGAGGAAGTGACATAGCGACTCCTTACGGGCAATAAAGGGTTTTCAGGGTGCTGATAAGCTGATGCACAGCATTGTTTTTAATGAAATAGAGAATGCGCTGCGCTTCGCGGCTGCTGTCGATAAGACCTTCTTCACGCATACGCGCCAGATGCTGCGACGTGGCGGAGGGGCTAAGTCCCGTTGCACGAGCCAGTTCCCCCGCACTGGTGCCGGGTGCACCACACAGCGTGCAGAGGATCAGCAGCCGACGCGGGTTGCTCATCGCTTTTAAGAGTCCTGCGGCCTGCTCAGCGCTGGCCTGAAGTTGTTCGAGTTCAGTCATGATATTTTAGCGTTTACTTAATTAAGTAAATGCTAAACTAATTTATCGCTTCGCGCCACAAGAGATCGCTATAGATGTGGGTCAGCACCCCCGCAGGGCCAAATTGTTGTTTGATCCAGCGCGTGACCTGGCCGGTCGCCGCATGCTGCGTGGCGAGCAGCATGCGTGAGTCCTGACGTGGATTATTAATGCGTCGGGTGACCAACAACCCTTCTTCCACCGCCTCGCGGGCCATATATTCGGGTAAGAACCCGATCCCTTCCCCCAGGATCTGACACTGACATTTGGTGTTGAAATCCGGCACCAGAATCGCTTCCTGGCCGTGTAATAGCCAGCCGACCTTCTTGTTAATGGTATGGGCGGTATCTTCCACCATGATGTTGGGGTACAGGCGTAGCTGGCTCTCTGCTATTGGTTCCGGGACGAAGGCCAGCGGATGTTCCGGCGCGATGGCGAATACCCAGCGGATAGCGCCAATCTCGGTGTAATCAATACCACCGCCGTCGAGCAGTGTGTCCGGCGCACCAATGGCAATATTGGCCTGGTTGTTGATGATGGAGTCCCAGACGCCGTTATACACCTCGGTCGTCACGGTTATCTGGCAGGTGGGAAACTGCTTTTTCAGCACCTGCAGCAGCCGCGCGGTATGGCGTGGGGTGTATAAAAGCTGATTGATACAGATGCGTACTCGCGCTTCAATGCCCTGAGAAATGGTGTCTATCCCGCGTTTGATGGCATAAAAATCATTCAGCAGATCAGTGGCTTTGCGATAAAAGTAAAAACCGGACTCGGTCAGCTCAATGCTGCGCGTGTTGCGCACAAACAGCACAACGTCTAAGCCGGTCTCCATCCGCTTGATGGTGTAACTGATGGCCGAGGTGGTGACGCCCAGCTCGGTAGCGGCCTTGCTGAAACTGCCGAAGCGTGCGGCGGTGGTAAAGGCCAGCAGGTTCTCTTCGGTAAAGATAGAATTCATATCACTGCTCCTGTGAGTCATCAGTTTTGAACATATTTTAACAGCGTTGTTACAACGCATTTGAAGCCGATCACAGTTCTGACTTTTTGCTGTAAGTCGCGCAGAGCAAGGCTTTGTCAGGCATAAGCAGAATGCAGCCTTACGCGTTAAAAAGCGCGAAAACATAAGGAAAAGAGTGCACGGCCGCACGTTTTGGTTGAATTGTTGAATTTAACTCAATAATGAATTGACTGTCGATGAATCATTTTTAAGCGGATTCTTTTCTGAAAAGCCTGTTGCTATTCTCAGTTCATCAGCAATACATCATCGGGAGTCTGAATATGTCTGCAAATGAACTGGTTACTGAATTTTTGCTGGCGGCAGAGCAGGGCGATATTGAAGGGTTAAAAAATTGTCTCGCAAATGGGGTGGATATTAACGCCACCAACCGCCAGAAAAGAACCGCCATTATTATTGCCAGCCTGAATAAACACTATGCGTGTGTTGAGTTATTAATTACCGCCGGCGCGGATATTGATAAACAAGACCAGACCTGTTTTAACCCCTTCCTGATTAGCTGCCTGACAAACGATTTAACCCTGCTGCGCATCGTGCTTCCGGCAAATCCGGATCTCGACCGTCTGACGCGTTTCGGTGGTGTGGGCATTACACCCGCCAGCGAAAAAGGGCACGTGGAAATTGTGCGCGAATTGCTGGAGAAAACCGATATTAACGTTAACCACACCAACTTTGTTGGCTGGACACCGCTGCTGGAAGCCATCGTGTTAAACGACGGCGGCGCGAAGCAGCAGGAAATTGTGAAGCTGCTGCTGAATCACGGCGCGAACCCGCATATGACCGATAAATACGGAAAAACGCCGCTCGAACTGGCGCGGGAAAAAGGCTTCAACGCGATCGCTGACCTGCTGATGGCGGCGGGCGCGTAACCTATCCGGCCAGCCTTACCGGCTGGCAACCCTGACATTAAGCATTTTACCGGCGTGCATTTCGCACGACGGCGGCCCCCTTTTATCCTCTTTCAGGAGAAAATAATGCCAACAAAAATCGTCATAAAAAAGAATACCTACTTCGATTCGGTTTCATTAATGTCCGTTTCCACCAAAGCCAATAAATTGCCGGGTGTTGAGCAGGCCTTTGTGGCCATGGCGACGGAGATGAATAAAGGTGTCTTAAAAAATCTCGGATTATTAACGCCGGAATTAGCCGATGCCAAAAACGGCGACCTGATGATCGTTATTAAAGGCGATGCGGCAAATGATGAAACGCTGGCGGCCATTGAAGCTCTGTTCACGCGTAAAGAGAGCGCGGGATCCCATGAAGCGCGCTATGCGACGATTGCCAGCGCCAGCACGCACCGTCCGGATAGCAATCTGGCGGTGATTTCAGTCAATGGTACGTTTGCCGCCCGCGAAGCGCGCCAGGCGCTGGAGAACGATCTCAACGTGATGTTGTTTTCCGATAACGTATCACTCGACGACGAGCTGGCGCTGAAGCAACTGGCGCACCAGAAAGGGCTACTGATGATGGGACCGGACTGCGGCACCGCCATTATCAACGGTGCGGGGTTGTGCTTCGCCAACGCGGTGCGCCGCGGGCCGATTGGTATTGTCGGTGCATCCGGTACCGGCAGCCAGGAGCTGAGCGTGCGCATTCACGAATTCGGCGGCGGTGTGTCACAACTGATTGGCACCGGCGGGCGCGATCTCAGCGAGAAAATCGGTGGCATGATGATGCTCGATGCCATTGAGATGCTGGAAGCGGACGACGCCACGCAGGTGATTGCACTCATCTCCAAACCGCCTGCGCCAGCGGTCGCTGAAAAGGTGTTGGCCCGCGCGCGCGCCTGCCGTAAGCCTGTGGTTGTCTGTTTCCTGGGTCGCAATGACCCACCTGCCGATGAAGACGGGCTGCAGTTTGCCCGTGGCACTAAAGAAGCGGCCCTGAAAGCTGTCCTGCTCACCGGCATCAAAAAAGAGTCGCTTGATCTGCACCCTCTCAACTGGCCGCTGATCGAAGAGGTGCGTGACCGCCTGACTCCACAGCAGAAGTACATTCGCGGCCTGTTCTGCGGCGGCACGCTGTGCGATGAAGCCATGTTTGCCGCGCTGGAGAAATTCGACAACGTCTACAGCAACATTCAGCCGGATCCAACAAAGCGCCTGAGCGACATCAACGTCAGTAAAGCCCACACCTTCCTCGACTTTGGTGACGACGATTTCACCAACGGCAAACCGCACCCGATGATCGACCCAACTAACCGCATCAGCCGTCTGTTGCAGGAAGCGCGCGATCCGGAGGTGGGGGTGATCGTCATGGATTTCGTGCTGGGCTTTGGCGCACACGACGATCCGGTCGGGGTGATGCTCGACGCCATTAAAGAGGCTAAGGCGATGGCGAAAGCCGACAACCGACCGCTGGAAATTCTGGGTTACGTGCTGGGCACTGACCAGGATCCGCAGTCGCTGGCGCAGCAGTGCCAGCTTCTGACCGATGCAGGTGTGATCTGGGCCAGCAGCAGCACCAATACCGGATTACTGGCGCGTGAATTTGTCTGCAAAGGGGAGAAAGCATAATGACGACTTTATTTAACCAGCCGCTGAACGTGATTAACGTCGGTATTGCGATGTTCAGTGACGACCTCAAAAAACAGCACGTGCCCGTCACCCAACTCGACTGGACGCCGCCGGGGCAGGGCAATATGCAGGTGGTGGAAGCGCTGGATCAGCTGGCGAGTAAACCACTGGCGGAAAAAATTGCCGCGGCCAACACCCTCGCCCTCGAGCGCATTATTCAGTCCCATCCGGTGCTGGTGGGTTACGGCCAGGCGATCAACGTCGTACCAGGCATGACCCGCACCACTATTTTGCATGCCGGTCCGCCGGTGACGTGGGAAAACATGTGTGGCGCGATGAAAGGGGCGGTAACCGGCGCGCTGGTGTTTGAAGGGCTGGCAAAAGATATCCGCGACGCCGAGCGCGTGGCGGCTTCCGGAGAAATCACCTTCTCGCCATGCCACGAGCACGACTGCGTGGGCTCCATGGCTGGCGTCACTTCGGCATCGATGTTTATGCACATCGTCGAAAACAAAACCTACGGCAACCGCGCGTTCACTAACCTCAGCGAGCAGATGGCGAAAATCCTGCGCATGGGGGCCAACGACCAGAGCGTGATTGACCGCCTGAACTGGATGCGTGACGTTCTCGGGCCGATGCTGCGCGACGCCATGAACATCATCGGTGAAATCGATCTGCGCTTGATGCTGGCACAGGCACTGCACATGGGCGACGAATGCCACAACCGCAACAACGCGGGCACCACGCTGCTGATCCAGGCGCTGACACCGGGGCTGATCCAGGCGGGCTACCCGGTGGAACAGCAGCGCGAGGTCTTTGAGTTTGTTGCCAGCAGCGACTACTTCTCCGGCCCGACGTGGATGGCAATGTGTAAAGCCGCGCTGGACGCTGCTCACGGCATTGAATACAGCACTGTAGTGACCACCATGGCGCGTAACGGCTATGAATTCGGCCTGCGTATTTCCGGCCTGCCCGGACAATGGTTTACCGGCCCGGCGCAGCAGGTCATTGGCCCGATGTTCGCAGGCTACAAACCGGAAGACTCCGGGCTGGATATCGGCGACAGCGCCATCACCGAAACCTACGGCATTGGCGGCTTTGCGATGGCAACCGCCCCGGCGATTGTGGCGCTGGTGGGCGGTACGGTGGAGGAAGCCATCGACTTCTCTCGCCAGATGCGCGAAATCACCCTTGGTGAAAACCCGAATGTCACCATTCCGCTGCTGTCGTTTATGGGCATTCCTACTGCCATCGACATCACCAGAGTGGCAGGCAGCGGCATTCTGCCGGTGATCAATACCGCGATTGCCCACAAGGACGCCGGTATCGGCATGATTGGGGCGGGCATCGTTCACCCGCCGTTTAGCTGTTTTGAAAAGGCGCTGTTGACCTTCCGCGATCGCTACTTTTTATAAGGCATGCATCCATGAAAAACATGAAACTGGAGTGGAAAAGAGGTGACTGGGCGGCCTATTTCGGGCTCATGACCAACAACCTGACCAATTTGCTGACCATGATGGGGTTGCTCATTTTTGTCGTCGGCATCCCGAAGGAGATTGTTTATGGACGCATCGCGCCAGCCTTCGGGCTGGCGGTACTGGTGGCGAGCGTCTGCTATGCGTGGTTTGGCCTGCAGATGGCCCGCCAGACCGGGCGTACTGACGTCACTGCGCTGCCGTCCGGCCCGAGCGCACCGTCAATTTTTACTGTGACCTTCCTGGTATTAATGCCGGTTTATCAGCAGACCGGTGATGCGGAATTTGCCATCCAGATCGGTCTGGTGTGGTGTTTCGTGGAAGCGATGATCCTGGCGGGTGGTTCATTTTTAGGGGAAACCATCCGCAAGATGATCCCGCGTACCGTGCTGCTGTCGTGTCTGTCTGGTTTAGGGTTGCTGCTGCTGGCGATGAACCCGATGCTGCAGGCATTTGAGGCGCCAACGGTGTCATTCATCGTGCTGCTGCTGATCTTCATCAACTGGTTTGGTAAAAAGCCGATCTTCGCCCGCATCCCGACAGGCCTGTTGCTGTTGGTTGCCGGTACGGCGCTGGCATGGATCTCTGGCCTGCAAAGCCCGGAAGCGATCAAGGCATCGATGTCATCGTTCGGCTTTAACCCGCCGTCCGTGCATATTGAAGGCTTTATGCAGGGCCTGCCACACGCGCTGCCGTACCTTGCCTCGGCGGTTCCTCTGGGGCTGGCAAACTACATCTTTGACCTGGAGAACATCGAAAGTGCTCACGCTGCAGGGGATGAATACCCGACCCGCAAAGTGATGCTGGCAAACGGTCTGGCATCAATGCTTGGTTGCCTGATGGGTAACCCGTTCCCGGTGACTGTCTATGTTGGCCATGCGGGCTGGAAAGCGATGGGGGCCAGCATCGGCTATACGCTGGCGTCGGGTGTGACCATGTTCATCGTGCCACTGTTCGGGCTGGGGGCGTTTATGCTCGCCATCATTCCGATGACCGCCATCGTGCCGATTCTGGTGTTTATCGGCGTGGTGACCGCCAACCAGGTGGTGAGGGAAACGCCCAAAGTGGAAGTGCCCGTGATTTTCATCTGTCTGTTCCCGTGGATCGCCAACTGGGCGCTGACCATGATGAACAGCGTGATGGGGGCGGCGGGCACCAGTGCGGCGAAAATCGGTACCGATGTACTGCACAGCAAAGGCATCTACTACGAAGGGCTGGTGCATCTGGGGAATGGCGCACCGCTTGCCAGCATGCTGTGGGGTTGTATCGCCATCTTCGCCATCATCAATAAACCACTGCGTGGTGCCGTTGCGGCGGCTGTCGGTGCGTTGCTGGCGCTGTTTGGGGTGATCCACGCCCCTGTGGTGGGCTTTGCCGAAGGCAGTTCGCTGATGTTCGTCACGGCGTATCTGATGATGGGTGGCATGTTTGTGGTGAAACACTTCCTTGATAGCCGCGAAGTTGCGAGCGTTGAGTCAGGCACCGTTGCGAAGGAAAACTCATGAAAGAGCTTATGGTCGTTGCCATTGGCGGCAACAGCATTATCAAAGATAACGCCAGCCAGTCGATTGAACATCAGGCGCTGGCGGTCAAAGCAGTGGCAGAGTCGGTGCTGGAGATGCTGGCATCCGACTACGACATTGTGCTCACGCACGGAAACGGCCCTCAGGTGGGGCTGGATCTGCGTCGCGCCGAAATCGCCCACGAGCGGGAAGGGCTGCCCCTGACCCCGCTGGCGAATTGTGTGGCGGATACGCAGGGCGGCATCGGCTACCTGATCCAGCAGGCGCTCAATAACCGCCTGGCCACACGCGGGGAGCAAAAAGCGGTAACAGTCGTCACTCAGGTTGAGGTGGATAAAAATGACCCGGGCTTCACCCATCCAACGAAACCCATCGGTGCATTCTTTAGCGACGCGCAGCGCGATGAGCTGCAACGGGCTCACCCGGACTGGCATTTTATTGAGGACTCTGGCCGGGGGTATCGCCGCGTGGTGGCATCTCCGCAACCGTTACGGATTGTCGAAGCCGATGCCATCAAGACGCTGACGCAGAAAGGCTTTGTGGTGATTGGCGCGGGTGGCGGCGGTATTCCGGTGGTTCGCACACCTGAAGGTGATTATCAGAGCGTCGACGCGGTGATTGATAAGGATCTCTCCACCGCATTGCTGGCACGCGAGATCCACGCTGATGTGCTGGTGATCACCACCGGCGTGGAAAAAGTGTGTATCAACTTCGGTAAGCCAAATCAGCAGGCGCTGGACACCGTCAATGTGGCGCAGATGTCGCGGTACAGGGATGAAGGGCACTTCCCGGCGGGTAGCATGCTCCCCAAAATCATCGCCTCGCTGGAATTTTTAAACCACGGCGGCAAGCGCGTGATCATCACATCGCCGGACAGCCTGCCTGCGGCGCTGCGCGGTGAAACCGGCACCCATATTGTTAATGAAGGAAGATAAGATGAGTGAAAACAAAAGCCGACGCGAGTTTATCAGCCAGAGCGGCAAAATGGTCACCGCCTGCGCGCTGTTTGGTGCGACCGGATCTGTCGCGTATGCTGCGGATACCGCGAAGCCAACCTGCGAGACGGGCAAACCGATGAACATCACCGCAAAACACTATTATCTGGATAATGTGCTACTGGAAGCCGGGTTCAATTTCGACGGTGGCGTGGCGACCAGCACCCGTACCGAGCTGAAAACGCTGGAAATTAAAGACGGGAAGATCGTCACCCTGCGGGCTAACAAAAGCCACGCTGATGCCACGCTGCCGCACTACGATGCGGGCAGCAAACTGATGCTGCCGGCGATGCGCGACATGCACATCCATCTGGATAAAACCTTTTACGGCGGTCCGTGGCGCTCCCTTAACCGCCCGGCGGGCACCACCATTCAGGATATGATCCGCCTTGAGCAGAAGCTGCTGCTGGAGTTACAGCCGTATACGCAGGAGCGGGCCGAAAAGCTGATCGACCTGATCCAGTCGAAAGGCTCGACCATTGCCCGTAGCCACTGCAACATTGAGCCGGTTTCCGGCCTGAAAAACCTGGAAAATTTGCAGGCGGTCTTAGCGCGCCGCAAGCCCGGTTTTGACTGTGAAATCGTCGCCTTCCCGCAACACGGCCTGCTGCTATCGAACTCTGAAAAACTGATGCGCGAGGCGATGCAGGCGGGGGCGCACTACGTAGGTGGACTCGATCCCACCAACGTGGATGGCGCGATGGAGAAATCCCTCGACACTATGTTCCAGATCGCACTGGATTATGACAAAGGGGTGGACATTCACCTGCACGAAACCAGCCCGGCGGGTGTGGCAGCGGTAAATTACATGGTGGAAACCGTGGAGAAAACGCCAGAGCTGAAGGGCAAACTGACCATCAGCCATGCTTTCGCTCTGGCTATGCTCAACGAACAGCAGGTGGATGAGATCGCCACCCGTATGGCAGCGCAGCAGGTGACCATCGCCTCTACCGTGCCGATTGGTACTTTACATATGCCGCTAAAGCAGTTGCGGGATAAAGGCGTGTTTGTGATGACGGGTACCGACAGCGTAATCGACCACTGGTCGCCGTATGGCCTGGGGGACATGCTGGAAAAAGCCAACCTTTACGCTCAGCTTTATATTCGACCAAACGAGCAGACGCTCTCCCGCGCGCTCGGTATTGCCACCGGCGACGTGCTGCCGCTGAACGACAAAGGTGAGCGCGTGTGGCCGAAAGCGCAGGACGACGCCAGCTTTGTGCTGGTAGACGCTTCCTGTTCCGCCGAAGCCGTGGCGCGTATTTCCCCGCGCACCGCGACGTTCCATAATGGCAACCTCGTTTGGGGCTCGGTGGGCTAATGTGGTGCCGGGTGGCGGCTTCGCCTTACCCGGCCTACTGAAACCCTCAAATCGTAGGCCGGGTAAGCGCAGCGCCACCCGGCAATGTTTTATACTGGGAGGCACATTCTTAAAGAGGGATCTGCCATGGCACAAAACATCTACGACAACCCGGCGTTTTTCGAAGGCTACGCCCAGCTTCCGCGCTCGGTGCAGGGGCTGGATGGCGCACCGGAGTGGCCTGCGTTAAAAAGCATGCTGCCGGAGTTAACCGGCAAATCGGTTATTGATCTCGGTTGCGGATACGGCTGGTTCTGCCGCGCGGCGCGTGAGCTGGGCGCGTCTGACGTAATGGGCGTTGATATCTCAGAAAAGATGCTCGCTCGTGCGGCGGAGTTGACCCACGATGACGGGATTCGCTATCAACGCAGCGATCTGGAATCTATCAAGCTCAACGAGAACAGCCTCGATCTGGTCTATAGCTCCCTGGCGCTGCACTACCTGCCAGAGCTGGACACCCTGTTTGCTAAGGTTCAACGCGCGCTCAAACCCGGCGGCAGTCTGGTCTTTTCGATGGAGCACCCCATTTACACCTGCGCCACGCGTCAGGGCTGGCTGACCGACGATAACGGAGAGCGGTTCTGGGGCGTGAACCATTATCAGGACGAGAGCCAGCGCGTCAGCAACTGGCTGGCAGACGGGGTGATTAAATATCACCGCACGCTGGGCACTACGCTTAACGCGTTGATCAAGGCCGGATTAACCATAAACGAAGTCAACGAATGGGGGCCAACGCAGGCACAGATTGATGCCTGGCCTGCACTGGCCGAAGAGGCGGAACGTCCGATGCTGGTACTCATTTCCGCCCGAAAGGCTCAATAACCCACCTTATACACCCGCCCGCTCTGCACGCCTTCCACGCTGCGGCGATAGGCCTGGGCGACGGTCGCGGCGGGCACGCTTTCAAAGCCCGGGAAGAAACCGTCGTAGGTTTCGGCAGATTCGGTGAGAACCGTTGGGCTAATCAGATTGATGCGGATCCCGCGCGGCAGTTCACAGGCTGCGGCGCGAACAAACCCTTCCAGCGCGGCATTTACCGTGGTGGCGTTTACCCCCTGGGCAATCGGCTCGTGCGCTACAATTCCGCTGATTAGCGTAATTGATCCACCTTCGTTCAGGTAATGCTGGCCGGTCAGCGCCAGGCGCACCTGTCCGAGCAGTTTATCCTGCAGACCCTGGTTGAAATCACTGTCTTTCATCGTGGCGAGCGGACCGAAGTACAAACCCCCGCTGGCAGAGACAATGGCATCCACCGGGCCGATTGTCTCAAACAGCGCCTGCACGCTCGCCTGGGAAGTGATATCCACCTGATAGTCACCCTGCGTGCGACCTACGCGGATTACCTCGTGACGACGACTCAACTCTTCCGTTACTGCCCGACCGACTGTACCGCTGGCACCAATAATGACAATTTTCATCGCAGACTCCTTAATGTTGTGAGCCTTCATTCTTTAATAAATAAAAATGCAGATAAACTGGGCTAAAGTTAGAAGATTACTAACCAGGAGTTTGGAATTTGGATAAGCTTCGCAGCATGGAAACCTTTATTGCCGTGGTTGAAAGCGGCAGTTTCACCGGCGCGGCGGCACGGCTGGAGATGTCGGCGGTAATGGTGGGCAAGTATATTGCGCTGCTGGAGTCTCAACTTGGTACGCGTCTTCTGGAGCGTAATACACGACGCCAGAGCCTGACCGACGCAGGACGGGTCTATTTCGACGAGGCGAAGCGGGTACTGGAGCAGGTTGCCATCGCCGAAAGCGCGGTTGAACGCCTGCGTGCGGCACCTGCTGGCACGCTGCGGGTAACGGCCCCCACGTCCTTTGGCGGTTGCGTGATTGCACCGCTCACCGCCACCTTTTTGCAACGCTACCCGGAAGTGCGCGTGGAGCTGGATCTGACCAACCGGATGGTGGATCTGGTGGAGGAGGGTGTCGATCTGGCCATCCGCATTGGCGATATTCGCAACGACGACCTGGTCGCGAAATACCTCTGTCCTTATCGGATGGTGATCTGCGCCGCGCCTGATTATCTGGCGCACTACGGTACGCCACAAACGCCTGCCGATCTGGTGGATCATCTTTGCCTGTCCCACAGCGTGTGGACTGCACGCAATGAATGGCGGCTGCCGGGTGTCGAAGGGGAGGTGCGCTGGAAGCGTGATGCCATCCTAAGATGCAACGACGGCTACGGGCTGCGGATGGCTGCAAGAGCCGGGGCCGGGCTGTTATTACAACCGGAAGTGCTGGTCGCGGAAGAGCTGGAAAGTGGCCGGCTGGTGCGGGTGCTGGAGGATTACATTCCAGAGCCAAGACCGGTGCATTTGTTGTGGCGTCAGGATTTACGTCCGCTTCCTAAGCTAACAGAATTTATCGCCCATATTCTGCTAAGATTGGGCACAATATAATAAAAGAAGGTAAGCAAAGAATGTCTGTGAATAAACTCGCCAGCAGTGCGCAGGGCCTGCAATCATCTGCCATCCGTGAATTATTAAAACATAGCAAAATGGCAGGGGTCATTTCGCTGGGCGGGGGTATTCCTAACCCTGCATTGTTCGATCATGAAGGCCTGAAAATGGCCGCTGATGCCGTATTATCCCAGCATTTTGGCGAAGCTTTCCAGTACGGTCTGACCGAAGGTGTTCCTGGGCTACGTGAAGAAATTCAGCGCATTTGTGAAGGGCGCGGGATCCGCTGTAAGGCGGATGATGTGGTCGTTACCTCTGGTTCACAGCAATCACTTGACGTGCTGGCGCGTGCATTAATTAACCCGGGCGATACCGTCGTCGTCGAGCGTCCAACGTATCTTGCCGCACTGCAGGTATTTGGCCTTGCGCAGGCACATTTTGAATCCGTGGGTACCGATGCTGACGGAATGAAAGTGGATGAGCTCGAAGCGCTGGTGGCCAATAAAACCATTAAAGCGGTTTATATTGTGCCGACATTTGGTAACCCGGGTGGGGTAACGCTTTCTGAACCGCGTCGTAAACAGCTTGTGGAATTATCGAAGCGCTATGACTTCGTCATTATTGAAGACGATCCGTACAGCGAAATTAATTACACCGATGAAGTTTTCCGCCCGTTAATTGCCCACGCCAAAGATATCGGTAACGAAGAGAACGTGGTGTATACCTCAACCTTCTCTAAAATTCTTGCGCCAGGCACCCGCGTGGGTTGGGTGCTGGTACCGGAGTGGCTGAAGCGCGCGGTGGTGAATCTCAAGCAAACCACCGATCTGCACACCAGCACGCTGTCACAGCTGATGACGTACGAATACCTGAAAACCGGTCGTCTTGCCGATCAGATTAAAATGATCCGCGAAGCCTATCGCCAGAAATATCAGACGTTCGCAACAGAACTGGAAACCGAGCTGGGCGATGTGATGTCATTCCACAAGCCGAAGGGCGGCATGTTCCTGTGGGCGACTATGAAAAATGGGAGTAATACCACTCGCTGGCTGGAAAAAACGTTAAGTAACGGCGTAGTATTTGTGCCGGGCGAATTTTTCTACTGCAATGAGCCAGACCATTCGACGCTGCGTATGTCGTTTGTCACGCCAACGGATGAAGAGCTGAAAGAGGCGGTTCAACGCCTGAAAAAATCGCTGTAAAAGACCTGCGCATAATGGCGTTCCTGCCGTTATGCGCAATATACTTGCAGCGCGGCCAGAGCCGCTTTCTTCCATGGTGATCTCCATGTTTGAATTTCTGATCGGTGTCGTTACGCACACGCCCGTCTGGGTGTGGGTGCTTTTTGTCTTTCTCATCTCTCGCGGTATCAAAGCCCGCAAGCCCACCACCGTTACGCTGGAGAGGCTTGCCATCATTCCGGCGATCTTTCTTATCTGGGATATTTACGATCTGGTGGTCTACCGCACGCTGAGCCCAGGAACCGTTGCCTTGTGGATTGCCGGGATCCTTGCCGGATCTGCGCTGGGATATGCCCTGATCAGGCAGACAGTTATCACCCGCGCAGATGCGCCGCGCAGCCTTTTCCGCCAGGCTGATTACACCGCGCTGCCGTTTATGATGCTGGCGTTTGGGGTGAAGTATGTGCTGGGCGTAATGAGCGCGGTCTCTCCGCAGACAATGCAGCAGCCCGCCATGAGCGCGCTGGCGATCGTCTCCGGCGGTGTGTTTGCGGGCGTCTTTATTGGGAAGTTTGCTCACTATGTTGGGGTGTATAACGCCCGGGTTCAGGCCTGAATTTACAGTAGCCCTTTTTGCGTGAAGGTAATGCGCGTGGCTTCGTTGAGATCCAGCGTTTTTAACGATTCCGGATTAACCCAGGCGATCTCCTGAAACTCTTCATTAAACGTGACTTCCCGGTTGGCGCTGATGCAGTCGAAGATCAGATAGATCATGTAAATCTCCTCTGTGGTGCCATCGGCGTAGGTTTTCACCCTGATGTCATCGCGAAAAGCCCATGGCGAGACCGAGACGATCTCCAGTGCGTTGCCCAGCTCTTCGCGGATCTCACGGCGTAATGCCTGTTCCATGGTTTCGCCCGGCTCCATTCCGCCACCGGAGAGAGCCCACTGGCCGGGGAACACGCCGCGATCGTCGGCCATTTTGCACAGCAGGTAGGCCCCGTCGTTCTGGATGATGGGGCAGACAATGGTTCGTTGGCGCATGATTTCTTCCTGAAAAATGAATTTGGGCTACTTTAGCAGATTGGGGGTGAGGGTTATGTTAGAGGTGTTCGATTCTCGCTCCCTGGTTTTCTGCGTTTTGTTGCAGATTCAGCCAGAATTCAATGCTGGTATCGAATGCGTTTGCCAGTCTTAAGGCCAAATCCACGGTGAGTTTGATTTTATTGCTTAACAGCGCGCTGGCAGTGGTGTGATCGGTGTTTATTCTCTCTGCCAGTTCTGAGATGCCGAGACTGAGTGGCTTAAGATAATCGTGCAGCAACACTTCGCCTGGTGTGGTTGAGATGCGTAGTTTTTGCTGATTATTCATAATTAACGTCCTGTTTATAAATATAAAATGAGTGCGGTTTGATGCCCTCACCCCGACCTTGCAGGATCGGTCTCTTCCACCAATGCTTCGCAATAGCGTTGGCAGTTGTCGGCAAGTTCAGTGAAGTCGGTATTGTGGCCAAAGGGGGTCGTGAAAAGTGCGTTACTGGTGGTCATATGACAGTTTCCATTAAGTGATTAAGACCCTGCCAGAGAAATGCCAATTTCCCGGGTGGCAGGACTGAACGGAGTTGGCATTACCGGCCTTAATGGACACCGGCGCGTCTTGCGACGCCCCCGTCCAGCCCACCATTGAAATGTAGCCAGACGCACGGCGCAACAAGAGCTCACGCCGCCATTAAGTTTAACCGGGATGCCAATCCCGACGCCAGATTTTGCTGGCGTGGAAGGAACATACGCCCGATTAACCCTAATAAAAAGCAGGCTACCCAGAAGAAGTTAAATCCTGCGAGGCGGCTTCAGAAAATGATGTAAGGCGTTTCATCACCGCTCTCGCAGCGCCTCTTTTGCGCGGTTAAACGGCTTGATCAGATAATCCAGCACCGTTTTCTCTCCGGTCTTAATGTCCACCGTCGCAATCATCCCCGGTACAATCGAGAAGTGCCTGCCTGCTTTATTCACCAGGTAGTCCTGGCTGGTGCGGATAAACACCCGGTAATAGAACACCTCCGGCTTGGCTTCGTCCTGGATGGTGTCAGGGGAAATGGTCTCCACCACCCCGTGCAGCCCGCCGTAAATGGCGTAATCATAGGCAGTGATTTTGACCAGCGCCTCCTGGTTCGGGTGGATAAAGGCGATATCGCGCGGCGAGAGGCGGGTTTCAATCAGCAGGTGATCGTCCACCGGCACAATCTCCATCAACTCACCGTTGGGCGGGATCACACCGCCGATGGTGGTGACCTTGATGTTTTTCACGATCCCGCGAACCGGGGATTTTACGGTCAGACGGGTGACGGAATCCTGTCGGCCTTTAAGAATGGCGGAGACCATATCCACCTCCGCATTGGCCTTGGATAACGCCTCGCGGGCCTGAACGTAATACTGTGAGCGCACGTCGGTGAGCTTCAGTTCGAGATCGCTTTTCTGCCGCTGCAGCCGTAGCACCTCTACGTGGCTGGCAGCGCCGGTTTTCACCAGACGTTGGGTTATTGCCAGCTCTTTATTCGCCAGGTCTAACGCGGCGCGTAACTCTCGCTGGGTGTCATCCAGTTGTGCGCGGCGGGAGTTGTAGAGTCGTGTTTCATCGGCAATCAGATCCGGCCATTTTGCCAGCGAAGGGGGAAACTTCAGCGGGAGATCGTTCACCTCAGCGTACAGTCGCGCGCTGGAGGCCAGTGAAGCGCGGTAGCGCGCCGCACTTTCGCCGACGTTCGATTCGGAACGCGTCGGATCAAGGCGGGCAAGCACCTGCCCGGCCTGTACCTGATCCCCTTCGTGGACGTTCAGTTCGGTGAGGATCCCGCCGTCCAGCGACTGCAATACCTGCTCGCGCGAGCTGGGGATCACTTTACCCGAGCCGGTTGACACCTCATCCAGCACGCCGAACCACGCCCAGACGCCCAGGACGACAAACATCAGCAGCGAGAAGATCACGATCCGTCGCGCACCGGTGTAGCCGCTTTCGGAGTCGAGGGCGTTATCCAGATCGTCCATTGCCGCCACGTCACGCTGACTGATTTTCATTTTTCCACTCCCGTCCTGTTGCTGCCTGCTGTTGCTGCTGCATACGGCTGTTGTTCAGCGCCTGGGCTTTTGGTGCATCCATCACCAGCATTCCCTCTTTGAGCACCACCACCCGCTCCACCAGTTCCAGCACCGGTACGCGGTGCGTGGCGACGATGAGGGTGCGATGCCCTAGCCAGTCGCCGAGACGCTGGATAAATTCCCGCTCGGTGTGCTCGTCCAGCGACGCGGTGGGTTCATCCATCAGCACAATATTCGGATCGCGCAGGAGCATACGCGCCAGCAAAATCGACTGGCGTTGTCCGCCGGATAATCCCACGCCGTTTTCCATGATCGGGTAATCCAGCCCCTTGGGCAGCTTCTGCACAAAACCTGCTGCACCGGTCAGGTCCAGCGCCTCGAAAATCTCGTCGTCGGTGGCGCGCGGCATGCCGAGGGTGATGTTTTCGCGCAGGGTACCGTAAAACAGCCGCGCGTTCTGGGTCATAAAACCGACGTTGCGACGAACGTCGGCGATGTCGAGATGCGGCAGGCTGAAGTTATCAAGCCGCAGCTCACCAGCCGCCAGGTCCATTCCGCCCGCCATGGCCTGTAGCAGGGTCGATTTACCCGCGCCATTGCGCCCGAGGATCGCCACTTTCTCACCCGGACTGATCTCCAGTCGGTTAATGCGCAGCGCCATGCGCGGATCGTCCGGCTGATAACGGAACTGCGCCTGCTCGAACAAGTAGTGACCGCGCAGCACGTCCTGGCGGATCGGCGTCTCTTCGCGCTGGTTCTCGGTAGGCAACTGCATAATGCTGTCCAGCCCCTCTTTGGCCGCTTTTACCTGCTGCCAGCGGGCCAGCACGCCGCACAGCGTCGCCATGGGGGCGATCATGCGAGAGGCCAGCATAGACGCCGCGACCACGGAACCGGTGGTCAGGGTGCCGTCGATCACCATCGGCGCACCGACCACGATCACCCCGGCGTAGACCAGGCTCTGAATGGTCATCCCCCAGCTGATCAGGTTCTGCGTCAGTTCCCGGGTGCGCAGGCCGGATTCCGCGGTGATCTGGATATAACTGTTCCACTGCTGCAAAAAGCGGTTTTCCGCCTGCATCAGCTTGATGTCCTCCAGCCCTTGCACGCTCTCCACCAGCACCGCATTGCGCAGGGTCGATTCATGGGCCGACTGTTTCGCCAGCTCTGCCAGCTTCTTCTGCAGCAGCAGACCGGGCAGAACCATGATCACCGCCGCCACCGGCGCGATCCACGCCAGTTGCGGGGCGATGATCGCCAGCACCACCACAAACAGTAAGAAGAACGGCAGGTCGACAATCGTAGAAATGGTGGAGGAGGTTACCATCTCGCGGATCTGCTCCAGCTCGCGTAGCTGGGAGATAAAGCTGCCGGTGGAGCGGGGGATCGCGCTGTTGCGCAGTCGCAGGGCGTGGCCGAAGACGCGATCCGAGACACGTAGATCTGAACGCTTGCCCAGCAGATCCATAATGTGTCCGCGCGCCACGCGCAGCACAAAGCCAAACAGGGTGGCGATCAACACCCCAATCGTCAGGACGTAAAGCGTCGGGTAGGACTGGGCGGGGATCACCCGGTCGTAGACCTGCATGGAAAAGACGATCCCGGAGAGCGACAGCACGTTGATAAACAGCGCGGCCAGCATCACCCAGCTGTAGGGGCGCAAGTCGCGCATCACCAGCCGGTAGAGCCAGTCCGGACGGTATTTTGATATATACGCGTCCACGCGGCTGTCCTTCAGCGCGGCGAGTGGACGCAGGGCAATGACGTGACGGATAGCGGGCAGCATCGCCGTCATCGACAGCCGGTTGGTGTAAGTCTCATCGTCGAAAAAGCTGACCTCCAGCGTATCGTCCCCGTCGAAATGCTCGATCACGCCGATCCTGCCGTCATTCATCGCCACCGCCACCGGCAGGCGCCAGCTGTTGATAGCCTCCTGGCCGCCGGTAAGCAACTGAAACGATAGCCCCGCTTCACGGGCCAACTGGGTGAGGGCGGGTACCATCGGTTTTCCTTTCAGCCACGGAGCGCCTGCGATCAGCGCGCCGGGAGAGCAGGCGACACGGTAGCGCGTGGCGACAAAACCAAAGGCCTGCGCCCACTGCGCCAGCGCCTTATCTGTCATCGTTTCGCCCTGCGGGATTTCGCGTTGCTTCATGGCTGGATCTCCACGGTCTGGATGGTGCGGTTATCAAGATCGAACGCGTGACGCAATTGCCCGGTGTTATAGAGGCAGTTGAGCTGCAGTTGATGCAGCTGGCCAAGAGTCTGCTGCTGGGTGAACCGCGCCTGATAGACCTCTTGCTCGGCGTTGAGCACATCAAGCAGCGGGCGTGAGCCGAGATCGAGATATTGCTGCTGGTACAGCTCGCGGGTGCGGGCGCTGAGGGCTTCCTGACGGCCCTGGATTTGCAGCGTGCTTTGCAGGCTCATCACCTGGCTGCGGGCTTCCAGCAGTTTCTGGCGGACATCAAGACGCGTGCGCTGAATGGTAGATTGCGCCGCGTCTACTGCGTGTCCGGCGGCATTACGCCGGGCGGTGAGGCCACCGCCCTGATAGAGCGGCATCTGCACTTTCACCCACGCGGAATACTGGGTGCGATCCCGTGTTTCGCTCCCCGCATAGCGATCGTTCATGTAATGGCGCACTTCTGGCTCCAGCGAGACAGTCGGCGTCATTTGTGCTTCGGCGTAGTCAAGGTTCGCCTGGGCAACGTTAGCCTGTGCCCATGCGGCAAGTACCGCGGGAACCAGACGGTCGTCCGGCTCGGCAATATCGCAGCTCCGACCCAGCTTTTGCGGAAAATCATTGCTGATATCGTTCAGGCTGTTCCAGCCGAGAAAACTCATCAGCGTGGCGCGGGCGCTGTCGAGACTGGCCTGATACTGCATCAACTGGGCGCGCGCACCTTCAATACGCGCATCGGTCTGTACGACGTCAGAGAGCGACGTGGCCCCTTCGTCGTTACGCTGGCGGGTCAGTGTGCCAATGGAGGAGAGAGCCTCAAGCTGCTCTTTCGCGGTGTCGACCATCTGCTGCCAGGTTTGTACCTGCACCATGGCGACAGCGGTATCGTGGGCGATGGTGTCGATGCTGACCAGCACGTTGGCTTGCTGCTGGGCAACTCCGGCATTCTCGGCTCGTACCTGACTTGCCACCTTGCCAAAATCGTAAAGCATTTGTGAGAGGGAGAGCACCATCGATGGCGTAAAGCCGTTCTGGTCGCCGTCATGGGAATAACCGTTGTCCACACCGGCATTAATCTGCGGATAGTATTTTGATTTAGCGACGTCCACCTCTTCGCTCTGTTCATAGAGTTTCCCCACGGCTTCGCTGATGGCCGGGTGCCAGGTGACGGCACGGTTGACGGCTTCGCCAAGCTGCAATGAACCGGGCGCGGCTTTACCGGCCACAGGGGCCACGCGACCATTGAGTGAGGGGAGTTCCTGCGTTTCGCGGAGTTGTCCGGTATTGATGGTTGCCGCCGGGTTCGCGCTGAGAGCGGGCACAGATATCAGGCAGCACGAGAGCCACCAGTAAGGCATCTTCATTCCCATGTCATGTCCCTAATAAAATATGTACAGCTTTATTATTTATGCCCGGGCGCTGTGCGCCCGGGTCATCTCTTGCAGGTGCTATCAGGTAATGATGTGTTGCTGGTTAACAAGCTCGTCGTAGGTGGTCTGCACGTTATCAAGCGTAACGAGTGCAGTATTAGTGTAGGTGGACCCTGCACCATCACGGTCGATGGAGATCACGGTATTGCCATTACTATTAGTGACATGCAGATAATTCCCCAACGAGGCGGTATTGCCGTCCCAGCCCACGAGCAGATCGCCAATGTCGATCTTGTCTCCCTGCGCCAGCGAGAAGCCGGTCCAGTGATCGCCCGCGGTGCTGCTGACGTTGCCTGCCGTGGCATTGCCTGCCGTATTGTCCAGCACCTGATAAATCAGCGTATCGCCGTAGGCCGTACCGGTGATGGCGTCGTTATGTTCCGAGCTGATGAACTGCGGCGCCATATTGATGGTCAGTGTGGCGCTGTCCGTGTTGCCGTTGGCATCGGTCAGGGTGTAGTTGAAGGTCTCCTTCGAGGTCATGGTTGAGAGTGAGATCCCGCTGTTGAGGGTATAGGTGTAATGGCCGTCTGCGCCGATCGCCAGGGTGCCGTGATGACCGGTGATGTTCACCGTGGCGCTGCCGGTATACGGATCCAACGTGGTGGTCACGCCGTTGTAGCCGGTCACGCTCAGGCGGGTATCTACCGAGTGCAGCTGATCCAGCACGCCGCCGGAATCGGTACCGTCGAAGATATTGCCGTTGACGGTGTGGGTGCCGGTGACGTCGAAATCACTCAGCGAGTAGGTGGTGCCATTCACGCTTGGGGTAATGGTGATAGTCCCGACGCTGAGCCCCGGTACGCTGCCGGTATAGCTCAGCGTATAGGTTCCGGCGTTGAGATCCAGCCCGGTCAGTGGGACGTCAATATTGCCGCCCAGCAAAGAGCCACCGCTGAAGGAGCCGGTACGAATAGCGCCCGAGCTGTCACTGAGCGTCCAGTTTACCGTCAGCCCACCCAACGCCAACCCCGAATCGACATGGAAGTGCAGTGACGCGTTGTGCAGCGCGGTGTTCGGGTCTACCACAAAGGTCCCGCTACCCGTGCCCTGGGTTGACGAGAACAACGCTGTCGTCCAGCTGGCGGTGCCCACGGTAGTGTCGGAGTAGGTCGACGTGTGGTGCACCGAGGTGAGATCCATCACGGTGCTGACATCGTTGACCGCATCCATCGCCTGAGCGGTTGGGGTGATGTTAAGCGATGCCGTATCCTTCGAGCCGTCAAGCGCGGTCACAGTGTAGACGAAGGTATCTGGCGTGCTGATATGATCTGCGCCCACACCGGCTCTCAGGGTATAGGTATACTGGCCGGACGAATTAATGGTCAGCGTGCCGTATTCACCCTGAATGTCGGTTGTGCCGCTGCTGTTGACTGCCACGCCGTTCACTTCCGTGACCACCGTGCCTGCCGGCACAGGGTCATTCGCCAGCACATCGCCCGTGGTCGTTTCACTGATGCTCGCCACGCTGTAGACATGATCCTGCAGGACACTCAGCGTGTAGCCTGTCAGGACCGCGATCCCGGATGCGGTATTCAGCAGGAACAGATACTCCCCGGCGGGTAGATTCAGCGTCAACTGAGATGACGTCCCCCCCAGCAGCGGGGCGCGCAGCCAGCCTGGCTCAACGCGGACCTGCTCGAAGGTCTGGGTCGCGTTGTTGAACTTATAGACGTACAGATCAAACACCGACGCCAGGGCCACGCCACCCACGGAGGCCTGGATGGTCATGGTGCGGGTGGTACCTTCCTCGACGTTATAGATAATCGGGTTGGTCATATCGTCCAGCAGATTAAGTCCCAGCGTACTGCCAAGATTTACCCCCACCACGGTAAAACCACCCTGAGACGAAGTCCCGTTATTGATTTCACTCACGGTGGTGTCAAAGGTCAGCGAGGCCGTGTCGTCCACTGCCACAATACCGTTGACGACGGTACCGGCTCCCAGGGACAGCACCAGGTTCGCCGACGCGCTGACGCCGTTATAGGTGATGGTGTAGCTGAAGCTCTCCGTCCGGCCAATGACCGACGCGCTGGTGTCGGTCAGGTTGTAGGTGTAGCTGCCGTCGCGGTTGATGGTCAGCGTACCGTACTGGCCCTGAATCACCGTGCCGTCAGCCGTAACGTTGGTCGTGGTTCCCTGCGCGTTAGTGACGGCCGTGATCGTCGCCCCTGCCGGGGCATTGTCGCTGCCTGCGGTTGGGTCAACGTCGGTGATCACGTTCCCATTCAGGCTGGTGTCGCCCGTCACAGTACCCGGGCCGGTCTCTTTCACCGCCACATCCAGACTGGTGTAAGAGCCGGTTGCCAGCAGGTTGGTGTTATAGCTCAGGACACGATAGTCACCGTCAGCCAGCCCGGTCAGGTTCAGTGATACGCCGGTGGCCCCGAGGGTCAACAGATCGGCAAACTGCGGTTGTCCGGTGTCGACGACGGTGGTCCAGGTGCTGCCGTTCCAGTGTTGAACCACCAGCTCCAGGGTATTCAGTAGCGTAAGTACCGCACCTGTTGCATTAGCGTTCACCACGATATCTGCGCTGCCGCCACTGCCTACGGTGAAGTTCACCTGGGCGGTGTCATTCCCCAGTAATGTCAGGACGTTACCCACGGCGCCAACCAGCAGGAAGCCGTAATCGCTGTACTGACTGTTGGTGACGGTTGCGGTGGTGCTGAGGTTCAGCTCTTCGACGTTATTGCTGGCGGAGAGCGGCACCACCGGCGCAAGGGCTGAGCCCGGCAGTGAGGTGTTACCTGCGACGTCGGTGGCGGTGATCTGCAGCGTCTGGCCTTCGGTCTGTTTGTTAATGAAGGTGTAGCTGTACGTGCCGTTGCTGTCCGCAATGGCGGTCACTGTCGAGCCGTCTGCAAGGCGGATAGCGACGGTGCTGCCAGCTTCCGCATTCCCGGTCAGGACGCTACCGTCGGCGTTAAAGGTCCCTGTCGGTGCCGTTGGGGCGGTTGTATCGACGATAATTGTCGTCACAGCTGAAGCCACGCTGGTGTTGCCCGCCGCATCGGTAGCTGTGGCGGTCAAGTTATGCGTGCCTTGCGCCAGCGTGGTAGTGGTTTGTAGCAGGGTCCAGTTGCCACTGGCATCGGCGGTTACTGTGCCTACCAGGGTGATGCCATCGTAAATTCGAACCGTTGCATTCGCTTCGGCAGTCCCGGTCAGCGCTGGACGCGTGTCGTTGGTCGGATTCGTACCGGTCACCGGACCGGTAACGCTGCCGACATCATCAATCACTGAACTGATGACTGGCGCACCTGGCGCAGCGGTATCGACGTTAATCACATACCCGGCGGTTGGCGCGCTGGCGTTGCCCACCGCATCGGTGGCGGTAAAGGTCAGCGTGTGTGCACCGTTGCTCAGCGCAGGAGATGGCGTAAAGCTCCAGTTCCCACCGGTTGCGGTCACGCTGCCTATCTGTACGCCGTTATCAAAGATTTTCACCGTCGATCCGGCTTCTGCTGTACCGCTGAGTGTGGGTTGCGCGTCGTTGGTGATCCCACCGTTGGCGACTGGCGTCGCTGCATTGCCCACGTCATCCTGGATGCTGGTCAGCACCGGCAGCGCAGGCGGCGTGGTGTCAATTGTCAGGCTGAAACTTGTCGACGAGACGCTGGTGTTGCCAGCCGCATCCGTGGCCTGCGCGGTGAAGCTGTGCGGACCTGCTGTCAATGTGGTGGTGAGCAGGATGCTCCAGTTGCCGCTGGCATCCGCAGTGCCTGTTCCGACAAGTGTCGCGCCTTCAAAGATTTTCACGGTGGCAAACGGTTCGCTGGTTCCGACAAGCCGCGGTACGGTGTCGTCGGTGCTTTGCCCGGACGTGAGCGGGCCGGTGATTGTGCCCACGTCGTCTATCGCCTGGCTGATAACCGGCGCGTTTGGTGCCGCGGTATCAACGATCAGGGTAAAGTCCGGCGAGGTCGGGCTGATGTTGCCCGCCGCATCGGTGACGGTGGCGGTCCAGGTATGGCTTCCGTTGACCAGTGGCGTTGACGGCGTAAAGCTCCATGCGCCGGTACCGTCCGCCAGTGCGGTGCCGACTGGCTGCCCGTTTTCATAAATGGTCACCGTCGCGTTGGCGGTCGCGGTGCCGTTCAGCGTCGGCGTGGTGTCGTCTGTACTCTGCCCGGAAGAGAGCGGAGTTTGTATGCTGCCCACGTTGTCACCTGCGGTCGAAATAACCGGAGCCGATGGCACGGCCGTATCCACGGTCAGGTTAAACGGAGCCGTCGTGCTGCCAGTGTTGCCAGCCGTGTCGGTCGCGTTGAAGGTGATAGCATGTGGCCCATCGCTCAAATCGGTACCTGGGGTAAAGGTCCAGTTGCCCTGGGCATTCACCACCGCGGTACCAACTTCGTTGCCATCGACAATCACATGGATGGTGGAACCTACTTCGCCTGTGCCATTGAAGGTCGGACGTGCGTCGTTGGTGCTGTTGCCCGTCGCGAGCGTACCGGTGGCAGGACCGACATCGTCGATGACGCTGGTGACCACTGGTACACCGGGGCCTGAAGTATCCACAGTAAAGGCGAAGACCGACGAGTTAGCCGAGGCGTTGCCTGCCACATCCGTTGCATAAGCGCGAAGGGAGTAGCTGCCATCACCCAGCGGCGTACTCGGGGTAAAGGACCAGTTCCCGCTTCCATCAACGGTAGCCAGGCCAATCTGCGTACCGTTATTCATGATGTGGATGGTGCTGCCCACCTGTCCGGTACCGCTAATCGTCGGCGTGTTGTCGTTGGTGACCTGCCCACTGGTAAGGTTGCCCGTGACACCGCCCGGGACGTTGTCATTCACATTATCCAGTGTCGGAACCGTCGGTGCTGTCAGGTCAACCATCACGCTCCAGGGGGCAGAGACTGCGCTGACGTTGCCCTGCGGATCGGTCGCCTGGACGGTGAAGCTGTGCGAGCCTTCGGTGAGCGCGGTGTCAGGGGTAAACGTCCATGCGCCGGTACCGTCAGCCGTTACCACGGCAATCTGGGTGCCACCGTCGAAAATCGTCACCACGCTGTTTGCTTCTGCGGTGCCTGAAAGGGTTGGCGTGGCATCGTTGGTCGGATCGCCGCTGATCACTGTGGTGGCGGCGTTACCGACATTATCCGTGACGTTAGTGATGACCGGTGTGGTGGAAACAGTATCTACCACGACGGTGAACCCGGTCGATGGGCCGCTCTGATTCCCGGCCGGATCGGTCTCGCGGATGGTCAGGACGTTATTGCCCTCCGCCAGGGGCGACGTTGTGTAGCTCCAGGTTCCCGTATTGCCAACCACCACGCTGCCCAGCAGCGTTCCGTTGCTGTAGACAGAGATGGTGTCGCCTGCTGTACCCGTACCGGTGAGGGTGGGTTGGTTATCGTTAGTGGTCTGGCCGCTGGTCAGCGGACCCGTGCCGGGACCTATATCATCAAGCACCGAGCCAATGGTGGGGGTACCCGGCGCAGTGAGGTCGACGGTCACGGTGGCGGCCGGAGAGCGACCGCTGGTCAGGCCATTGAGGGTCGCGGTTACCTCAAAGGTATGCAGCCCTTCACCCAGCGCGGACGGCGTATAGCTCCAGTTGCCGCTGCCGTCGGCGGTGACCGTCGACACGGGCGTCACGCCACCGTCCAGGTAGATGGTAATCAGGCTGCCGGCTTCGGCCGTGCCGGTAAGCGTTGGCGTTGTATCGTTGGTGGTTTTATCTTTCACGTCGCCGGTGACAGGGGCAACGTCATCGTTGATCGCCGTAATGACCGGTATCTGAGGCAGATCGAGCGGTGAATCGGTGACGATAAACGTCGCGCCAGGGCTGCTGTTACCTGCGGCATCGGTGGTGGTTACGGTCAGCGTGGCGGGATCCAGTTGCGCGGGGCTCAGTGCAATAGAAAAGCTGCCATCGCCTGCGACAACGCCAGTACCAATGACCACACTACCGTCTTTCACAGTAATGATACTTCCTGCCTCACCGGTACCGGTCAGCGGTGTCCCTTCTGCTGCCAGGTTCATATTGATCGGATCTGGCGGCGCGACAGTATCCACAGTGACGCTGAGTGGCGCTGAACTTCCGGAGAGATTACCTGCCGGATCGCTGGATGAGACGGTGAAGGTATGTGGGCCGTCGGACAGCGTGCTCCCGGCGGTCCAGCTCCAGCTACCATCCGGTTGTAGGGTCACTGGAACCAGCGACGGAGTACCGTCGACGGAGACGATAACGGTGGTTCCCGGTTCGCTGGTCCCGGTGAGGGTCGGCGTTCCGTCATTGGTGTAGAGCACACTGCCTGAAAGAGAGCTGGGAGTGATGGCATCTATCTGCGGTATTTCAGGTGCAGTGGTATCCAGCGTGACGTCAAAGACCGGGCTAAGGGCGCTAACGTTACCTGCCGCGTCAACGCCCGCTACGGTGATATGCAGCGGACCGTCGTTTTGTGGTGGCAGAGTGAAGGACCATTCTCCGGTGCCGTTCACCGTCACGCGTCCCAACTCGACGCCGTTGTTGTAGACGATCACCGTCTCGCCGATTTCGCCAGTACCACCGACCGTCGGCGTCGAATCCGCGGTATAACCATCATCCAGTGCGCCGCCCACGGCACCTATCACCGGCGTAGCTGGTGCTACGGTATCCACAGTGATCGTTATCCCCGGCGATGAACCAGAGACGTTGCCCGCTTCGTCGGTAGCGGTAGCGGTATATTCGTGGTCCCCCTCAGCAATATTACTGCCAGGGCGCCAGCTCCAGTTGCCGTTGCTGTCTACCGTGGCGGTGCCGACGACCGACGCCGCGCCGCCATTTACGCTGTCATAAATGGTGATAACGTCGTTTGCCGTCCCGGTACCGCTCAGAACCGGACGGGGATCGTTGGTCGTTCCGCCATCGGCAACAGGTCCGGTTATTTGGGTGACGCTGTCGGTAATGACCGGTGCCACAGGCGTAGCCGGCGCGTCGGTGTCAATGGTGATGGTGACCGGTTGGGATGGCGCGCTTTCATTGCCCGTACCGTCCATGTTGGTTACGGTCAGCGTAATGTCATAGGTGCCGTTAGGCAGCGGGCTGGCTGGCGTCCAGCTCCAGTTGCCGGAGCCGTCCACAACAACATCATCGAGTTTGACGCCGCCGTTGTAGATGGTCACGGTATCGCCCGGATTACCGGTACCGCTCAGGGTTGGCGTGGTGTCGCGAGTGGTTTCGCCCGGGTTCAGCGGCGTTTGTATTGCACCGCCGTCAGGGTTGACGGTGATCGCCGGGGTATCTGGCGTGGCAGGTGCCACGGTATCTACCGTCAGTACAAATGGGCTGGAGACGGTGGTATTGCCCGCGGCATCCATGGCATGCACCGTTAGCGAATGCGGGCCGTCGGTGAGCGGGGTAACGGGGGTAAAACTCCAGCCGCCATTGCCGTCGAGGATGGCGGTGCCGAGCAGGGTTGTGCCGTCATAGACGGTGATCACTGCATCAGCAGGGGCGGAGCCCTGAAGCAGCGGTTGGGTGTCATCTGTGGTATCACCGCTGCTGAGTGGGCCCTGAACGCCGCCGACATCATCGAGCACGCTGGCGATGGTCGCTGCCAGTGGTGGGGTGGTATCAACAGTAAAGGTGAAACCGCCTGAGGCGAGACTGGTGTTACCCGCCGCGTCGGTGGCGACGACGGTAAAGGTATGGGGGCCGCTGACAAGAGGCGTAGTGAGGGTATAGCTCCACGCGCCGTTGCTGTCCGCCACTACCGTGTCAACATCTGTACCATCCAGACGGATGGTGACGGTTGAGCCCGGCTCTGCGGTACCGTTGAGCGTCGGCATTGTGTCGTTGGTGGTATCGTTGGGGGTGAGTGTACCGAGGCGCTCGGGCACATCATCTATCACCTGGGTAATAACCGGAGCAGCAGGCGCGACGCTGTCAATCGTGATACCCCAGGTGTTGGATACGCCACTGGTGTTACCTGCCGCGTCGGTCGAGACTGCGGTCAGGGTGTGCTGACCCTCACTAATGGGACTGGAAGGGGTAAAGATCCACGCCCCGCCGCCATCGGCGACGGTGGTACCCAGAGCAACCCCATCCACCCGGATAGTCACCGTAGCATTGGGTTCAGCAGTACCACTGAGCGTTGGGGTGGCGTCATTGGTCGTGGCATTTGGGCCGAGCGAGCCAGTAATTCCTCCGGGAACATCGTCCACGACTTGTGAAATCACCGGGGCGTCAGGTGCAGTCCCGTCGACGTTAATTGTCCACGCGGCTGAGATTCCGCTCTGGTTTCCGGCGGGATCCGTTGCCGTTGCCGTTAGCACATACGTGCCATCGACCAGCGGTGAAGGTGGGGTGAAGCTCCACAGGCCGGATTGCGGAACAACCACCGTGCCGAGGATATCGCTGCCGTTAGAAATCGTGATGGTTGAGCCAGACTCGCCCGTACCGTTAATGGTTGGGGCCCGGTCATTGGTGAGCCCGCTCTGGCCTACAGGTCCGGTAGTGGCCTGCACGTCGTCAATCACCGATACGATGACCGGGGTCTGCGGCGGGGTAATGTCCGGTGCAGCCGCGGAGGTGGTTGGACTGGTGTTGCCTGCCGTGTCGGTGGCGTCAGCGGTCAGGACTTCACCGTTGAGCTTCGGTGGGTTCAGCGTCACGCTAAAGTTGCCCTGGCTATCGGCCACCACTGGAGTACCAACTATAGCATCGCCTTCACGAATGGTCACCGTGCTGCCCGGTTCCGCGGTGCCGCTGATGGTGGTGCCATCATTCG
Organism: Enterobacter sp. 342; assembly: GCF_036663495.1. Lineage (NCBI taxonomy): Bacteria > Pseudomonadati > Pseudomonadota > Gammaproteobacteria > Enterobacterales > Enterobacteriaceae > Enterobacter > Enterobacter sp. 342. The sequence goes on from NZ_JAWUEI010000011.1 coordinate 154,995, forward strand.
ACACGACCACGTTTTCAGGAGCGAGTGGTGGTGTGGTGTCCACGGTGAAGTTAACTGGCTGCGAAATCGCGCTCTGGTTTCCGGCTGCATCGGTTTCACTGACAGTAATCGAGTGCGTCCCTTCCGGGAGCGGGCTATTGAGTGTGATGCTCCAGGTACCGTTGGGGAGCACCGTCGTTGTCCCAATCTCCACGCCGTTATCGTAGAGGGTGATCTTTCCACCGGGCTCGCCCGTTCCTGCCAGGAGCGGCTGCGTTGCATCGGTCAGCGTGCCCGAAGTGATAGTCCCTCTGACAGAGCCCGTGTCGTCGGTCAGCAGAATCGCGGTCGGTGTATTCGGAGGCGTCAAATCGACTGTGAGGGTGAAAACCGGTGAAGCGGGTCCGGTATTGCCGGCAGCGTCGGTTGCCCGCACGGTGATTTGGTGAGTACTTTCACTGAGGTTAACAGACGGGGTGAAGGTCCAGGTGCCGTTACTGGCGACAACTGCAGTACCAATGGCGATACTGCCGTCATAAATCGTTACGGTGGAGCCGGGTTCAGCGGTGCCAGTAAGCTGCGGGCGCTGATCGTTGGTGCTGCCGCCGTTACTGACTGCCCCCGTCTGCGGGTCAATATCGTCCGTTACGTTGGTGATTGCCGGGGCATCGGGGGCGGTAATATCTGGTGCTGTCGCATTTGTCCCCTGGCTGGTATTTCCTGCTGCATCCGTCGCTGTAGCAGTGACGTGCTCGCCGTTGGTTAGCGGTGTTCCGAGATTAACAGTAAACGAGCCGTCACTGCCGGTTTTACCTGTGCCAATCACATTGCCGTTAGTATCTTTCAGGGTGATTGTACTGCCTGGTTCTGCGGTACCGGTGACGGTTTTGCCGTCCGATGAAAACTGTAGACTGGAAGGCGCATTCGGCGGCGTCGTATCCGGGTCGGCAGGGTCTGTGGGCGTGGTGGGGTTAGTACCGCTGTTATTATCACCGTCACCATTACCACCGCCGCCGCCGCCACCACCGGTGCTTGCCACCGCCGCGATACCGCCCGCTGCGACAATGCCACCCAGTGCCCATGGCCAGATGGCGGCACCACCGGCATCACTTCCTGATGCGGCAAGCAACACGTCCGTAGAGGCAATCGATTCGTACGTGGCGGCTCCGGTAGGGTCTTCAATCCACCATAGTGCACCCTCACTGTCCTGAAGGACCAGCTGGCTCGCCCCTTGCTCATCGGTGACGTAGAAATTCTTAACGGTAATCACCTCGCCGGAGTGTAGCGTGATCATCAGATCGTTACCGCTGCGGGCGAAATCGGCGACATTGGCTCGCTCAACCTGAAGCTCAACAATAGAGGTGTGGTTCAGCGTAACCTGGGTGCCTTCCGTTGTGGTTTCAACGCCCGTAAGTTTCGATATAACAGAGATTTGGCTCATTTAGTGATGACTCCAGCTGAGTTGTCGTTAACGGCGAGCCATCTCTGTGAAGGGTAAAGCGCGCCCCCGGCGGAGTTACTGTTATTTAAACAGCGCTCACCGTATTTTTTTTCAGCGCGAACGATGCCCGCCAGAATACAGAGTGGCAACATCAGAACGAATCTATTTATTTAAGAAAATTATCAATAACGCGATTTTGTCTTTTATATAACCTTGTAATTAATAGAGGAATTAATCCGGGATAGTATAAAAATGATATAGTCAGAAAAATATGGATATGCAAATTAAGATTCTTTAAACATGAAGGGGAGAAGTTGTAGGGATATTGTTTTGTTAATTCTAACTATAAATTTAAATTCGCAACATGTTGTTTTTAATGTATTTTACTTTATTTTTAAATGGTATTTAAAAAGTATGTATGGTGTTGCTCAATAATTGGTAGGTGACTTTTTTAATCGTATTTAAAAGGTTGTTGTTTATGGTTTCTTAATGGTGATTTAAGTTATGGTAACATTTTTGATGTAGGATATATTATATTTGATGATATTTAAAAAATATTCTTTTATATGATTAAATTTCTGCTAATGAGAGAGGGTAATAGAATGAGGTGATCATTAAATGATCAGATCTATATTGGTACGGGATGCGTTATATGCATGATTTTGTTGCAGCAAAAATATCCTCAGGAGTATGAATAAAAAGCGCCACTCATGCGTTTACTGACGTCATCCTCTCTCATCCAGGAGTTTTTTATGAACACGACCTCTCTTCGTTTGATCCCGGTACTGATTTTTTCGCTGCTGTCTCCACTGGCGCTGGCAATGGGTGATAATAGTACCGAGAGCAAAACGCCTGACTGCCCATCAGGGCAGGTGTATGACAGTGCAACTCAGAAATGTGTGCCGGACAAGAGCAGCAGCCTGAGCGATCAGGACAAAACCAACTATGCATGCCATCTTGCTAAGAAAGGGGAGTATCAGGCGGCGCTGAATCTCCTTGATTCGCTGAAAAATGGCAATACGGCTGAAGCGTGGAACTATCGCGGGTATGCCACACGCAAACTGGGACGTACCGATGAGGGTATCGGCTATTACCAGCGCGCGCTGGCGATTGCCCCTGATTATGCCAAAGCCCGTGAATACCTGGGTGAGGCATGGATGGTCAAAGGACGGCCTGACCTCGCGAAAGAACAGTTGAAGGTAATAGCAGGCATATGTGGCCAGTCCTGCGAGGAGTACCGCGATCTGCAGGCTGCCATCAACGGACAGCCGGAATCCTGAGTTTCTCGTGGAGGGAAAACACATCGCTACCAGTGAGGTTCGTCAACAGTTAGCGGCACACCTGTCGCGTCTCTGGCGCTATGGGCTGGTGTTGTCGCGAAACAGGGATATCGCCGAAGAGCTGGTTCAGTCCACCTGCGTGCGTGCGCTCGAAAGGAGCAGCCAGTATACGCCCGGCACGCGCATCGACAGGTGGCTGTTTGCGATATTGCACTCCATCTGGATCTCTGAGCTTCGGGCACGACATGTCCGTCAGGGACAGGGGTTTGTCACCAGTGACGAACTTCTGGCACCAGACACCCGCGAGCAGGATGAAACACGCCTGCATTACCTGAAGGTGATGCAGCGCGTCAATGCGCTACCGGAAGCCCAGCGCAACACGGTTTTTTTGGTTTATGTCGAAGGTTTTACCTATCAGGAGGCAGCGGACACCCTGGCGGTGCCGATTGGCACTGTAATGAGCCGACTGGCGACAGCGCGGGCAACACTTGCGAGGTCCGCTGATGCAATGCCTCCGGTAAAGGAGAAGCGCTCTTGAATTCGCACCGTTTTACGCCGCCCTATAACGACGATGCTATCGTGGCATGGATAGATGGCGAGATGTGCCGTACAGACGCACAACAATTTGAAGAACAGATGAGAAGTGATGAACGCCTCTCCGGGCGAACCGCTGAGCTAATGAATAGCAACCAGGACTACCCCGGGGCGTTTGCTTCTCTACTGGATGACGCACCCCTTGAGAAGATGCAGGCGCGTCTGGCGGCACTTCCCGAACCACACTCTTCCTCTCCGGCGGGCGTAAGCAGACGCGCACTGATTGCAGCGTCGGTCAGTTTTTTGATGGTCGGTTCCGGGCTGGGGTATCTGCTGAGACCCGCTTCTGCCCCTGATGATGAAAACGCCCATATTCGTGACCTCGAAGCGCAATACATGTCTTTGTACAGCGTTGAAACACTGCTGGATATGGACAGCGCACTGCCTGTTCTGCAACGCGGCCTGGAACGGGCCGCACAGGATATCGGCATGAAATTGCAGATGTCGCAGCTTACTCTGCAGGGGGCAGAACTCAAAATGGTACGCATGCTGCGCTATGAAACCACTTCTATCGCGCAGATTGCCTGGATCAACGCCGACTACGGCCCGATGGCACTCTGTATCTCTCCTGTCGATGAGAAGACGACGGCTTCTCTTCAACAGGAGCAGCGGCACAGTATGAACCTGGTGTGGTGGCAGGATGCGGGCTATCAGTTTGTCCTGATAGGCCGAAACCCGCTGTCTCACTTGCAGAGTAACGCAGAACAGTTGCAACGCCTGATCTCAGGATGAGGGAATAGTGTTCGTCTGAATCGCAATAGCGATGGCAATACGATCGTCAACGACCAGGGCAAATTTATCCATCCCGTAGGATGCACGGGAAATCGCTGTGGTGGCATTCAGCGTGAGGGCTTGCGCATGCGGGTCTTCCACAACGGCTTCCAGAATCACTGGGCGGGCAATGTTTCGCACGGTCAGCGTGCCGAACACTCTGAATCGTCCTGCGCCCTGGGCGACCACGCGAGAGCTGACAAACTCAATCGTCGGGTAGCGTTCAGATTCAAAAAACATGTCGCTTTTCAGCTGCCAGGTGAGCAGCTTGTTTGAGGCCACCAGGGTTGCCACGGGAATAGTGACGTGAATATGGTCATCGACATCGTTATTCGGATTAAGCGTCACGGCACCCGTCACGCCACTGAATGTCGCCCAGGAGAGGATACCGCCGAAAGCACGCCAGGATAGCCGAATGGCGGTGTTGTTGGTGTCGATGATGTAGCTCTGCGGGACGGCTAACGCCCACGGGCAGACCAAAATAAGCAATATAAGCAGGCGTCGTAGCATCTCAGGATCTCTTTAGGGGGCGCTGGGAGTAAACGCGTCACACCAGGGATCTATTCGGCTTTTATGCGTCAGGATTTTTAATGATATCAACCGAGATTTCGACGGCGGTAACCTGGCCACGGTTTTCCAGCCAGTGAACCGTATTGTGATCCTCCGGCCAGCCGACACCGGGACCGTAATCGGTGGCGATCCCATTACGATGGTCGGTGATTGTTCCCTCCAGGATAAACACGGTACCGGGGCGATCGATATGATCATGCACCGGGCCAAAGACCGCGCCGGGAGCGAGTGTCACCCTGCGCATCCGAAGCTGTCGCCCGTCCATGCCTGCGATCTCCGGGCCCAGATCGACGATGGAGAGTAGTTCAATGGTGACGCCCTGGGTTTCTGGTGCGATTTCTTTGTGGCTCATGATGGTGCCCCCCTGTGACAAGTTTAGTCTTCAGGAAGCAAAGTAGGTGGGAATAAAAAAGGCCGCGTTTGCGGCCTTTCGAAGGGGTTATTCAGTGACTTTCTTTTCCAGCTCGCTGGCACCTTCTTTGGTTTTGTTCCAGCCTTTCTCAGCACCTTCTTTGGTGGCATCCCACCCTTTCTCGGTGCCTTCTTTGGCTTTATGCCAGGCTTTCTGGGAATCTTCGCTGACCTTGCTGCCAAAGCTTTCGCTTTTACCTTCTGCAGCATGTTTCTGTTTCAGCTTCAGCTCTTCACCTTTGTTCTGCTCTTCGTGCAGTTTTTGCTTCGCCTCGTTGGCGTTTGCGTTCGCCGCAGCGACGGTATCGTCAGTTGCATGTGTGGTCGCAGCAAATACTGGGGAAGCCAGCAGAACGGCAGATAATGCGATAATTGTTTTTTTCATAATATCCTCATTTAACGTTATCGGTTATGAGCGTGATTCAGCATGGCACAGACGAAGCGGGGTGGCTTTAGGAAAAAACTGTAATGAGATCAACGAGCCCTGACGCGGGGTATTTCGCATGAGGATTATCCAAAGGATAAAACACCTATTTCAGCGAGGGCGGCGAGGGTCAGGAGAATGAAGAGAATAACGGTTATGGGTCTGTACATAGTGGGGTTCCTTCCGGGTTGGGGTGGCTATTCCGTAGCGCTGGGTGATGCTTTTTAATTTTTCATAGGGGAAGGGAGGTGTCGTTGATGTTGGTCAATATGAGGGGCTAATTGGCCGGCCAGGTGGATAGCGTCATGTATTTTTTCAGCCCGATGTCTCGTTTCACGTCTTTCGGCACTGAATCAAAAGGTGATCTCCTCCGGGGACATAATCAGTATGTCGGGAGATCTCTAAAAGTGAATGGTACGTTTTGCAGGGATACTTACACTCGCACCGGCGGCCACCGTTAACCGTGCCGGTAGCGGCCACAGCCTGCAAACGCTGCGTGAGATTATCGACGTGAAAAAGTGGGAAATTAACCAGGCTGCCGGGCGTTATATCCGCTCGCATGAGGAGGTGCAGCGCATCAGCATCCGCGACCGATTAAATGATTTTATGCAGACGCACGGCGCAGAGCTGGCCTCTGCCCTTGCACAGTAGCAGATGAATTATTCTGGGTAACATTCTGCCGCTCAGCGTTGCGCCATGCAAAACTCGGTCGACTATCTGTGTGATGCACTGCAGGCCTGGCTGGCCACCGGTGAAACAATTAATTATTCGGCGCAGGATAATGAAATTTTAACGACCATCGGATTCAGGCCTGATGCGGTTTCGCGCGATGATAATCGTGAAAAATGCAGACCCGTGCAGTAGTCCTCTCAAAATCCCCGAAAATCTCGCCATTTTTACGTAAAAAAGCCATGTATGCATAAGGTGCATGGTTTTGCATGCGTTTTACCGACACTGGCTCCCCTGCCAGCGCCAGCACTGGCGCGCCCAGAGGCCGCTAATGCACCTGCATTAAAAGCGACCCCTTAAGCGGGCAGGCGTGGCGGGGAGAGCATTGCGCGCCAGATGTGATGTATGTTTTTAATGGCTTTGTTGAATAAATCAGATTTCGGGTAAGTCTCCCCCGTAGCGGGTTGTGTTTTCAGGCAATACGCACGCTTTC